>JASBRL010000145.1 GCA_030149475.1 Marinobacter sp.
TTGTCGATCATCAGTAACATGGAGTGTCTCCCCGCCTCAGTGGTCAAAATCGTTGAGCGTCATGGCCACGGCACGGAAAATCGCGCGGCCCTTGTTCATGGTTTCTTTCCACTCCATGCGGGGGACGGAGTCCGCAACGATGCCGGCGCCGGCCTGAATGTGCAGGGTGTTGTCGTGGATGACAGCGGTCCGGATGGCAATGGCGGTATCCATGTTGCCGTTCCAGGACAGGTAGCCAACCGCGCCACCGTAAACGCCACGTTTGACCGGTTCCAGTTCGTCAATGATTTCCATCGCGCGGATTTTGGGCGCGCCGCTGAGGGTGCCTGCCGGCAGGGTCGCCCGCAGTACGTCCAGGCAGGACACCCCATCGCGCAGCCTTCCGGTGACGTTCGAGACGATGTGCATGACGTGGGAGTAGCGCTCCACGGTCATCTGGTCGGTCAGTTTGACGGTGCCCGTTGCCGACACGCGGCCGACGTCATTGCGGCCCAGGTCAATCAGCATCAGGTGCTCGGCAATTTCCTTGGGATCGGCCAGCAGCTCCGCTTCCAGTGACCGGTCCTCGGCATCGGTGGCCCCGCGTTTGCGGGTGCCGGCCAGGGGTCTGACGGTGACTTCCTCATCCTCGACACGCGCCAGGATTTCCGGCGACGAACCGACAATCTGGAAATCATCCAGGTCCAGGAAATACATATAGGGGGAGGGGTTCAGTACCCGCAGTGACCGATACAGGTTGATCGGCGGCGCCTCGAAGGGAATCGACATGCGCTGGGAAATCACGGTCTGCATGACGTCACCGTCGAGCACATAGTCCTTGATGCGTTCGACGGCCGCCTCGAACCGGTCCTGGGTGAAGCCGGAGATGAAATCGCTTTCATCGACTGACTGGCCGCGCAGTCGCTCGGGGGTCATCGGCGCGTCGGCGGTCTGTCGATGCAGGCGGGATTCGAGTTCATCCAGTCGCGCCACGGCGGCGTCATAGGCGCCTTCGTGACTCGGATCGACATGCACAATCAGATGCAGTCGGCCCCGCAGGTTGTCGAACACCACGACCTCATCGGAGACCATCAGCAGAATGTCCGGTGTGCCGATCTGGTCCGGGGGGCAGTTGTCCTGCAGGCGTTTTTCGATATACCGCACGGTGTCATAACCGAAGTAGCCCACCAGTCCGCCATTGAAGCGGGGCAGTTCCTCCAGGTCGGGGGCCTGGAAACGGTCCTGATAGGCCTCCACAAAGGCCAGCGGGTCGTCGCTGTGGGACGACTCCACCACCTCGCCCTGGCGGATGACAGTGACCTGGTGCCCCCGGACTTCCAGCCGTTCCTGACAGGGCAGACCGATAATCGAATAACGGCCCCATTTTTCGCCACCCTGAACGGACTCGAACAGATACGAGTAGGGGCCACTGGCCAGTTTCAGATAGGTGCTGAGCGGGGTGTCCAGGTCGGCGAGAACATCGCGGTAGACCGGAATGCGGTTATAGCCGGCCTCGGCCAGCGAGGCAAATTGCTCGGGTGTCATGCGGGTTTCCTGAATCTGATCTGCTTGTTTGACGGTGGGCCGCGAAAGCCGGTCGCAACCGTCCGGTGTCAGGCAGGCTCGGGCCAACGAGAGGCCACGGGCTGCCGGGCTGAGCTCAGCCGGTCCGCCATCGCCACCATCGTGTTGCCCGGGTGGTTAATACACCCCGGCGGATTGCAGTCAGATTCAGTCCCTGCATGGCAGGTTGTCTCCAGAAACGAAATAGATTGAGCACGAGATTACAAAAGCTCCGCCAGTGAATCAACCACAATATCCGCGCCCAGGGTGTCTATCGACGCGCCGTAGTTATAGCCGTAGCGCACAGCCACTACCGGAACCCCGGCGTTGCGGGCGGCACGGATGTCGGTAATCGAATCGCCTACCATCAGGGTGGACGCGGGATTGCCCCCCAACTGCCGGATGGCGTGATGTAGGGGGGCCGGGTCCGGTTTGCGCACGGCCAGAGTATCGCCGCTGACGGTGACCGGGAACCAGTGCGCCAGGCCCATCTGATCCAGTAACGGACCGGTGAAGGCCTGCGGTTTGTTGGTCACCACCCCGAGTTGACAGGCGTGCTCAGCCAACGCCTGCAGAAAGGGCCGCACGCCGTCATACACCCGGGCCTGACGGCCGTTGACCTCGGCGTAAAACCGATAAAAGCGATCCAGGGCATCAATAAAAGTGGCTTCATCCGCCCCGGGCGCCTGCTCATGGTCGAACCGGTCTGCCAGGGCGCGTTTCACCAGCACGGCTGCGCCATTGCCCACCCACTGCCGCACTTTGTGCTGGCCGGCCGGCGGCCGCTGAACGTCGACCAGCATCCGGTCCACCGCGGTGGCCAGGTCCGGAGCACTGTCCACCAGCGTGCCGTCCAGATCGAACAGCACCGTCTTCGGCCAGTCGTTGTTGAATGACATACCCTGGCTCACGTTGCCCGGGCCAGTTCTGTGCGCATCCGGTCGATGGTGGACCGGTAGTCGTCGGTGCTGAAGATGGCGGAGCCTGCTACAAAGGTATCGGCGCCGGCTTCAGCGATTGCGCGAATGTTATCGATTTTGACGCCGCCGTCGATCTCCAGGCGAATATCGCGCCCGCTGGCATCGATGCGTTCACGGGTCTCGCGGAGTTTGGCGAGGGTGCCGGGAATGAAGCTCTGGCCGCCGAACCCCGGGTTGACCGACATCAGCAGGATCATATCCAGACGATCCATGACGTAGTCCAGATAGTGCAGGGGGGTAGCGGGGTTGAAGACCAGCCCGGCCTTGCAGCCGCCGTCGCGAATCAATTGCAGCGAGCGGTCGATGTGGGCGGAAGCTTCGGGGTGAAAAGTGATATAACTGGCCCCGGCGTCGATAAACATCCGGATCAGGTCGTCCACCGGCGATACCATCAGGTGAACGTCGATGGGCGCGGTGATGCCGTGCTTGCGCAGTGCCTCGCAGACCATCGGCCCGATGGTCAGGTTGGGCACATAATGGTTGTCCATCACATCAAAATGCACAATGTCCGCACCGGCGGCGAGAACGTTATCGACTTCTTCCCCCAGGCGCGCAAAATCGGCGGAGAGGATGGACGGAGCAATCTGGAACGGTTTCATGTCGGCTCTCTCGGATAAATGGAACTCGGACGAGCGTTTGGATCGCGACAGTCTACCAGTTTCGCTGATGGATTGCGGTGGCGCTATGGCGGATTGCAGGCATCAATAACCGGCACACAACGGAGACGGAGTATGGGGATCAGTAAACCCGGTGCATTCAGGCTATCGGTGATGATGTGGTTGCTGCTGGCGTGGGACGCAGGCGCCCAGTCCGCTGTCCAGCCGGCCGCATCTCCTGGCCAGTCGTCCGGCCAGAACGCTCCCGCGATGCCCCTTGAGCGCGCCACGATCACCTCGGGACTGGATTCAGAGGCGCTCGCGCGGGCCAATCCGGATCGGGTGGTTTGGCTGGATGCCGGCGACAGCGGTCGGGTGTTGGGCTTGCTGGAGCCGGAACGAAGTGCCTCACCCAAAGGCGCCGTGGTGTTGCTGAACAATGAAGGCCTGTCGGCAGATGCCGGGGTGATCGGAGCGCTGCGTGCGCCGCTGGCAGAGGCCGGTTGGGCAGCACTGTCGATGGGGTTGCCAATGCCTGATTATGCCCTTCAGAAAGCGTGGCAGATGGAGGCTGAACCGCTTCCGGTCACGCCCACCGAGACGCCAGCGCCCGTGGATGCTGCCGCTAAAACCAACGATTCGGTGATGATCGACGTCATCGAGAAGGACCTCAAGACGCTTGAGCAAGCCTACCGAAAACAACAGCATGAGCGCCTTCAGGCCGCAATCGGTGAGCTTGTGCGGCGTGGTTACTCACCGGTGATGCTGTTGGGGCTGGGGCTGGGGGCGGATGTTATTGTCCGGGAGGTGGCTGCAAACCGGCCCGCGGTCAGTGCCCTGATCTGGCTGACGCCGACGTTTCAGGCGGGCCGCGCTCAATCTCTGCCTGACCTTATGAAGGCGGTGAATCTGCCGGTGCTCGAGCTGTTCAGCCAACGTGAACAGTCAAAAGAAGCAGGGCAGCGGCAGGCGTTGATGAGTCGTGCAGGGCATCAACAGTACCGACAGCAGCCGGTCGCCATGGAACGGCCGCCAGTCCGGCGCGACGCTGCCCAGATTGCTGCACGGATCACAGCCTGGCTGGAGCGGTGATGGCAAGCAGGATTCAGCCCGCTCAGCGCAGGCGATGGCGACGCCTGATCAGTTCCCATGCCTTCTGGTATCGCAACAGCCTTTCCTTGGCCAGGGCCTGGTCGGCCTTGTCCAGATTTCGGTCCAGCTTGTCGGGGTGACACTCGGAAACCCGTCGCCGGTAGGTTCGCTTGATCCGCTCCAGGGTCTCCCGGGTGCCGACCCCCAGTAACTGGCAAGCCGTTTCGTAGCTGTCCGGCAGCGGTTCCAGTTCCGGGCGGGTAATCCAGATTTTGCGGCCATAGCTGTCGAGGATCGATTTCATCAGCGTGACCGGTAAACCGATCTGATCAATGGCGTCCTCGCAGCGGTAACGCCGCTGAGTGCTCGGGTTGCCGTGAACCTGAGCCTGATGACACAGGCAGAAGATCGTGCGCAGTGCCGGCGAAGGCATGATCCTCGCAATCAGTCGCAGGCGCAGTGCGCGCCATGACGACAGCGTTTCGGTCTGTTTTCCGGCCTGGAACTGTTTGATCGCTTTGCGTCGCTGGCGTGACGACAGGCCCAGCGCTTTCATAATGTCTTCGGCAAACGCGATGTCCTCGGGAGTCACCCGCCCATCGGCCTTGGCAATGTACCCCATAAAGTAGAACAGGCTGCGTCGGCACCAGCCGGGCAGTCGGGTGCGGGCAATCAGTTCGCTGGCCTGATGGCCGCAGGCATTGAGCTCATCCAGCAGGTCATGAAATTCCCGCTCGACGCGCGCTGACAGCGAAGGCTCGGCGGCCATGGCGCACATGGATCAGTCTCCTCCGGGACGACGGAGATAGCGGTCCAGGGTTGCCAGTCGTTCCGGCGTGCCAATATCAAACCAGGCCCCGTCGTGATGCAAGCCGGCCACCCGGCCTGCATCCATCGCTTTGATCAGAACGGGCGCCAGTTTGCGATGGCCGGGCGCCAGGGACTCGAAAAGGCAGCGGTGTAACAGGCTGATGCCGGCGAACGTCAGGGCCGGGGTGCCACTGGCGTGTACCCGCCCTGCTGCGTCCAGATAAAAGTCGCCCTCGGGGTGATGGAGCGGATTGTCCACCAGCACCAGCACGGCCAGGTCGTCGTTAGCAGGCGGTGCCAGCCGGGCGAGATCCAGGTCGCACCAGATGTCACCATTGATGACCAGCAACCAGTCCTGCCCGAGGCGTGTCAGCAGCGGCAGGGCCTGACGAATGCCGCCGGCGGTTTCCAGGGGGGCGGATTCGCGGGAGTAGTGAATTTTCAGCCCCCGTCTGTGACCATCGCCGAGAGTCTGCTCGATCTGCTCGCCCAGCCAGGCATGGTTGATGACCACCTCGGTATACCCCGCGCTGCGCAGGTGGTCCAGGTGATAATCGATCAGCGCACGACCACCGGCCCGCAACAG
The DNA here is from genome assembly GCA_030149475.1 of Marinobacter sp. Lineage (GTDB taxonomy): Bacteria > Pseudomonadota > Gammaproteobacteria > Pseudomonadales > Oleiphilaceae > Marinobacter. The sequence continues at coordinate 5,607 of JASBRL010000145.1, forward strand.
GGGCTTGGGTGTGGTCAGTGTCAACGGGCGCATGCGTTCGCCCTTGCCGGCGGCAAGGATCATGGCGCCGGGGTGGTTGTTATCCGGCATGGTCCGCCCGTAACGGATCCGGCGGCGTCAGTGCGGTCAACGCCGGCACCACCGTCTGCAGGAGCCATTGATGCAGATGACGGAGGGCGGGCAGCCGGCTGCTCGCCTGCACCAGGTAATGGACTGTCCGCGGCACATCGGCGAGGTAGCCGGTTTTACCGTCGCGCAGGGCCAGACGGGCGAAAATACCGGCGGCCTTGAGGTGCCGCTGCATGCCCATCAGTTCAAACCACTGGCGGAATGTATCCGCGTCGGCATGATGCAGGCCCGCCGCTGCGCTGGCCTGACGATAGTGTTCAACCCAGGCGCTGATCCGCGCTTCCGGCCAGGCGATATAACAGTCCTTGAGCAGGGACACCAGATCGTAGGTAACGGCACCGCGCACCGCGTCCTGAAAGTCAATGACACCGGGTGCCGGGCTGTCCGGGCGTATCAGCAGATTGCGGGAATGGTAATCCCGGTGTACCGTCACCGTGGGCTGGGCCAGAGCGCTTTCGCGCAGGAAAGCGAAGCTGGTGTCGAGCATGCAGCGTTCACGGTCGCTGATCCCGATGCCAAGTTGTTGCTCGATCAGCCAATCCGGGAATAGCGCCATTTCCCGGTCCAGCAGAGCCTCATTGTAGGGCGGAAGCCGCCAGTCCGGGGTGTCGGGGGTCTGCTGGATGCGCAGCAGTTCGTTCATCGCGTGACGATAGAGCGCGTCGGCGCTGTTCTCGGTCAGGGCCGACAGCATCAACCGATCGCCGAAATCCTCCAGCAGCAGAAACCCGCGCGCCAGGTCTTCCGCCAGAATGGCCGGCACGGCCACACCCTGGGCGCGCCAGTGGCGGGCAATGGCCACGAACGGGCGGCAGTCTTCGTGGGCCGGAGGCGCGTCCATGACGATGGCCCGGCGGTCCCCCGCCAGTGCCCGGAAGTAGCGCCGGAAACTGGCGTCACCGGCAACCGTGGTCAGCGTGGCTCCCGCAAAGTCGGGCTGTTGGTTGACCCAGGCGGTCAGCTCGGTCAGTCGGGTGTCCATGGGTGCATCTGCCGTATTCCGGGGGCTATGAGTCAGGAAACTTAGCAGATGCCCGCACAATGGACAATCGGCAAGGGCCGCCAGAAGAGTAACGGAACGGTTCAGCGCTTCCCGGGGTGATCATTGCCGGTTTCCGTTAACAAGGCCGGGTGTGGCGTGTAAACTAGGGCCCCGGAAAAGCATCAGCTGCCCTCCAATCCCACCAGCACAGGAACCAAGCCACTGTGGCCATTCGTTTCAGGAATCTGCATGCCCCGACGCTGATGCCGCGCCGGGGCGTCCGTTTTTCTGGTGTGATGACGCTGATCCTGACTCTGGCCCCCTCAGCCCCGCTGCTGGCCGAGGGCGCGCCTTCAGCAGCGGAGATTGACTGGCGGCCGCGCAGTCAGTTACCGCAGCCTGTTCAGGACACGCTGCCGACCTTCTGTGAGGGTGGTTACCTGCCGCCGGAAGAGACGGGTTCGCCCGGGCTGTTGACCGGCCAGGGGGGCGATACCAGCCAGCCCGTGGAGGCCAGCAGCGAATCCGGCCGTTACCGGCTTGATCAGCAGATGGTCCTGGAGGGCGACGTCAAGCTTCGCCAGGGGAGTTTCACGGTCAACGCACCCCGGGTGGTTTATGATCAGACCAGCGGCCAGCTCAGCCTGACCGGGCCGATGGTGAGTCGCGGTGCCGGATTTCTGCTGACCGGTGACAAGGCCCGTTACAACACCGGGTCGGGCCGGCTTGATGTCAATACGGCAACGTTCCTGATGCACGGGTCGGACATGCGCGGCAATGCCCGTGTGTTGTCCCGGCCACAGCCTGGTCAGGTGGATGTCCGGGACGGCAGCCTGACCACCTGCGGACCGCACCAGAATGACTGGGCACTGGTGGCCTCGGATATCCATCTGGATCAGGCCGAAGGAGTCGGAACTGCCCGCAATGTGCGACTCAAGGTCAAAGACGTACCGGTATTCTACTGGCCCTATGCGAGCTTCCCCATCGATAACCGGCGCAAGACCGGGTTTCTCTATCCTTCCTTCGGCACGTCCAACACCGGCAGCGGCGGTTACCTCTCGGTACCCTATTACCTGAACCTTGCGCCCAGTTACGATGCCACCGTGACTCCCCAGTTCATTGGCGGGCGAGGTCTGTTCACCGAGCTTGAGGCCCGGCAGCTCAACCCCTATGGTCCGTCAGTCCTGCAACTGGGATACATTGGCAACGACCGCTACTACCGCAAACAGACGGGGGCAGCCAGTGGCCAGCGCTGGGGGCTGGACTTTTCCACTCGTGCTCAGTTCGGGCCGCGATGGCAGGGCTACGGAGACTATTCGAGCGTTTCCGATGATACCTACCTGAGCGATCTCAATCGCAGCCTTGATATCAATCAGGCGACGCATCTGCTCCGGCGTGGCGGCGTCCGGTATGTCGGTGCTGAGCAGTATTTCGAGGCCAACCTGCAGGGCTACCAGACGATCAGTGACCTGATTCCACTGGCAGACCGGCCGTACAGCCAGTTGCCTGAGGTGGTCTACGGTGTCCGGCATGACTGGGGTATGCTCGAGACAGCGCTTGACAGTGAATACAGCTGGTTCTACCGGGACAATCAGGGACTCGCCGGTCTCGACCGTGCCAACGGCCAGCGTCTGCGATTACTACCGGAAGTTGCACTTGATCTGCGTCGAAGCTGGGGCTATACCCGGCCATCGTTCACGCTCGATCACACGACCTATGCCCTCACCGATTACACCCTCGGTGGCGGCCGTCTGGATCGCACCGTGCCGGTATTCGAGTGGGACTCGGGGCTTTATTTTGATCGTCAGTCCAGTCTGTTCGATGTGCCTTACAATCAGACCCTGGAACCGCGTCTTTATTACGCGCTGGCGAATGCCGGCAATCAGGACAACATTCCGGATTTCGACTCCGCCCTGAAATCGTTCAGTTTTCAGCAGTTGTTCTCCCGCAACCGGTTCAGTGGTGGGGACCGGGTAGGCGACACCAACCAGCTGACGGCCGGGCTGACCAGTCGTTTCAATAATCTTGAGACTGGCGCCGAGCAGGCCCGACTGAGCATCGCTCAGGTTTACTATTACGATGAGCGCACAGTCAGCCTTAACGGTCGTGGCGCCAGCAACCGACGTGACTCTGCCCTGGCCGGGGAGGCCGTGCTGCGGCCCACCGAAAATCTGGACCTGCGGGTATCGGGGCTGTGGGACCCGAGGTCTGGCCAGACCCAGCTGGGGCGTAGCCAGATGACGTACCATTCCCCGGACTATGCCTACCTGGCAACACTCGGGCATACCTACCGCAGGGATCAATATGAACAGATGGATATCGGTGCGGTTTTTCCTGTCACAGAACGCCTCAGCCTCATCGGGCGCTGGGTCTATGATGCACAGGCAGGCCGCACCGCCGGCTCGCTGGCTGGTTTTGAGTACAATAGTTGCTGCTGGAGTGTCCAGCTGGTCAGCCAGAACTACCTGACCAGTGATCAAAGGCTGAATAATCGCCTGCTGTTCCAGATCCAGCTCAAGGGGCTGGGGGGCAGCGGTGGTTCATCAAGCCGGATTTTCGAGGCCATCGTTGGCTTCGACGAACGGGAAAGTCGCCGGTACGGTCGAAACTGATGACTGTGCGGGCCGAACCGCTATTGCAACTGACAACTGAGGTGATTATGAAGGCGATTCTGCGCCATTGCGCACAAGGCGTTCTGCTGATGCTGACCCTGCTGTGCGCCACCACCGCTCTGGCGGAGCGAAAGCCACTGGATTCGGTGATAGCGATTGTTGACAACGGCGTCATCCTGCAGTCCGAACTGGATGCCCGGGTCAAAACGGTCGTTTCCCGGCTCAATGCCCAGGGCACCCGGTTGCCGCCGCGGGATGTTCTGGAAAAGCGGGTGCTTGATCAACTGATCACGGACTCCATCGAATTGCAGAAAGCTGATCAGATGGGTATGAAAATCAGCGATAACGAGCTGAATGACACCATGCAGAGCATCGCCAGCCGGAACAATATGACGCTGCCGCAGTTTGAAGCCCAGCTAGAGCTGGAGGGATTGAGCTATCAGGCGGCCCGGGAACAGATCCGCAAGGAAATGCTGATCAGTCGTGTCCAGCAACGCAACGTCGACCACCGGGTCCGGGTTACGCCTCGTGAGGTGGAAAACTACCTGTCTTCGACAGCGGGCAAGGCAAACTCCGCAGAGGAGTACCGCATTGCCCACATTCTGGTGGCGGTAAACGACTTCAATGACCAGGCCAAAGTGGATGCGGCCCGGGCCAAGGCCGAACGGTTGCTTGAAGAAATCCGCTCCGGCACCAGCTTTCAGGAAGTGGCGGTGGCCGATTCCGACGCCAGTGATGCCCTGGAAGGCGGTGTTATGGACTGGCGCCCCCAGAGTCAGTTGCCGACGTTGGTAGCGGATGTGGTGCCGAAGCTGAAACCCGGTGAGGTCTCGGATATTCTCAGGAGTAGCAGTGGCTTTCACCTGATCAAGTTGCTCGACAAGCGTGGTGGTGACAAGAAAATGGTCGAGCAGTCCAAGGTGCGCCATATTCTGATCCGGCCCACCAAAACCGTGTCCGATGCCGACGCCGAGCGCAAGATCCACAAAATCTACCAGCGCCTTAAGGACGGCGAGGATTTTGCCAAATTGGCCAAGGAATACTCCGATGATCCGGTGTCTGGCTCGGACGGGGGCAACCTGGGCTGGGTCAATCCCGGCCAGATGGTGCCCGCGTTTGAAACCGCCATGAAGGACGCCCGCGTCGGTGAGCTCAAGGGCCCGTTCCGTTCCCGGTTCGGCTGGCACATTCTGCAGGTCGAGGCTCGTCGCCAGAAAGACATAGGTGGAGAAGTAAAAGAAGCCAGCGCCCGGCAGGCCCTGTATCGTCGTAAATTCGATGTGGAACTGCAGAACTGGTTACGGGAAATTCGCGATGAGGCTTATGTGGACATCAAGAAAGACTCACTCAAGGATGATGCAAGCGGTGATGCAACCTCATGAGTGAGCAGCCGGTGCTGGCCCTCACCCCCGGCGAGCCGGCGGGGATCGGCCCCGAACTGTGCCTGCAGTTGGCACTCGAGCGGCGGGATACGGGGCTGGTCGCGGTCGCCAGTCAGGATCTGCTTGCCGCCCGCGCCCGTCAACTGGGGCTGACGGTGACGCTGGTACCCTGGCAGGCGGGCGAGCCGGCAGAGCGGCGCCCGGGGTTTCTGTCCGTACTCACAGTGTCAGGACTGGCCAGCGTCCGGGCCGGTACGCTGGATACCGGCAACAGCGCCTACGTCCTTCAGACGCTTGAAGTCGCTGCCCGCGGTTGCCTCGATAATGTCTTTGATGGTTTGGTGACCGGGCCGGTTCATAAGGGTGTCATCAACGACGCCGGCATCGTCTTCAGTGGCCACACCGAATTTCTCCAGAACCTCTGCGGCGTTGAGCGGGTAGTCATGATGCTGGCCACCGAGGATCTGAGAGTCGCGCTGGTGACGACGCACCTGCCCCTGAAGGATGTGGCCGCGGCGATTACGCCCGAGCGACTGACTCAGGTGGCGCGGATTCTGGATGGTGATCTGAAACGCTACTTCGGTCTCGGTAATCCGCATATTCTGGTCGCCGGCCTCAACCCCCATGCCGGCGAGGGTGGACACCTCGGTCATGAGGAGATCGACGTGATCGAGCCGACCCTGGCGCGTTTGCGGGCAGACGGTCTGAATCTGACCGGGCCGCTGCCGGCCGACACCCTGTTCACGCCGCACTGGCTGGAGCAGGCTGACGCTGTGCTGGCCATGTACCACGATCAGGGCCTGCCGGTGCTGAAATTCCAGGGCTTCGGTCGTGCGGTGAATATTACGCTGGGTCTGCCGATCGTGCGCACCTCGGTCGATCATGGCACCGCGCTGGATCTGGCAGGTAGCGGCCGTGCCGACGCGGGTAGCCTGCACACCGCCATACGAGTGGCCGCGCAGATGGCCGCTCGTCGCAAGGAGAGCCGGTCATGAGCCCGAAGCCCGCCGGTCATCAGGCCCGTAAACGGTTTGGCCAGAACTTCCTGCAGGATCCGGGGGTGATTGAACAGATCGTCCGCGCCATTAATCCCGGCCCTGACGACGCCATCGTTGAAATCGGCCCGGGGCTGGGTGCCCTGACCGAGGAAATTCTGGCGCTCAATGGCCGGTTGCAGGTGGTGGAGTTGGACCGGGACCTGATCCCGGTGCTGCGGACCCAGTTTTTCAACTACCCGGACTTCCGGATACATGAAGCCGACGCGCTCAAGTTTGATTTCCGCGAGTTGATGACCGACCGGCCCCTGCGGATTGTCGGTAATTTGCCGTACAATATTTCCACGCCGCTGATCTTCCACCTGCTGGGGCAGGCGGGCGTGGTGCAGGATATGCATTTCATGCTGCAGAAAGAGGTGGTGCAGCGGCTGGCCGCTGTGCCGGGGGACAACAACTACGGCCGGCTGGGCATCATGGCCCAGTACTTCTGTCGTGTGCAGCCGCTGTTTGAAGTGGGTCCGGGTGCCTTCCGGCCATCGCCGAAGGTGGATTCGGCCATCGTCAGGCTGGTGCCGCACGAGACCCTGCCGCACCCGGCGCAGGACCTGACCACGTTGCAGGCCGTGGTGCGGACTGCTTTCAACGCGCGCCGGAAAACCCTGCGTAAGGCCCTGGGCGGGTTGGTGACCGTGGCACAGCTCAATGATCTGGGCATCGATGACAGCCTGCGGCCCGAGAACCTGGGCCTGGCGCACTATGTCTCGATCGCCGATGCCCTGACGGAGGCGAACACCGGTAAACGGGGAGGAACGGATGACTGATTACGCCATTGGCGATATTCAGGGCTGTTACGACCGGCTCCTGGATGTGCTGTCCACCATCGGCTTTTCACCGTCCCGGGACCGGCTCTGGGTGGCCGGGGACCTGATCAATCGGGGGCCGTCGTCGTTGGCCACCCTGCGCTACATCGAGAGTCTGGACGGCGCCGCCGAAGTGGTGCTGGGTAACCACGACCTGCACCTGCTGGCCGTTGCCCTGGGTGGCAAGCCGTTGAAGGGCAAGGACACGCTGGCGGATATCCTTGAGGCGCCCGATCGTGACCGGTTGCTGGAATGGCTGCGCCAACAGAAACTGTGCGTGTACGACGCGGACCGGGACCTGTTGATGAGCCATGCGGGACTCCCGCACATCTGGTCCGTGGAGGAGGCGTTGGGTTACGCCAAAGAAGTGGGGGCGGTCATCCGGGGGCCGGAGGCGAGGTATTATTTCGAACATATGTACGGCAACGTGCCCGAGCGCTGGCAACCGGACCTGGCCGGCATGGATCGCTGGCGAATCATTACCAACTACTTTACCCGGATGCGCTTCATCGCCGGGGACGGCACCCTGGAACTGACCACCAAGGAGACAGTGGACAAGGCGCCAGAGGGATTTGCACCCTGGTTTACCTTCCCCAGGTCCGGCCAGACCCGGATCCTGTTCGGGCACTGGGCGGCACTGGAGGGAAACACCAACAGTGATCGTTACATCGGCCTGGATACGGGGTGTGTCTGGGGTGGGCTGCTGACGGTGATGAATCTGGATACCGGGGAGAAAACCCACTGTGACTGCCAGTAAGGCCCGTTTTCTGCGCTGGCCCCTGGTTGCCGGGTCCCTGTTTGCGTTGCTGTCGGTGATGGCGGGTGCCTTTGGTGCCCACGCCCTCAAAACCGTGGTCAGCGCCCACAGTCTTGACGTATTCCAGACTGGCGCCAGCTACCAGATGTACCATGCGCTGGCGTTGATTCTGGTGGCGCTGGTCAGCGTGCTGCCCTTGTCCCGACGACTGCTGGACTGGGCGGCTCGCTGCTTTCTGGCGGGCATACTGCTGTTCAGCGGCAGTCTGTACAGTCTGGTATTGACGGACAACCACTGGCTTGGTGCCATAACCCCACTGGGTGGGCTTGGTTTTATGGCGGGATGGATATGTCTGGTCGTGGCCGGGTTGCGTGGCCCGGTCGATCACAGGAGTCGCGACGACAATGCAGATAACATTGAACGGTGAAACCACCACCGTCCCCGACAGCGCCACCATCGTGGTATTGCTGGACGAACTGGCCATCACCGGCCGGCGGCTGGCGGTGGAAGTGAATGAGGATATTGTCCCCCGCAGTCAGCATGGCGAGTTCCAGCTAAGCCCGGGCGATCGCGTGGAAGTGGTCCACGCCATCGGCGGGGGCTGAGCAATCTCTGGCCGAGAAACCCACGACCAGGAAACCTCTGACGACCAGGAGGCAACAACGACCTGTACGCTGACTAACGTGCGGATCAGTCATCAGAGATTCCCCGGGCCTGTTGGCGATTCGGGCACTGCCTGAAAGCCCGGCTTCCCATTTTCAATCATCACAGGTGTTGAATGAGCGATCTATCCCAAGTCAGTCTTCCCGAAGACAAGCCCCTGGCCATTGCTGGCCGCATTTACCGGTCGCGGTTGCTGGTGGGAACCGGCAAATACAAAGACATGAACGAAGCCGCCCGCGCCATCGAGTCCAGCGGCGCAGAAATGGTCACGGTGGCGGTACGCCGGACCAATCTCGGCCAGAATCCGGGCGAACCCAATCTGCTGGATGTGATCTCGCCGGACCAGTACACCATTCTGCCCAATACCGCCGGCTGCTACACCGCGAAGGACGCGATCAGAACCTGCAAGCTCGCCCGTGAACTGCTGGATGGCCACAACCTCGTCAAGCTGGAGGTGCTGGGCGAAGAGAAAACCCTGTATCCGAACATGACCGAGACCCTGATCGCCGCTGAAGCTCTGGTTCAGGACGGCTTCGAGGTGATGGTCTACTGCTCTGACGATCCTTTGCTGGCCAAACGTCTGGAAGAAATCGGCTGCATTGCGATCATGCCGTTGGGTGCGCCGATTGGCTCGGGGCTGGGTATCCAGAACCGTTATAACATCCGGCTGATTGTGGAAAATGCCAGGGTTCCGGTACTGGTGGATGCCGGTGTCGGCACCGCGTCCGATGCCACCATCGCCATGGAACTGGGGTGTGATGGGGTGCTGATGAATACCGCGATTGCCCATGCCTCGGACCCGGTGCGGATGGCCGATGCCATGCGACTGGCGATCGAGGCCGGGCGACAGTCCTACCTGGCTGGCCGTATGCCCCGCAAACGTTACGCCAGCGCGTCATCGCCGCTGGACGGCACGTTCTTCTGAAACAGGCGGATACCGATCCATGAGTGCACCGGAACCCAGTCGTCGTGACCGTATCCTGCAGGCGCTGGTCAGCCTGCTGGAAACGGACCCGGGCGCTCGCATCACTACCGCCAGCCTGGCCCGTCATGTGGGGGTCACCGAAGCGGCCCTGTACCGGCATTTTCCCAGCAAGCGGAAAATGTTTGAAAGCCTCATCGAGTTTGCCGAACGCGCCGTCTTTTCCCGATGTCAGACCATTCTCCAGGAGCAGGAGGATGCCCGCATACGACTGCAACAGTTAATCCATCTGGTGCTGGTGTTTGCTGAGCGGAACCCCGGTCTGTGCCGTGTTCTGACCGGGGACGCGCTGATGGGGGAGGACGAGGGGCTGCGCAAGCGGGCTTCCCAGTTCTTTGAGCGACTGGAAACCCAGTTCCGCCAGATCCTCAAGGAAGGGGATATCCGCCAGCAGCTGAGGCCGCGCACCAGTGCCGCGCGTGGCGCGGAGTGGCTGATGGTCTATCTGGAAGGCCGTATGCAGCGATTTGTCCGCTCATCCTTCGTGCGCCTTCCCACGTCGGGATTCGGTGAGAGCTGGGCTCTTCTGGCGGCAGGCCTCTGGTTATTGCAGGAGCCGGACACTGCGTTACAACCACGCCCATGACCCTTCCCACGCCCCGGCCGACGATCAATACCAGCGCCGGGCAGGATACCAGGCGTTGCACTGCCCGCTACCGACCTGCCGGTTTGCCGTTTTTGGACGCCCTGGTGTCGTATTGGAGTTACCGCCCGAGTCCAATCTGAGCGACATTGAACAAAACTTTGCCGTGCTGCGGACAAGTCAGGTGTTTAATGGGTGCGAGGGGGAATGGTCATGGCACAACTACCGAAACGGGCAAAAGTCGTTATTATCGGCCAGGGTGGAATTGTGGGGTCATCGGTAGCTCACCACCTGATCGAAAACGGCTGGGATAATATCGTCGGGCTGGAAAAGTCCGCCATCCCCTCGGACATCGGCTCCACGTCTCACGCCTCGGATTTCTGCTTCATGACGTCGCACGACAAGCTGAACGTTTACACCACGCGTTACAGCCAGGCGTTTTATGAAAAGCGTGGCAGCTATGTGAAATGCGGAGGCATGGAGGTAGCCCGTATTGACGACGACGAACGGATGGATGAACTTCGCCGCAAGGTAGGTTCTGGCAAGGCTTTCGGAAGTAACGTCAGTATGATTTCGCCACAACAGGCCAGGGAACGGTTTCCGTTGCTGAATGAAGCGTCTATCCAGGGTGCGATGTGGGACCCGGACGCCGGGCTGGTGGTGCCACGTTCCCAGAAGGTTGCGGGCGACCTGGTGGAAGAGGCGGTCGCGACCGGCAAGCTTCAGGTCTTTGCCTACACCCCGGCCATCCGCATCGACGTACAGGGTGGCCAGGTGCGTGGTGTGGAAACCCACAAGGGCTACATCGAAACCGACTACGTGGTGCTGTCCATGGGCATATGGGGGCCGTTGCTGGCCGATACCGCGGGCTCACCGCTGCCGCTGATGCCGCTGGAACACCCGCTGTTGTTCTTCGGACCTTATGACGAGTTTGCCGGCACTGGCAAGCAGATCGGTTATCCGCTGTTTCGCGACCAGGGTAACTCGTCCTATGTCCGGGATACGGGTGATCCGACCACCAGCGAGGGCGGGCGCCTTGAATGGGGCTACTACGAGTCTGAGGAGCCCAGGCTTGTTTATCCCAAAGCCATTGCCGAGCCTGGCGAGGCGCGCATGTCACCGTCCATGCGTGATCTGTCTCTGGAACAGGTGATGGACGCCTACGAAAAAGCCATCGAAATGACGCCGATTCTGGGCGAGCTGGGATGGGAGGAGAAACACTCATTCAACGGCCTGCTATCGGTTACCCCCGATGGCGGTTCGCTGATGGGAGAATCCCCGGACGTGCGCAATCTCTGGTTCTGTGAAGCGGTGTGGGTAAAAGATGGTCCGGGAGCCGGTAAAGTGCTGGCTGACTGGATGACCGATGGCGCCCCGGAAATGGATCCGCACAGTGTCGACATCGCTCGCCATTATCCGCTGCAGAAGACACCGGAGTACGTGTATAACCGCTGCTATGAAACTGCCAGGAAGATCTATACCCCGGCGGTGCACCCCCGGGAGCCCTACCTGACGGGACGGCGCTTGCGTACCAGCCCTTTCTATCTGCGCGAAGTGGAACTGGGCGGCTACTTCATGGAGGCCGCCGGCTGGGAGCGGGCCCATGGCTACGCCGCCAACGAGGCCACGCTGCTGGAGAAATACCGCGATCGCATTCCGGTGCGCGAAAACGAGTGGGATGCAAGACATTTCTGGCCGGTGTCCAACGCCGAGCAACTGGCAATGAGTGAGTCCGTGGGCATGATCAACCTGTCCCACTTTGCCATTTTCGACATCTCCGGTGACGATGCTGAAGCGCTGCTGGAATACCTGTCAGTGGCGAAAGTGGGCGGTACTACCCCTCATGGCAAGGGGGTCTATACCCACTTTCTGGATGCCCGCGGCGGCGTCCGTTCCGACCTGACCATTATTCGCCGGGGCGATAACGAGTTCCGGGTTGTCTGTGGCGGCGACACCGGCTACCGGGACTACTGCTGGATTACCCGCATGGCCCGCGAGCAGAGCCTGCACAGCGTTCGCATAGATGACCGCACCGACGAGGTTGCAACGCTGGGACTCTGGGGTCCGAAAGCCCGGGAGACTCTGGCGCAATTCGTCAGCGAGCCGGATGAACTGGCGAACGACAATTTCCCGTTCGCCACTGCCCGGGAACTGACCATTCAGGGTGTGCCGGCCTGGGCCTTCCGGATATCCTATGTGGGCGAACAGGGCTGGGAGCTTTACTTTCCCTTCAGCTATGGGTTGCGAGTCTGGGACATGTTCTACCAGGCCGGGGTCATACCGGTCGGTATCGAAACCTATGCCAACTCACGTCGTATGGAAAAGAGCCTGCGTCTGCAGAACGTCGATCTGGAAACCGAATACAATCTCTACGAAGCCGGGCTGGCGCGCCCCAAAGTCAAGGATGCGGATTTCCATGGTAAGGCGGCCTATCTGGAACAGCGGGAACGCCCACGCCAGGCCGCGTACCTGTGCACGATGACCATGACCGAACACCGTGACAGCCAGGGTGTACTGCGTTACCCGGTTGGCCAGTGGCCGATTCTCGATCCGCAAACCGGTGCGGTGCTGGTGGATAGCCAGGGGCGCCGGTCCTACAGCACCAGCATTGCCTGGGGGCCATCGGTGGGTCAGATCATCCTGCTTGGCTATATACCGGCAGAAAGCGCCGAAGAAGGCCGGGAACTTATCCTGGAATACTTTCAGCAACACTATCCCATTCGTATCGAAGCGGTGGGTTACCGGGCGCTGTATGATCCGCACAACGAACGGGTGAAGGCCTGACCGTTGCGCAGAATGAGGTCCGGGGTGCATGCTGTTTGCACAACCACAGGCTCGGCGCTAATGTTCGGGGAGGCGCCGATTAATGGATTCAGATCATGGCCGGGCACCGTATGCAGGGGGTGGTCGCATGACAACCGACACAGGTTCTATCGGGAAAAGGCCGGACAACGAACCTTTCCGGATCGGCTTTCTGCTGATCGACAATTTCACTCTGATTGCGCTGGCTACCGCTCTCGAACCCCTGCGGATGGCAAACCAGCTGGCGGGTACCGAGCTTTACACCTGGAAACTGCTGACCGCCGAGGGTGGCATTGCCCGCGCCAGTGACGGCATTACCATGATGCCCGACGCCTTGCTTGAGGATGACAATCAGTTCGATCTGGTGATCGTGGTGGCCGGTATCGATGTCACCCGGAGTTTCTCCCGTCGGGAAGTCAGCTGGCTCAAACAGATGAACCGGCGTCATGTTCTGCTGGGGGCGGTCTGTACCGGGGCCTATGTGCTGGCCAGTGCCCACCTGCTGGACGGATATGCCTGCAGCGCCCACTGGGAATGTCTCGAAGCCATCCAGGAGGGGTTTCCACGAGTGCATACCAACAACCGGCTGTATACGATTGAGCGGGACCGGATGACCTGCACTGGCGGAACGGTGCCCATGCACATGATGCTCAGCTTCCTGGCACGACGTCACGGTAAGGAACTGAGTAATGCGGTGTCTCACATGTTTGTCTGTGACCGGGTCCGGGAGGAAAGTGAGCAGCAACCCATGCCCATCCATCCCGGGCTCGCCTGCACCCAGCCCAGGCTGGCCGAAGCCGCCCAGCTGATGGAGGCCAACATCGAGGAACCCATTGAACTGCGGGAGCTGGCCTCGCTGGCGGGTGTGTCCAGCCGACAGCTGGAGCGGTTGTTTCTGAAGCACGTCGGATGTACGCCATCCCGTTACTATCTGAGGGTTCGCCTGAACCGGGCCCGTCGCCTGCTCAAGCAGACCTCCTGCTCGATCGTGGATGTCGCGTCCATGTGCGGGTTTGTTTCCGCCACCCACTTCAGCCGATGCTACCGCAAAATCATTGGGTGTTCCCCGAAATGCGAGCGCCTGGATCGCTTTGCCGGTAACCCGGCCGGCGCGGCCACCGTTACCGCGAGTGAGCTGGAATCGGCTTCGTTTCAGGCCTTGCGGCGCGCCCGCGGCGAGCCTAATTATGGCACCTTTGAGCGCAAAGTCGGTGGCGGTGCCGACCGCGAATCTCCGCCCGCGCGCCGGAGCGGCGACAAGGGCAGCGTCTCAGGTTAGTCCGACCACCAGCCCGTTCTCATCCAGTGCGATATCCAGTGCAGCCGGGCGCCGCGGCAGCCCCGGCATGGTCATGATCTCGCCACAGACTGCCACCACGAAACCCGCTCCGGCCGCCAGGCGGACTTCCCGGACCGGCAGGGTATGGCCCGTGGGTGCCCCTTTGAGCGACGGGTCCGCGGAAAAACTGTACTGGGTCTTGGCAATGCACACCGGCAGGTGGCCGAAGCCCAGGTCCTGGAATTCCTGCAGCTGTCGTTTTGCTGTGGGGGCGAACTCCACGCCCGACGCGTGGTAAATCCGCGTCGCAACGGTCTCTATTTTATCCGCCAGCGGCAGGCTATCTTCATACAGAAGCGCGATCTCCGGCCGGCCCTGATCCATCTGGTCCAGTACCGCCTGCGCCAGACCGGAGGCGCCCTCCCCACCGGTTGCCCAGTGGTCTGAGGGCACGGCGTTTACCCCCAGTTCATCACAGAGGGAGCGGACCAGGGCCATCTCGTCTTCGGTATCGCCCGGGAAGCGGTTAACGCACACCACTGGCGTCAGGCCGAACTGTTGCAGATTGTCGATGTGCCGTTTCAGGTTGGCTGACCCCCGGCGCACGGCCTCGGGGTCCGCAATGCTCAGCCGGTTTCTGGGTACACCGCCCTGCATCTTCAGTGCCCGGATAGTGCACACCACCACCGCGGCATCGGGCCGAAGACCGGTGTGCCGGCACTTGATATCGATGAATTTTTCGGCGCCCAGGTCAGCGCCGAATCCGGCCTCGGTCACCACCACATCGTTCAGTGCCAGTGCCGCCCTGGTGGCGGTTACCGAGTTGCATCCATGGGCGATGTTGGCAAAAGGGCCGCCGTGGATAAATACCGGGTTGTGTTCCAGGCTCTGTACCAGATTGGGTTGCAGTGCATCTTTCAGCAGCACCGTCAGGGACCCTTCCAGGCCGAGATCCCGAACGGTGACCGGGGTCATGTCTGGTCGTCGGCCAATGATAATGTTTCCCAGCCGTTGCTTCAGGTCCGCGCGGCCATCGGCGAGACACAGAATGGCCATGATCTCGGATGATACGGTGATATCAAACCCGGTTTCCCGGGGCACGCCGTTGGCGGCGCCGCCAAGGCCGCAGACCAGATTACGCAGAGAGCGGTCGGTCAGGTCCATGACCCGGCGCCAACTGATGCGACGGGGATCAAGCCCTGCCTCGTTGCCCCAGTGAATGTGGTTATCAATCAAGGACGCCAGAAGATTGTGAGCCGTGGTGATGGCGTGAAAATCCCCGTTGAAATGCAGGTTGATGTCCTCCATCGGAATCACCTGCGACCGGCCTCCGCCAGCCGCCCCGCCTTTCATGCCAAAACAGGGACCGAGCGATGGCTCCCTCAGGCACACCGATGACCGCAGCCCGAGACGATTGAAGGCGTCATTCAGTCCGACACTGGTCGTTGTCTTGCCCTCGCCGGCGGGCGTTGGCGTAATCGCCGTCACCAGCACCAGTCTGCCCCTGGGAGCATCGGCGGACGTGTCCACGTACGCCATATCCAGCTTCGCCTTGTAATGACCAAAAGGCACCAGGCTTTCGGCGGGCAGACCAAACCTTTGCTGGGCCAACAGCAGGATCGACTGGGGCTGAACCGACCGGGCGATATCAATGTCCGGAGTGCCCGGCGGCGGGAATTCCGCAGGCGTCGGGGTGACCGGTGACAGATTACTGTACTGAAGACTCATGGAACGGCCTCCTTTGATCCTCAACGGATCCACTGTGTTGCTGTATCCATTGCGCTGACCGGCGCAGACCGCCGAAGGGGAACAGATGAATGCCGCGAAGCAGGGTGTCCGGGTTGTCCAGACAATACTGCACCAGCGCCTGCACCATGTCGTCCGGGGTCCAGGCACGAAGCAGCCGGGCGCTACCGGGGCGTTTAACGATCAGCCGGGCGGATGCCCCCACTCCGCACTGGGCGGCATAGGCGAGCAGGGTCCTGATTTTTGCCGGACCGGCAAGGCCGATGTAAACCGGTACTTCTTCGAGGATGTTACCCAGGCTTTGCAGCCAGTCGATCACCACGTTTGCGTCAAAAGTAAACTGGGTAACCACCCAAAGCCTGGTGGCCGTTGTCCGGGCATACTCACGCTTGTAGGTCAGTGCTTCAGCCAGCGTGGCCCGATCAGCCATGGGGTGACCGTCCGGGTGGGCGGCCACCCCGATGCCGTGAAAGCGAAATTGCGACAGCAGTCCGGATTCGAAAACTGCCAGCGTGTCGGGGAAAGGTCCGGCCACTGAATCACTGTCGCCGGCGATCAGCAGCAAACGGTCGATACCGCTGTCCGCCAGCCCCGCCAGCCAGTCCCGCAATTGCCCGCGGCTTTGGGCCATGCGTGCAGGCACGTGTGGAACGGGCTGCATGCCTGCATCCAGTAAATGACGGCAGGCGGCCAGGGTATCGCTGAACTGTCCCCTGGGCAGGAACGGCACGTAGACACAGGTCCCAGCGGGCAGCAGGGTCTGAACATCAGCAGACTGCAGAATCTGGCGCGGCGTTGCCTCAATAGACGCAAGGCGCACAAGGGCCTGTAGCCGCGCTGCAGCCTCCTGGCCCGGAGGACTGAACGGCTGTTTTTCGCTCCCCGGCTTCATGGTGGTGTATCCCGTTGCAAGCGGTAAGGGGCTGGCCGGGCGGGCGTTGTTATTACCTGCCCGGCCGGTTCGGTCAATCGGCGAAGTCGATACCTTTCGCCCGGGCCCGTTCGCGGGCATTGGGATTCACCGATGGCCGGAAGGGCACGTTTACCACCTCTGCCCCGACGTCGGTTGAGCCGTCCGCGGCGGCGTACTCAATGGGTAGGTGAACGGTCAGGTGGGTACCAACGGTTCGCAACTCAAACGGTACATAGGCCAGCGCGATGTTGGTCTCCAGCTCTGGTGAGTACCAGGGCGAGGTCACATAACCTACCGGCTCACCGCCATCGGCCTGGCTGATCAGCCAGAAATCGTTGGCGTAGTCGGTAACCTGGCCGCCGCCGAAACGAATACCGACCATGGTGTGGCTGAACGGCGGATGTCCGGCATCCAGTTGCTCGCGAACTGTCTCCAGCTTCTGCTTGCCGATGTAGTCCGCTTCCTTGTTGCGGGGCACCTGATAGGCCAGATTGCACTGGAACGGCAGGGTTTCGAGGTCCACATCCTGACCCCAGGAGAGGATGCCCGCCGCAATACGGCGATGGTGGGCCGGTGCGACCACGCGAAGGTTGTGGGCCTTGCCGGCGGCCAGTACCGTGTACCACAGGTCTTCCGCGTATCTGGTGGCGTCCTTGAGGTAGATCTCGTAGCCTTTTTCGCCGGTAAAGCCGGTCTGCGAAACGATGACGTCATGGCCGTCCACCTGGCCTTCCATCAGGCCATAGTAGGGGATGTCCCTGACTGCTTCGCCGAACAGGTCCACCATCAATGCTTCCGATTTCGGGCCCTGAATCTGCACCGGCGCCACGTCAATTTCGGCGATCGTCACGTTAAATGCCATGCCCTGGTTGACACCCCGAAGCCACAGTTCCAGATCGCTGTCGGACAGTGAGAACCAGAATTCATCGTCCGCAATCCGGAGCAGCACCGGGTCGTTGATGATGCCGCCCTCCTCATTGCACAGGATGACGTACTTGCCCCGCATGGGTTTGATTCTGGTGGCGTCCCGGGTGATCACATAATTGACAAAACGTTCGGCGTCAGGCCCCTTGACCTGAATTTGTCGTTCAACCGCCACGTTCCACAGCGTGACGTCGTGAATCAGTGACTCGTATTCCACCATGGCGCCACCCTCCTCGGGGAGAACATAACCGCGTGGGTGGTACATGCGGTTGTACACGGTGGCGCGCCAGCAGCCGGCCTCGAATGCCAGGTGCCAGTAGGGTGACTTGCGAACCCGGGTGGAGATCAGCATTTCCACCGGCGTGGGGCCGGACTGGCGCAGGTTGACAGGTACCCGGCGATCGGCCTGATCAACGGACTCGGGCTGGCGGGCCGCACCGGCGCGCTGCCGCAGATAGTCCAGCGGTGACTCTTTGAATTTTACGGCCATGGCTCTCTCCCCTCTTCGGGTTGGTGATGGGTATTCCATAGCTCTAATGTGACCGTCTTTGCTCTCCGCGGAAGGAACCAATACGACACGGAAACAACCAAAAGCGTCAGCGATGCCTGTCTTCAATGCGTTCGGGTCGTGATCGGTCTGTGATCCAGGCGCCACCGCGAGCCGGCCATACCCGAGGACGTGCTGATGACCCGGTCAGGGCCTCAGGGCCCGGCGCTGGCAAGCCGTCTGTTCTCAACAGATGCGTAAAAACTATCGAATTGGTCGGTAGAAGTAATTTAAAAGGAGGGCGCGTGGTTGCTATAAGTAATGATGTGGGCGACGCTGGGTGACAGCCAAAGTCGCCCGGTGTCACGGCGGGCAGGCTGTTGCTCTGTCCCGGGGCTGGCAATCGTCCCGGCGATACCCTCCCGGAGTGTGTTTGCGAGACTGGCGCGTGACACGTCTTTGATATCGTTTATCGAGCAGATCACAATCAGCAATCTAGCCAAAACCGGAGAACTGAAATGAGTGAACAAACAAACCCGTCAGGCAGCGCCGGCAAATGCCCCGTCATGCACGGTTCGAACACCCAGGAAAACGCCGAAGTAACCGCCTGGTGGCCTGAAAACCTTAATCTGGACATTCTCCACCAGCACGACCGCAAGACAAACCCTCTGGGCGAGGATTTCGATTACCGCGAAGCGGTCAAAAAGCTCGACTATGCAGCCCTCGAAAAGGACATGCATGAGCTTCTGACCAACAGTCAGGAGTGGTGGCCGGCTGACTGGGGGCACTACGGAGGGCTGATGATCCGCCTGGCCTGGCATGCTGCCGGCACCTACCGGCTGGCGGATGGTCGCGGCGGCGCCGGCACCGGTAATCAGCGCTTTGCACCACTGAACTCCTGGCCTGATAACGGCAATCTCGATAAGGCCCGGCGGCTGTTGTGGCCGTTGAAGAAAAAGTACGGCAACAACGTGAGCTGGGGAGATCTGTTTATTCTGGCCGGCAATATGGCCTATGAGTCCTTCGGTCTGAAGACATTCGGCTTCTCGTATGGCCGCGAGGACATCTGGCATCCGGAAAAAGACATTTACTGGGGCGCGGAGAAAGAATGGCTGGCCCCCTCGGACAGCCGGTATGAAGACGTCAACAAGCCGGAAACCATGGAAAACCCGCTCGCTGCGGTTCAGATGGGCCTGATTTATGTGAACCCGGAGGGCGTCAACGGTCAGCCCGATCCGCAGAAGAGCGCTGAGCAGGTTCGCGTTACTTTCGCCCGCATGGCAATGGATGACGAAGAGACCGCTGCACTGACTGCAGGCGGCCATACGGTTGGTAAAACGCACGGGAATGGCGATGCTGATGCGTTGGGGGCCGAGCCGGAAGGTGCTGATGTGCACGAGCAGGGTCTTGGCTGGCACAATCCGAACCTCAAGGGCAAGGCCACCAACGCCATTACCTCCGGGCTGGAAGGCGCCTGGACCACCAACCCGACTCAGTTCGACATGGGTTACTTTGACCTGCTGTTTGGCTACGAGTGGCAGTTGACCAAGAGCCCGGCGGGTGCAAACCAGTGGGAGCCGGTGGATATCAAGGAAGAGCACATGCCGGTCGACTCTACCGACCCCTCGGTTCGCCGCAAGCCGATGATGACCGATGCGGACATGGCCATGAAGGTGGACCCGAAATATCGTGCGATCTGCGAGAAGTTCATGGCCGATCCCGAGTATTTCAGGGACTGCTTCGCGCGCGCCTGGTTCAAACTGACCCACCGGGACATGGGACCGAAGTCCCGTTATATCGGGCCGGATGTGCCCGAAGAAGACCTGATCTGGCAGGACCCGGTCCCGCAGGGCGAAACCAATTACACTGAGGAAGTGGTCAAGGAGAAGATTGCCGAGGCCGGGCTGAGCACCAACGAGTTGGTCTGTACGGCCTGGGACAGCGCACGCACTTACCGGGGGTCGGATATGCGAGGCGGCGCCAACGGGGCCCGCATTCGGCTGGCGCCCCAGAAAGACTGGCAAGGCAATGAACCGGACCGCCTGGCCAGGGTGCTGAAAGTGTATGAGCAAATCTCGGCCGACACCGGCGCCAGTATCGCGGATGTGATCGTGCTCGGCGGTAACCTGGGTATCGAGATGGCGGCCAGGGCAGCGGGCCACGAGGTTCGGGTGCCGTTCGCGAAAGGTCGGGGTGACGCCACGGACGAGATGACCGATGCAGAATCCTTCGAGCCGCTTGAGCCCCTGGCTGACGGCTTCCGCAACTGGCAGAAGAAGGAGTACGTGGTCAAGCCGGAGGAAATGCTTCTGGACCGTGCCCAGCTGATGGGCCTGACTGCTCCGGAAATGACGGTGCTCATGGGCGGTATGCGGGTGCTTGGTACCAACTACGGTGACACCAGGCACGGCGTATTCACGGATCGCGTGGGTCAACTGACCAATGACTTTTTCGTCAATCTGACCGACATGGCAAACCGTTGGGAGCCCACCGGAAAAAACTCGTACAACATCGTGGATCGCAAGAGCGGCAACACCCGGTTCACGGCGACCCGTGTTGATCTTGTGTTCGGTTCCAACTCGATTCTGCGCGGCTATGCTGAGCACTATGCTCAGGACGACAACCAGGAGAAATTTGTCAAGGACTTCGTCGCGGCCTGGACCAAAGTGATGAACGCGGACCGTTTCGATCTGGCCTGACCGCGGGGCCAGGGCCTGGCATCCTCCGCCAAGGGAGGTTGCCCAGGCCTGCACTGACGTAAAATAATCCCTTGACCCGGCACTCCGGCACTGTGCCACAGCGTCCCGGTTCAGGTTGGCGGCGGTTTCGGTCCGGTCGTCGGATGTGAAACCTTGCCTTTGTCTATAACCACACTTATCAACACACTTTCCGCAGTTGATAACTCGGGCCTCAGTCGATAACTCTGGCCGTATCCGCAATGAGCCACGTTGTATCGAATTGCGGCACCACGAATTGCGGCACCAGGCCGGACCGGACCTCCTATGTGATGACGTCGGGCCGGGCCCAGGTAAAAGTTTGTTATCATCCCTGAACAGGACATTCGTTCATCCGAGGAGGTCAGCCATGAGTTCCGACTCCGTTGCAGACACCGTTCCGGGCACAATGGCCGCGATGCTGCTGACAGGTCACGGTGACGTCGACAAGCTGGTTTATCACCAGGACGTTCCCACCCCGGAAGCCGGCCCGGGTGAGGTGCTGGTCCGGGTGACCGCGACCGCCAAGAACAACACGGATCGCAAGGCCCGGGAAGGACTCTACCCTACCCGGGACAAAGGCGAGGTAACCTCGTTTGCCATGGGAGGCTCACCAACGCTGACCTTCCCCCGCATTCAGGGCGCTGATGTGGTGGGACGCGTGGTGGCCGTGGGCGAGGGCGTCGACCCGGCCCGGCTGGGCGAGCGAGGCCTGCTGGATTTCAATCTGTATGCCGATGATCATCCCGACCTCAATCTGACGCCGGATTACTACGGCCACGGGGCCGACGGCGGCTATGCCGAATACATTGCGGTGCCTTCGGACCAGTTCCATACCGTAAACAATGGCGAACTGGCGGATGCGGAGTTGGCGGCCATGGGGATGTGTTCGTACCAGACCGCCTACCACATGATGACCTCGGCGCGGATCAGGGCCGGCGAACGCGTGCTGGTGACCGGAGCCAGCGGTGGCGTGGGCACCGCACTGATCCAGTTGTGCCGGATACTGGGCGCTATCCCCTATGCCCTCAGTCAGCGGGAGAAGGCCGACGCGTTGATGGCGCTGGGCGCCGAGGCTGTGCTGGACCGGCATGATATGAGCAATTTTGCCGATCAGGTGATGGCGGCCACCGGTGGCGAGCCGATTGATGCAGTCATGGACCTGGTCGGCGGTGAGATGACGGACCGGTTCATTGACACCATGATCGTCGACATGAACCGCCGCCAGGATTATCCGCGCCTGAGCATCGCCGGGGCCAGCGGTGGCAACCTCAGTGAAATCATGTGGACACGGATCTATCTGTACCAGGTGCAGATTTTCGGGGTGTCGCACGGTACCCGGACCGAAGCCCGGCAGTTGGTGGAGTGGATCCGCAGCGGTGAGCTCAGGCCGGTGCTGCATGCCACCTTCAAACTGTCAGAGTTGCACGAGGCCGAGCGCTATTTCATCAACCGTGGCGGGGACTATCTGGGCAAGATCGTGATTGTGCCTGATTCCCAGTGGCCGGCGCACGGGGCGCCGTTCGCGCGGTCCGGCCACTGAACGGAGTTTCAGGTTGCCACTGGCAATGTTCGTGCCCAGTCGAAAAACGTGTCCAGAGGCATGGGTCTGGCGAGGTAGTAGCCTTGCACCCGGTTGCAACCGAGCTTCTCCAGAAGCGACAGGGCCTGGGCATTCTCAATGCCTTCGGCCACCGTCTCAAGGTTCAGTGAGTGCGCCAGTTTGATGGTGCTCTCCACAATCCACAGGTCGTTCTGGTTCGAGCACACATCCCGGATAAAACTGCGATCAATCTTCAGTTCGTGGATCGGCAGGCGGCTGAGGTAAGCCAGTGACGAATAGCCCGTTCCAAAGTCGTCCAGCGCGATTCGGCCGCCGCTGTCGGCGATGGCCCGCAATGAACGTATGACCGTGTCCATGTTGTGAGTCATACAGGTTTCGGTTACCTCGAAGATCATCCGCTCCATCGGCACCGCGCGGGCCTGTGCACCGGCCAGCAGGCTGGCAACAAAACTCTCGCTGGCCAGGTTCTGGATCGACAGGTTGACGCTGCAGGTGATGGCCAGCCCCTGTGCGTTCAGCCGTTCCATGGTGTCCCAGGATCGTTCGAGCACAAATCGCGACAGCAGGTCCATCAGGCCGGCGTTTTCAGCGATATCGATAAACTCCAGCGTCGGAACCTGACCAAACTGCGGGCTGTCCCAGCGCAGTAGCAGTTCGGCTCCGGCCAACTGGTGATCGGACGCATTCATTTGCGGTTGCAGGTACAGATCCAGCTCGCCGGAACTGATTGCCGAGGGCAGTGCACTCAGCAGAGCGAGCCGACGTCGGGCATACGCGGAGATTTCGGTGTTGTAGATCTGAATCGGAACATTGTCGCGGGCGCTGCTGCCCCGGGCAGCGGACGCATTCTGCGTCAATGTCTCTATGGTTGACCCATGATCGGGATAGATCGCCACGCCGCAATCCAGGTTTCGGAACAGCGGCATTTTGACCGTGTTCACCGAAATTTCGTGGTAACCCACCAACTGCTCGATATACGCCTCAAGAGGTGCCTGAAACCGGGTCAGGTCGATCAGGAAGGCCACCGAGCCGAACTCGGGTATCGCTACATGGGCCGAACCCTGACGTTTCAGGCAGATCACCACTGACGATTCGGTCAGCGCATGGTTCAGTTTGTTGACCAGTTGACGAAACATGTCTTCCGCCAGGTTGTGGCCCATGCTTGAGGCAATTTCCTTGATCTGGGGATAGTGTACAAGCACCAGCGCGACCTGGGTGTCCTCCTGTATGATTTTCTGCAGCCGCTGGTTGAGCAGGGCGTCGTTCGGCATTCCGGTCGACGAGTCGTGCATGGCCTGTTCGAGCGTTTCCAGTTCCAGCTTGCGAACCTGTCGCTCCGCTTCCTGTTGCCGATGCAGAGCATCGATCTTGTGGGTTCGCTCTTCTTTGATCCGGTGCGCCAGAGCGAACGACAGCAACAGCACCTCTGCCGCCGACCCCACCTGAATGGTGTAATTGGTGAGTGTGTTCACCGGCAACAGGTTGAACACATTCAACAGGTACAGGCAAACGCCCGTCGCAAAAGCTGCCCACGCCAGCACAAAATAACGTGCGATGACGACCCCGCTCATCAGACTGGCGACGCCAGCGGTGATCAGCAGGGTAATCACCAGGCCGCCCAACAGGCCTGCCAGTTGCGCGCTGTACAACGGATCGACCAGGGTGTAGGCAATCAGCAGCGCCGCCAGCACGGCTGTGCCCCTCATGATGCTGTCGAGCCGGGTGGAAAAACCGGGCCACCGCAGGAAGCTGCGGGCGAACAGTAGCGCCCAGAATGACAGCAAGCCGGTGCTGATGGGTAAGGTATAGCGGGTCAGCCCGGGCATGTGGGGCCAGACAACCGCCGGCCCCAGGCCGGAAATGCTCAGCATCAGCACACCCAGGGAGGCCAGAAAGAGTACATAGTAGCCGTACGCCGGGTCGCGAATGGACAGAAACAGAAACAGGTTGTAGACCACCAGTGCAAACAGGATGCCGAAATAGATGCCCCAGTACAGGCTGTGTGAGGAATACTTGTCGAACAGGTAATCTTCACGCCACAGTTCGACCGGGACCTGTAACGAGGTAGATGACCGGGCGCGCAGAACCAGTTCCAGGTGTCCGGACAGATTGGCGGGCAGTGGCAGCCTGACCATGTAGCTGCTGTTTTGCGATGAGTCCTGAACGGCCTGCCCGCTACGGGTGTGGTAAACCGCCGGCAACTGACCATCCTGCAATACGTAGAGGTCTACGTTTTCCAGCAGAGCATAGGGGATAACCAGATACCAGGGCTGGCTGGTCAGGCGGGGTATGTCGATCGAGGTTTTCAGCCAGACGGGATGGTTGGTGAACCCGAGGTTGAGTACGCCATTCTCCGTTTTCTGGTGCCAGCGTCCCGGCTGCAACCGCAGCATCTGCTCGAGGTTCCGGTTCCCCGTGGTGTCAATCGCGTAGCTCAGCCGGTCGTTCAGATCATAATGACCGGCGTCACCGGTTATTCTGACGTCCGCCCCATAGGCGGCCGAGGTCGCCAAGAGTACCGACAGGGCAATTGCAAACGCAGACCTCAACGACTTCATAACGTTCTACCTGCTGGGGTTACTCCTCAAGCGGTCGGATCAGGCGGCCGGCAAACCCCATGGTCTCTGCCTGTCGGCAGAACGATAAAAAGTCACTGCCGTCCAGATCCGGTCGCTGAACCAGAACCAGCGCCTCCACCAGACACCCGGGGATGGCGCGGTTATTCCACGCCGGCATGCGCGGCCACATCAGGAATTCGTCGTGTGACAGCACAACTTTTTCCACCGTGATACCGTTCGCTCTTAACCGCTCACGTGCCGTCAGACTGATGCACGGATGGGTGTCATCGGCAATCATCGAACCGGCCGGCATGTGCTGGTAAAACTCCAGAACCACATCGCCGTGATGGGTCAGGCCAATATACAGATGCTCATTGTGCAGATGCGTCACGTCGGCTGTTCGCAATATCGTGCCCTGGCCAGTATCGGTTTCAGTCTCTTCCCGGTAGCGGGGATCAAGGGCGACCACCCGGTCGTACAGATTGGTGAGGTCCTCGCACACCGCATTGCCGATACGCCCGGCGCCACCGAGCACAACGATACTGCGGTACTGCGCGTACTCGGGCCGTTCGCGCATCTGCCGGGCGACATCCCAGATCATGTATCGCGTGCCCAGGCTTCCCTCGACCAGGGGTGCGGTTATGTCGATTCCCGCTTTTTGCACAAAATTGGGCAGCCGCCCCACCAGGGCAATACGCTCCACGTCGGGAAAGTCCCTGTGTAACTCATCAATATAGTCCCGAACTTTCTGTGAGTCTGCCTGCAGGGTATTTTCCAATGATTGTGAGGCGACCAGCAGGCCGCGCGTATTCTGATTACGAATAAAACCCAGCACCAGGTTGGGCGGCATGAGCCGGACCAGGCCCGGGGTAAAATAGGTTTCCGCATCCTTCTCATTACCGTATACCGCAAAGACAAACCGTGGCCGGACCAAGGCAATGATCAGTGGTCGCAGCCAGGTATTGGCCGCCAGTACTCCGAAACGGCGGGCATTCTGCCAGAGCAGGCGCTTGCTGCGGACGTATCGTCGTCGCCATCCCCGCGCGCTGGTAACCAGTCGGTGCAGTTCATGATCGGACAGCGGTTCACGAACCAGCGTCAGTCCGATATCCGATTTCCCGACGTAGGCCACGGTTGCCGTCAGGGCGTTATCGCCGGTCTCTCCAAAACGGATGTCGATGTTTTCGCCGGGCTCGACAAACAGGCGACTGGGTCGCTTCAGGCGCAACTCATTGACTGAAATATCGTAGGCGGTGGTTTCCAGAGTGGCGTTTGCAAAGCTCAGGTTGACAGGAATGCCTGTGCGGGACCGGCTGCGCCGACGTCGCTCCTTATGCGCTGTTTTCATTGCCTTCCTTTCGAGTAGTTTGGTCACTGTATCAGCCAAGTCACCAGTCTGAACCAATCCGCAGTCTTCCGCCATTATAAAACAATGACCTGAAAGCGATTTGTGAAATACGGCAAGACACTTCACCCGATATTGACCGGCGGGGGGGGAGCAAGACTATCCGGGCACTCCGTCCGGTCTGTCATCCGGCCTTGTCTTTCATGAGCCAGATAAGGGCGTCACCCGGTCAGGGGTGGTGTATCCCGGCACTTCCTCAAGGCTCACTGTGGACACCTGGCGCCGGTGTCGATCCAGGCCTGGGTCAGTTCGCCAAACAGTGTCTGCGACCCGGGCGCCGGTTGCCGGCCCTTGCCAGGGTGCCAGCCCCAGCCGACCAGCCCGTCACTGGCGTTGTGCTTCTGCAGTTCAGCCAGGGTCATGTGGCTGCGCTCCGGGTCTTTCAGTTGCTGACAGATCTGCGCCAGGCTCTTGCCCACCCAGCCCTGTTCGGCCGGGGCCAGGCGCCAGGCCGGGTTCCCCGGAATCGACCCCTCGCCAGTGACGAACGGCATGTTCTCTTTGCCGTGGCAGGTGGAGCAGCGCATACCGGGCGCGCCCATGCCTCCAGCACCGCGGACAACCGGCGGCTGATGGATGTGCATGGCCATACCCTGACGGGGACTGTCGCCCCGTGGGTGGCAGTTGCTGCAGCGAGGGTGGGTGAATACCTTGCCCATTTCCTCGAACAGCGCTACCGAGCGGGCGTCCTTGTCCTTGATCGACTCGAAGGCCGCCGGCGCCTTGAGGGACTCGGCGGGTGCATCAGCAGCACTGGCGGTTTCCAGTGCCAGTCCGGCAATGGTCGCCAGCAGCACGGTGCCGGCCAGGGTAAACAGAATCCGTTTCATGGGCGGGTCTCCTCAGGCCGTCACGGGTACAAGTGGCAGGCGGTGAACACTGTGGCCGGTCAGCCGGCGCCAGGCATTGGCGATGGCCGGGCCGGATGGCGGCGTGCCGGGTTCACCGACACCGGTCGGTGCTTCCGTGGAGCGAATCACCGACACTTCGATATCCGGCATTTCGTGAATCCGCAGCGACCGGTAACGGTCGAAGTTGGTCTGCTCCACGTGACCGCCGTCGCTCAGCGTGATGGCGTCGTACAGCACCGCGCCGATCCCGAAGCCGATGCCGCCTTCCATCTGGGCGCGAATGACATTCGGGTTGACCGGCACGCCGCAATCCACCGCGCACCAGATCCGGTTGACCCGGGGTTCTCCGTTGCCGTTGTCGGACACTTCCGCAATCTGTGCCACGTAGGTGTTGAAGCTCTTGTGCAGGGCCACACCGCGCTCACGCCCGGCGGGCACCGGCCCGGCCTTTCCGGCCATCGCCGCGACTTCTTCGAGTACCCCGCGGTAGCGGGGATGGCTGTCACCCAGCAGGGCAAGACGGCCGTCTACCGGGTCCTTGCCGGCTTTCTCGAGCAACTGGTCAAGGAAGGTTTCGTTGGCGTACGCATTGTGGGTGTGCTCCACCGACCGCCACCACAGAGTGGGCACGCCATTGTCCATCAGGTGCTGGCCGACCCGCAGATTGGCAATCGCGTAGGGCAGTTCCCTTGAGCCTTCAACGGCGCTGGAGTCAATACCGTCCTTGATCATGGCGCTCTCGAAGGCGGTGCCTTTCATGAAAGACTGCACTGCGATCTGCTGGTCCCAACCAGTGATGTTGCCGTTTTTGTCAATGCCGCCGCGCAGACGATGGACCGCAAGCGGACGATAACGGCCGCCCTGGATGTCATTCTCACGGGTCCACATCAGCTTGACTGGCCGGTCGGAACCGAGGGCTTTGGTCACCATCGCCGCTTCGGCCATGAAGTCGCCACCAGGCTGGGCCCGGCGTCCGAAGCTGCCGCCTGCGTACTCGGTATAGAGCGTGACGTTGGCCTTGTCGACACCGAAAACACCGGCCAGCGCGCCCATGTCAAGGGTCTGGATCTGGGTGCCTGCCCAGGCGGTCACTTTGCCGTCTTTGAACTGGATGACCGCATCGAGGGTCTCCATGGGTGCGTGGGCGAGGAAGGGAAAGAAATATTCCGCTTCGATAACGGTGTCGGCCGAGGCCAGGCTCTGCTCGACATCGCCGTCGTTACGGGCGTTCAGGCCCGGTTTTTTGGCGGCCTCGCTGTAGGTTTTCTCCATCTCTACGGTGGAACGGGTCTCGGCGTTGGCGGCGTTCCATTGAACCTCGACCGCCGCCCGGCCCCGGAGAGCGGCGTAGGTGTTTTCGGCATAGACTGCAACGCCCATGGGCACGGTCCTGACCGCAATCACCCCCGCGATCTTGCGGGCCTTGCTGTCATTCACCGAGGCCACGGTCGCCCCGAACCGGGGTGGATGGACGATGGTGGCGACCACCAGGTTGTCCGGATACAGGTCCTGGGTAAACCGCTGCTCACCGGTGGACTTGGGCCGCGAATCCAGCTTGGGAACATCGGTGCCGATCAGGGTGAACTGGTCCGGCGTTTTGAGTGTCGGCTGCTGGGGCACTTCGAGTCTGGCGGCGTCGCTGGCCACTTCGCCAAAGGTTGTCTGTTGCCCACTGGCTGTGTGCCGGATAACCCCCTTGCTGACGGTAATCTCGCCCGGTTCGACCTGCCAGCGGTTGGCGGCGGCCTGAACCAGCACCGTCCGTGCCGCCGCTCCGGCCTTGCGCATCTGTGAGTAGGAGTTGGCCATGGCCGTTGAGCCACCAGTGCCCTGTACCCCGAACAGCGAATTCACATATTTGGCGGTATTGGCCGGAGCCAGTTCGGCGTGAATCTGGGACCAGTCGGCATCCATTTCGTCAGCCACCAGGGTTGAGAGCCCGGTCGCCGGCCCCTGTCCGAATTCGATGTGCTTGATGATTACCGTTACAGTGCTATCGGTCGCGACCCGCACGAACGCGTTGGGGGCAAAGGCCGGGTCCATGCCGGCTGAGGCCGCCCGGGCCTTGCCCGGCAGGTATACCCCGACCATCAGGGTTGCCGCGGCGGCGGCTGAGCCGATCAGGAAGCCCCGGCGGGAGACGCCGTTGCCGGAAACATTATGGATCGCCAGGTCGTCGGGTACGTCCGCTGCGGCCATGGTTCTGGTGAGGTCCGTCATCGCTTAACCCTCCGCGGTGCTGGCCAGTGTATCGGCAGCGTTGTGAATGGCCTTGCGGATCCGCACGTAGGTTGCGCAGCGGCAGATATTGCCCCCCATGGCCTGATTGATGTTCTCATCGGATGGCTTGGGGATTTCCCGCAACAGGGCGATGGCGGACATCACCTGGCCGGACTGGCAGAAGCCACACTGGGGCACATCGATATCGACCCAGGCATCCTGAATGGCTTTGGCTTCCGGCCCGTCCAGGCCCTCGATGGTGGTCACCGTGCCACCGCCGACCTGCGACACCGGTGTGACGCAGGAGCGCCGGGTCAGGCCGTTCAGGTGCACGGTACAGGCGCCGCACTGGGCGATGCCGCAGCCGAATTTGGTGCCGGTCAGCCTGAAAGTGTCACGGATGACCCAGAGTAGCGGGGTTTCCGGGTCGACATCGGCCGAAACCGGTTTGCCGTTGAGCGTAAAATTGACGGCCATAACCGTATCCTCTCCTGTTCGGTTGGACAGAACTCTCCCGCCAAGGGCGCGGGACTGCATGCGAGCGATTGATAAAACAATGGATCTGTTGTTGCGGGTTTGTCGCTGGCTGGCCCTGGCAAGGCTGTCGGGCCGCCATGGTTCAGTCTCTGGTTACAGCCTAGTCGTGAATGGTCCTGTAGACAAACAGCGAAACGGCCTTTCGCGTGGACCGGGATTGGATAGCGGTTGGATGTGAGTATCCTGCGCTATACTCAAACGGTTCCCTGATCGCCCAGCCAGTGATCCACGGGGCCGGGATCAGGCGTAGATTGCCCTGCCAGGAAAGCGCCAGCCGCAATCGGTCATGGCTGACTGTCTTGCAGCAGGTCGCATCGCTGAGTTGTTCCCGTTCGTCCACGTATGCAGGAGGAAGATTGATGCCCCGTTTTATATTGATGTTGAAAGTGGCCGCCATGAGCCTGGTGGCGGCACTGGCTTTTGTCGCATCGGCCCAGGCCGGGGCCCCGATGGTCAAGTATCAGGCACCGGGTTACTATCGGATGATGCTGGGCAACTTTGAAGTGACCGCTCTGTCAGATGGCACGGTTCCGCTGCCGGTAGAAAAGCTTCTGCTCAATACCACCCCGGAGAAAGTCGAGAAAGCCCTGGACAAGCGTTTTCTCGGCTCGCCGCTGCAAACGTCGGTCAACGGCTATCTGATCAACACCGGATCGAAACTGGTGCTGATCGACGCGGGTGCGGGCAGCCTGTTCGGCCCGACCCTGGGCAAGCTGATTTACAGCCTGCAGGCGTCCGGCTACCAGCCGGCCGATGTGGACGATATCTACATTACCCACATGCACCCGGATCACGTCGGTGGTCTGGTCTCCGATGGCAGGATCGTGTTCCCTAATGCCACCGTCCATGCCCGCCAGGCCGATGTGGATTATTGGTTGAGCGAAGACAACCTGAAGGCCGCACCGGACAGCTCCAAAGGCTTCTTCAAGGGCGCCATGGCCTCTGTTAACCCGTACATCAAAGCGGGCCAGTTCAAGGCCTTCGAGGGTGATGCGCAACTGATGCCGGGCATCCAGGCGATCGCGGCTCCGGGCCATACGCCGGGGCACAGCCTCTACAAGATACAGAGCGACGGCCAGACGCTGATGCTGTGGGGCGACATCATACATGTCGCCGCGGTGCAGTTTCCGCAGCCGTCGGTGGCCATCGCCTTCGATACAGACAGCAAGGAAGCCGTCATTCAGCGTGAGCAGGCGTTTGCGGAGGCTGCCCGACACGGTGAGCTGGTGGGGGGGCGCATCTCTCGTTTCCGGGCCTTGGCCACCTGCGCAGTGCCGATAAAGGCTATACGTTCGTGCCGGTGAATTACACAGCGGCGCAGTAGCCCTCAGCCGGTTACGAGCTGTAACAACCGAAAAGCGATCCGGGTGCTACACTCGGATCGCTTTTTTTCGCGGACTGGATCAGCGCCGCGTCTACTGTCCGATGACGTTCCAGGGAGGAAAAACAGGCGAATGTCGATCAACTCATATTGATGGGTTGACGCAAGTCGGGCGTTCACTGCAAGGACATCTGTATGCAGGGTTCCCTCCAGGAAAACAGGCGGTTGGCCGCGCTACGGCGAACTCATTTGCTGGATACCGGCCCGGAAGAACGGTTTGACCGCCTGACGCTGATCGCCAGGCGTTTTTATCAGGTCGAGACGGCACTGTTCACGCTGGTAGACGAGCATCGCCAGTGGTTCAAATCCAGGCAGGGAGCGGACCTGCCCGAAACATCCCGTGAGATAGCCTTCTGCGACTACGCGATCCAGCAGGATGCCCCGCTGATCGTCGAGGATGCGCGGGACGATAGCCGTTTCAGGGACAACCCACTGGTTACCGGTGAACCTCATATCCGCTTCTACGCGGGGATTCAGGTTCGCGAGCCCACCGGATTCAAGATTGGCACCCTGTGCCTGATTGACCATCGACCCCGGCGTATCGGAGAAACCGAGCTGGATGTTTTGCGTAGCCTCGCCAGCCTGATTGAAGACGAACTCGAGCGGGTTTTCCTGACTGATGATGACAATAGCTATGTGCGGTCCAGCCAGTTGGGGCGCTCGATCCATCGCGCCCAGAATGTCTTTCTGACCAGTGACAACGAGCATGCCGCCTTCGAGTTGATGCTGAACGACCTGCTGACACTGACCGGCAGTCAGTTCGGTTTTATCGGTGAGGTCATGCACAAGCCGTCCGGCGAGCCTTTCCTCAAGATCGGTGCGATCACCAATCTGGCCTGGAGTCCGCAGACTCAGGCGCTGTTCCAGGGAGTGGAGCGCCGGGGCATGGTTTTCGAACGGACCGACACGATTCTGGCCCGACCGATGGTGACCGGCGAGGTAATTGTGTCCGGCAATGTGTTGACCGATGAGCGCGGCCAGGGATTGCCTGAAGGCCATCCGCCGATCAATACCTACATCGGTATTCCCGTTTACGTCGGCGAACGCCTGATTGGTCTGGTCGGGCTCGCCAACCGTGCTGGCGGTTACACGGAAAAACTGGCTGTGGAGCTGGAGCCGCTGTTGCAGACGGTGGGCACGCTTATCGAGCGCAAACGGCTGTATCAGGAGAAGCGCGATCACCAGCGTAGCCTGGAGCAGGCCGCCAATTACGATGCTCTGACCGGGCTGCCGAACCGGCGCCTGCTCAGTGTCCTGTTCGAGAAAGAACTGCACGAAGCCAATCTGCGCCAGGGTGTGGTGTCGGTCTGTTTTATCGACCTGGACGGTTTCAAGGACATCAATGACGCTCACGGTCATGTGGTCGGCGACGCGGTGCTCAAAAGCGTGGCCCGGAAGCTCACCGATATCCTGCGGGCAGACGATGTTGTGGCCCGGCTGGGAGGGGATGAATTCGTTGCCATTCTCCGGGATGTGGACGACCCTGAGGTCTATCAGCGCATACTCGATGCCATCCGCAAACCGATGACCTTCAGGCAGCACGTTCTGCAGTTGTCGGGCAGCATGGGTGTGGCTCTCTATCCCGAAGACGACTCGGACCCGGACCTGCTTCTGCGCCATGCAGACCAGGCCATGTACGCGGCCAAGGAAGCGGGCAAGAACTGCTATAAACAGTTTGATCTCGATACCCACCTGTCCCGCAAGGAGCGGTTGCGGATACTTGAGCAGATCGATGCCGCGTTTACAGAGCAGCAGTTCGAGCTGTTTTACCAACCGAAAATCCGCTTCCACGATCGGTCCGTTGAAGGTTTCGAAGCCCTGATCCGCTGGCACCACCCGACGGATGGACTGCTGACGCCGGTCAACTTCCTGCCGCATATTGAATACACCGAGTTCGACCGATTGCTGGGGCAGTTCGTGCTGACCCGGGCCGTCGCCACACTCAGGCGGTTCGAGGCGGCCGGGCTGAATTATTCGATCAGCGTGAACCTGAGCCCGTCCCACTTTCTGGGAGCGTATTTCCTGACTGACCTGCGGAACAGTCTTAAAGGGTGCTCCGCCTCACTGCGTTCTCATTTGACGCTGGAAATACTCGAAACCACTGCGCTGGACGATGCAAAGTCAGTCATCGAGATCCTCGCAGCCTGTCACGAGACCGGGGTGGGCGTCTCACTGGATGATTTCGGGACCGGCTATTCATCGCTGGATTATTTCCGTAAGCTGCGGGCCGACGAAATCAAGATTGACCGCTCGTTCGTCAAGGATATGCTTGTCGACAGGGATGATGAACTGATCGTGAGTGCCATCATCAGCCTGTGCAAGAATTTTCACCGCCGCACGGTCGCTGAGGGCATTGAAACCGAGGCGCTGGAAGCGCGGCTGATTGAACTGGGTTGTGAAGTGGGTCAAGGGTATTACTACAGTAAGCCCCTGCCTCTGAACGAGGCGACTGACTGGGCTGATCATTACCAGGCCGCAGAGGCGACGGTGTAGTCGTCCGGCTGATGCCGGTGCCGGTCAGCATGCATGTCGACCGGTTTGTACGCGGTCTCCAAACAGGAACAACACGATGGCAAAGCTGTTTATCGTTCGCCACGGCCAGGCGGCATTCGGACAGTCCGATTACGACTGCCTTTCTGAACTGGGGCACCAGCAGGCTCGCTGGCTGGGAGACTATTTTGCCGAGCGCGGGATCAGCTTCAGTCACATTGCTGCCGGCACACTGGCGCGTCAGCAGGATACCGCCCGTTCCATCCTCGCCGGCATGGGCGATGATACCGCTGAGATCTCGACTCATCCGGGGCTGAATGAATACGACGGCGAGGCGGTTTATACCGGCTACACCGGTAAGGGCGACCAGCATCTGCACCAGAAGGCGGATTTCCGGGACTACTGGCAGACCTTCCGGGCTGCCTACGAGGCCTGGATCGACAACCGTATCGAGTCGATTGAGGAGTCCTGGGACCATTTTGGTGAGCGGATTGACGCCGCCCTGGACCAGGCCCTGACCGGCCGTGCACGTGACGAAGCGGTGCTGGTGGTGACCTCCGGCGGGGTCATCGGGCGTACCGTGAACCAGTTGATGAAAGGGCCGCCGGCCACCGCCATCGAGCTGAATTTCCAGTTCCGCAATGCCGCCTTCTGCGAAGTGATCGTGGGGCGTTCGGCGCGGCGGCTACTCAGCTACAACAGCATCCCCCACCTTGACCGGCCCGGCCGGCGGGATGCGATTACCCACGTCTGATGGCCGAATCGTGCGGCGATCATTGTCTCCGGTTTCGCCCGGGAAACCATGCTGGTTGAAATGCTGGCCTATGCGGTTGTGCCCGATCATAATGGGCAGACTGCATGACCCGCCTGCTTCCCCGCAGGCGGAGTGTCTTCGCCAAAAAATAACGGGAATGCCAGTATGAGTCATCTGCCAAAGTCTGAGTCCGCCACCAGCGGGCTGTCCTGGAAACTGGCCGCCGCCGGGTCGGTGGCGTCGGGGCTTGCCGCGCTGATTTCTCTGGGCAAGGTATCGCCCATCGTGACCGGGCTGATTGTGCTTGCGGCCATTGGCTGGGGGCTGACGGCCCGCGATAATCGTCGTGCTGCACGCCTGGAGGTCACTGACCCCGAATAAACACCGGGACACAACCAGCCTGCCGGGATACCGGTCTGGACGGGTTGTCATCCGGCTGTTGTAATCGTCTGCTAAACTGTTCTCAGTTGGTGCGTCGTATTACAACACAGGTAGTCGGATTCATGTCTCATCGCCCCTGGGTTTCTGTTGTGTTGGCCGTGTTGCTGATTGTCCTGGCAGCGGCCGGTTTTTATGTCTATCACTCCCTCAACAACGATGTCACCCGGCTTCGTCAGCAGAACGATCGGCTCGGAGCCCGGGTTGACGAACTGGATCAAGCGAAACAGTCGTTGGAGGATCAGTTGTCGACGGCCCGTCAGCGACTGGAACAGCGTAAAAGTGGTGCTGACGCACTGGAGACGGCGTTGAACAAATTGCGTCAGGCCAAGGCCGCAACGGATACGGAATTGCAGGTGTCCCGGCAGCAGGTCGATACCTTGCAGGCCAGGTTGGACAGCCTCACCAGTCAACTGGAAGAATCGGCTGCCAGGCTCACGTACAGCCAATCTGCGCTGGCGGCCCAGCAGGCCAGTGGCCGGGCGTTGACCGATAAGCTCGATCAGGCCAATAGCCGCCTGGCAACGCTGGACCAAAAGCGCCAGGCTCTTGAAAAAGACCTCGCCAACGTCCGGGACGAGAAAGCGGCTGTCGACCAGCAGGTTGCCAACCTTGACGCGCAACTCAGTCAGGCCAAGGCCGCAGCGGATACGGAACTGCAGGTGTCCCGTCAGAAGGTCGATGCCTTGCAGGCGAAGCTCGATAGCGTCAAGAAACAGCTCGACAGGTCGGATGCCAGGCTCACCGCCAGCCAGTCTGCGCTGGCGGCCCAGCAGGCCCATAGCCGGGAGTTGACCGATCAGCTTGATCAGGCCAATAGCCGCCTGGCAACGCTGGACCAAAAACGCAAGGCACTTGCAATGGAACTGTCCGCTGTCCGCGAAAGGAAAACGGAGGCAGATCAACAGATTGCATCCCTTGAGACGCAAATCCGTCAGGTCCGGGAAGAGCTGGATCGGCGTAACGCCGCGCTCAAGGCTGTGTCCGACAAGCGCCAGACGGTAGAGCAGCAGTACCGGCAGGCACGTGAACAGTTGGCCTTACAGACCTCGCGCAGCCAGAGTGCCAGTGAAACCATTGCCGAACTGAAGGCACGAATGGACCGCGAACGGGCGGCCACAGACAGTTTGCAGAGCAAACTGCAGGCCCTGAGTCAGGACCAGGAACAACTGGTGTCGCGACTGGAGGATGGCACGACGGTGATCAAACTGCCGGAGCAGATCGTGTTCGATTCCGGCTCAGCGAAAATTGGGCGCTCTGGTCGCAAAACCCTGACGCTGCTGGCCGATGCC
>JASBRL010000130.1 GCA_030149475.1 Marinobacter sp.
CCGTCCGGGTCGAACCGTTCACTCTGGGTGGCGGGATTGAAAATCCGGAAGTAGGGCGCGGCGTCAGTCCCGGTCGAGGCACTCCACTGCCAGCCACCGTTGTTGGAGGCCAGGAAGCCATCCGCCAGATTGGCCATGAACCAGGCCTCGCCCAGCCGCCAGTCCAGAAACAGGTTTTTGCTGAGGAACATCGCGGTGATCATCCGCAGCCGGTTATGCATCCAGCCGGTCTGCCGGAGCTGACGCATGGCGGCGTCCACAATCGGTATGCCGGTGCGGCCTTCCTGCCAGGCCAGCAGGGTGTCGCCCGGCTCATTCCACACCAGCGTGTCGGTCTCCGGCCTGAAGGCCCGGTGCATACTGACTCCCGGATAGTGGTAGAGGATGTTGATGTAGAAGTCCCGCCAGCCGATTTCGGTGGTCCAGGTAAACAGGCCATCGCTGCGGTCGCCGGCCTCAAACGCCTCCTGGGCTGCCTGCCAGCATTGACGCCCGGACAGTATGCCACTCGCCAGATAGGGTGAGATCAGACTGGTGCCGTCCAGCGCCGGAAAATCCCGCGGCTGTTTGTAGTCACTTGCTCGCGATTCCACAAAACGGGTCAACCGGCGATGGGCAGCCTGCTCACCGACGGGCACCAGCGTGGGCGGAGCCTGATCAAGTCCGGGCAGCGTCCCCTCATAGCGGGTCGGTTTGACCGCCTCCCCCACGGGGTCGGGAACTGGAAAGGGAGACGGGCGAGCATCGTCGATCCACTGACGCCAGCGCCGGGAGAAAGGTGTAAAGACGGAGTAGGGTTCATCCTGCCGGGTCAGGATGGTGCCCACCGGCGCAACGGTCTGGTCGCGGTACTTGTGGACGGTCAGCCCCCGGGTGCCGAGCCGCTGCTTTATGGCCCTGTCCCGGCGGCGTTCATTGACCCCGTATTCGTCGTTCAGATGCACCGTGGCAATGTCATGGTCACGGCAATAGTCATCCAGTTGCCCGACGCTGGCGTCAAAATCGCTGCTTTCAATCAGATCCAGAGGAATGCCGAGCTTGCCCAGCCCCACGGACAAGGCATTGAGGTGATCGATGACCAGGCGCAGGCGTGCCGGCGACCAGTCGTGTTCGCGCCATTGTGCCGGGGTCAACACAAAGCAGGCGCGCACCGGGGCGCCCTGTTGGCAGGCGGCTGTGAGCGCGGCATTATCGGCGCAGCGCAGATCGTTTCGGAACCAGACGAGTTGGGTCATGTCAGCCATCCAGGGTCAGTGTCTGGGTGTGTATTCGCGGCAAATCGCAGATTGGATTATAGTTGATGCAGAGGTTGTTCAGCCGGAGACCGTTGTCAGTTCAAGGGTTTATGCTCTTGATGCGGCTTTGCCCGATGCGCGTTAGTGCGTATTGAGTCAACGGGGTTCTGGTTCTCTAATGCGTGCACATTTGACGTACGCGTACTCAAAAAACAAGGGAACCTCTGATTAAGTCTATTGACGATTCTGCAAGTGTTGAGAGGCTCAGTGGCAAGGCGCGGTTCGCAGGTAATGGCCGACGTCCTTGCCAAGAATCGTAACGCGGCCAATGAGTCTCTCAACGCTTGCCCGCAGGGG
>JASBRL010000024.1 GCA_030149475.1 Marinobacter sp.
CACCGCCACCATTGGCATTGCCTTGTATCCGGAAGATGCCGGGCATGCGGACCGGCTGCTACAGCGTGCCGAGCAGACCATGACCCTCGCCAAGGCGGACGGACGGAACAGTTTCCAGTTTTACGTGGCCAGCGTGGATCAGCGAATCCGCGAGCGCAAGCAGCTCGACCATGATCTCTCCGTCGCGCTGAAGGCGAGCCAGTTCCACCTCGTCTACCAGCCCCAGATCAACCTGGAAAGTGGACGAATTATCGGTGCGGAAGCACTGATTCGCTGGGTACATCCGATCAGGGGTCTGATTCCACCAGACGAGTTTATTCCGCTCGCTGAGCGGAATGGCTGCATTGTCGAGATTGGCGCCTGGGTGCTTGATGAAGCCTGCCGGCAGGCGGCACAATGGGCAGCGGCAGGTACCCCGATCCGTATCGCCGTGAATCTGTCCGCTATCCAGTTGCGCCAGGACAACATCGTTTTTGCCGTTCTGGAAACCCTCAAGCGACACGCCATACCCCCCGGCCGGCTGGAACTGGAAATCACCGAAACCAGTTTCATGGAGAATCTGGAGGAGGCCGTTGGCAAACTTAAGCAGCTTCGCAAACACGGCATCAATATCGCCGTTGACGACTTTGGCACCGGCTACTCCTCGCTGACCTATCTTAAACGCATGCCGGTTCAGCATCTCAAGATTGACAAACAGTTTGTCCACGACCTGCTGGTCAATGAGGATGACACCCGCATTGCCAATACCATCATTGATCTTGGCAAAAGCCTTAATCTGACCGTAATTGCCGAAGGGGTGGAAACCGAAGAACAGGAATTCTATCTCCGCCAGCGTGGCTGCCAACTTGCCCAGGGCTACTGGTACAGTCGACCTCTTGAGCCACAGGATTTTGAGAACTTTGTTCGCCAATTTCACAGTCAACTAGCCCGGAGCGACGCTTGATCCGGGCCGCGAAACTACAAGGAAGCCTATATGCAGACAACACTTATCGGGTTGACGGTCATTGCCATAGTGGTCATCTACCTGGTCGTCATCTACAACCGGCTGGTCGCCCTGCGTAATCAGTTCAAGAATGGGTTTGCCCAGATTGACGTCCAGCTTCAGCGTCGTCACGACCTGATTCCAAACCTGGTGGAATCGGCCAGGGCCTATCTCACTCATGAGCGTGAGACACTGACCCGGGTGACGGAAGCCCGCAACCAGGCTGTCAATGCCCAGAAGGATGCTGCTGGCGACCCGGCAGACAGTGGAAAAATTCAACGCCTCGGAGGCGCTGAAAGTCTGTTGAACAAGGCATTGGCCAATTTTTATGCGGTGGCCGAGAACTATCCGGACCTGAAAGCCAATGAGACCGTCCAGCAACTGATGGAAGAGCTGTCAAGCACGGAAAACCGGGTCGCCTTTGCCCGCCAGGCCTATAACGACGGCGTCATGGTCTACAACACCTATCGTGAGCAATTCCCGAATAATATCCTGGCCGGTCTGGCAGCCTTCAAACCCTGCTCCCAACTGGAACTGGACTCGCCCGAGGCCCGCGTAGCACCCAGGGTCTCTTTCAGTGCCCCTTAACACAGGTTCGTCGCTTGTCAGAAGCCGGCAAATCGTTTCTGGCAAGGCGCGTATTGCCGCGAAGGGTCATTCCCTTTTCACGATACGCAACGCGGTCAGGGACGATTTGCAGGGCTCCCTTCGGGCGCACCTGGGCCGGCGCTGCTGATCGCGATGGCGGGAAACGGATTCTTCGACAGGCAAACGGTGGCGCGCCGCAACACCGTCTGGTTGATTGCGCTCTTCCTCATCGCAGTCTCGCTGATATCCCTTGCCGTCTGCCTCGTCGGCTATCTTGTCACCCGCAGCGAATTCACCGCCCTGCCCTTTCAGCAATGGCTGCTTACCACGCCAGGCTGGGCAACAGCGCTGGCGGTGGTCGGCCTGATTGGTGCCGGCTCGCTGGTGCGCTGGGTGGATCTGTCCGGTGGCGGTGACAAAGTCGCCCAGATGGTAAACGCACGACTGATCGACCCGTCGACCAGCGATAGCGACGAGCGACGACTACGCAATGTCGTTGAAGAAATGGCCATTGCCAGCGGCGTGCCGGTACCTCAGCTGTACATCATGGATCAGGAGACCGGAATCAACGCATTTGTCGCTGGCTATAGCCCGACAGAGGCGGTGCTGGTGGTCACCCACGGCACCATTACCGAACTTGACCGCGACGAGCTGCAGGGCGTGGTCGGCCATGAATTCAGCCATATTCTGAACGGCGATATGCGGCTCAACGTCAGGCTGATTTCGTTGCTGGCCGGCATTCTGATGGTCGGTCAGGTTGGCACGTTCCTGCTGCGGGGTTTTCGGGTGCGGTCATTCCGTTCATCCAGGCGCAATCAGCATGGAGCGGTGGTGATTGTGGGTCTGGGACTGACCGTGATCGGCTATGTGGGGGTGTTTTTTGGTCGACTGATTCAGGCCGCTGTCTCGCGTCAGCGGGAATCCCTGGCTGATGCCTCATCCGTTCAGTTTACCCGCAATCCGGAGGGCATTGCCGGTGCCCTGTATAAAATTGGCCTGAAAGGTGGCTATCTCGACACCACACGCCACGCCAGCGACATGAATCATATGTGTATCGGTGAAAGTGCACGGATGAGCTTTACCCGCCTGCTCGCCTCACATCCGCCGATCGAGCAGCGGATTGAAGCCATACAGCCTGGAATGCTGGCCAGGCTTCGGAGTCGACTCAGAGACACAACGCCCACCTACAAGACCCGGATTGCCGATGACGTCATCGAGCCTGGCGCTGGCATCGCAGTCGCCTTTCGCCAGGGCGTCCGGTCGGCCACTGCGTCAATGACCTCTGTGGCCGAGCCGGCCGCGTTTTCGACGCCTTTATCCGGCCAGGCTGGCGTCGTCACCGAGGCCAGTGAAGCGTACGCCAGTCACTTTCTCAAGAACCTGCCAGCGACCTTCCGAAGCCTTTTATACACCCGGGCCGGCGCAATCCAGTTGTGTTATGGCCTGTTGATTACGGGGCTGGAGCCGACCGAGCAAAAGCGCCGACTGTCACTACTCTCCAACACGCCCCTCTTCGCGCCTGAGCCCGCTTTGCTGGACAAGTTATTGCCAACACTGGCGGAGGCCGACGGGGCGTTGGGCTTTCCTGCACTGGAACTGGCCATGCCGGCTCTGCGCAAACTCGATCCGGATGAAATCCGGCACCTGATGACGGAGGTCACGAAACTGGTCCGGGCCGACGGCCGGGTGAGCCTTTTCGAATTCGCGCTGATCACCTTTCTGCAGCGACACCTTGGAGAGGATGCGGCAAAATCAGTGCCCGTGCGCTACCGGAGTTACAAAAAGGTCGGCACAAGCCTGCGCCAGTTATTCGGCCTGATCGCGCGCGCCAGCAGCGACGACGCCGACATGGCTGAACGACTGTATCAGGACGCCATTGCGGGGTTCTTCGGGGCCAATGATCCTCTGGTGCCGCGACCGGAAAAAGTGACTTTACGGCAACTCAAGGCAGCCCTGGCACAGTTGAACCAGCTTTCACCGATGCTCAAGCCCGCCATTATCGACGCCTGCGGGCGATGCGTCCTTAGCGACCAGAAGGTTACGGCTGCCGAATACGATTTACTCAGACTGATCGTCGATCAACTGGATTGCCCGATGCCTCCCCTGATGGTAAAACCAGAGAGGGGAGGTTAAAAACCCACAGAGTCAGCGACAACAGCAGGCGTGAAAGTCGCTGGCGGCAACGGTGTGCCCAGGAAAGCCCACCGGCACAGTAGATCAGCCTTAAGTCTGACGGGCACTAGTCAGTGGGCATCGATGGCTCCAGCGACTTGCGATCCGATCCCGAGCGAAACAGGCTGTCGATATCAGGCTGATTGCCTTTGGCCGGCAGCCCGAGCTTTTTTCGGACGCCCAGATCAACGTCCCACAAGCCTTTATATTTGTCCGTCGTAGCCGCTACGGTATCGCTCTTGTCGAGCATAATGGTCGGACGCAGGAAGACCAGCAAATTCTGCTTTGTCTTGGTCCTGGACTCGGACGAGAATAGTCGACCGATATAGGGTATGTCACCGAGCAATGGCACCTTGCTCTTGTTGATTTTATAGTCCTCGGAAATCAGGCCGCCAAGAACAATGGTCTCTCCATCATCTGCCAGGACGGTGGTCTTGATTTCACGTTTGTTGGTCACGATATCTGAGGCGTTCTGGATACTGTCCGCAACATTCTCGGTTGACTGCTCGACCACCAGACGCACAAGCCCCCCCGCGCTGATTGTTGGCGTCACCTTCAGTGTGAGACCGATATCACGCCGTTGAATCGTGGTGAAGGGATTCGCCGTGCCATTGCCCGGCACGACGGACTGCCCGGTACGGAAGGGAACATTCTGTCCGACGATGATCTCCGACTCCTGATTGTCGAGGGTGATGATACTGGGCGTGGACAACAGGTTTGCGGCGGTTGAGGTTGACAGAGCCTGGAGCAGCACACCCCAGGTGATGCCGTTCTCATTCCGCTGACCGGCCCCGGCCGTCAGACCACCCGTTGCGGGAGCGAGAACCTTGCCACTGAGGATCGCCGTCAATACGTCGCTGAGGCTACGGCCCACGTTGCCAAAGCTGGAGCCAAGTACCGGTGTGGTGCCGCCTTTCTGGTCGCCAATAGCCAGTTGAACACCCAGGTCTTCACCCAGCTGATCACTGATTTCGACGATCGCAGCCTCAATCAGAACCTGCGCCCGCCGGACATCCAACTGCGCCACAATATGATCGACCTCCTGCATGATGGACGGTTCAGCACGGACAACCAGCGCGTTGAGGCCCTCGTCAGCAAATATGGAAAAACCGTTGTTCTGGCCCGCCCCCGCGCTCTTGCCCGCGGAAGACCCGGCAGACTCCTTGACCAGTTCGCCCATCACGCCCTTCAGTATCTCCGTCAGGCTTTTAGCGTCGGCATTTTTCAACCGAATCACTTTGGTCGTGCCCCCGGTCGCGGAGGGCTGGTCAAGTTTGTGGATGAGGGACCGCATCTTGTCGCGGAATGTCTTATCGCCGCGAAGAATCAGACGATTACTGCGCTCATCCGCAGTTACGCTGTATTTGCGGGCGCCGGAATTGCCATTGGCTCCTTTTCCCAGTTCATCCGGCGCCAGTTCCTGCAGCAGCGTCACCAGATTTCCAACCCATGCTTCTTTGAGCTGAATGACTTCCACTTCATATTTGGAGGGGCTATCCAGCTCACGCACAATTTCTTCAATACGATCAACGTTTGCCGCGTGGTCGCTGACGATGAGCGCATTGGCGGCCGCGACGCCCGCAAGATGACCATACTTGGCAACCAGCGGGCGCAGGATGGGCACCAACTCAAGCGCATTGGCGTTGTTCACCTGAATTACCCGGGTGATAAGCTGCTCGGACGGGATTTTGGCAAACCGTCCCAGTGACTCCGCCGATTGCTTGGCATCCACCTGCTGGACAATCTTGATAGCCTCTTCGCCAGGAATGGCTGTAAAGCCGTGTACCTGCAATACCGCCAGGAACAGGTCGTAAATTTCATCCTTGTTCATTGGCGCACTGGAAAGCACCGTTACCTTCCCTTTCACGCGGGGGTCGACCACAAAACTGTAGCCGGTAATGTCAGCAACCTGAGTCACGAACGCCCGTATGTCGGCGTCTTTCAGGTTCAGCCGCCAGGTTTCTTCAGGCCCGGGAGCCGCCGCGCTGGCCAACACTGGCACCAGCAACCAGAACAGCAGTATAGCCCGCAGAAAAGGTAGCTTCGTGTTCATCATGCAACGATCACATCCTGTATCAATAGGGACCAACATGAAGCCGGCCAGTGTTTACTGCGGCAAGGCATAGCTCACCGTAAATCGGGCGCCATCACGCTCAATCTCTACCTCGAGCTGAGCCTGGGAGCGCCAGCTATCCAACAGTTCCCGATCATGCCTGAAATCGCCAAGCGGTTCGCCATTGATCGCGGTGATCACATCGCCTTTCTGCAGATTCATCGCCCTTAACATGGCATTTGAACCGTCGTAGACATAGCCTTGCGTCGCGCCATCCTGTACCGGACGCAAACCGAATGCAACCAGCGCACCTGAGCCTTGTGATTCCAGTCTGGCTTTCGCATTTGCAACGAAATCATCCAGGGAGGCCGGCGGTGGTGTGCTACCCTGCCCCATGATGAGATCTGCCGACTCGTCCTCCTCAAACGTAAGCGTCTCGAAGGCACCGTTGCGACGAAGCAGAACCTGGGCATTATCCACATCGACCAGTTCAGCATTGCCAGGCAGGGTATCACCGATACGGTAATACGCGGCAACACCATCGGTACCTGCAACTATAGCACCCGACAGTCCCGGCTGCTTTGATACGAACACCCCCTCCAGCCTCAGTCGGAGGTTGGTCTCCGGTGCCTGCTTGCGAATCACATCAGCAACGGGCTGGTCAGCCGG
Organism: Marinobacter sp.; assembly: GCA_030149475.1. Lineage (GTDB taxonomy): Bacteria > Pseudomonadota > Gammaproteobacteria > Pseudomonadales > Oleiphilaceae > Marinobacter. The sequence goes on from JASBRL010000024.1 coordinate 6,465, forward strand.
TGGCTCACCGAATAAAGCGTACGACGACAACGGCTGCCGACTTTCGTTCTTGACAGAGCCCATCGAGCCACTGCCTGACATCCCCACAGGCCGGTCCTGCCAGGCAATCAGCCAGGTAACATTTGCCAGCACCACCGCAAAGTAAACCACCAGAGCCACCAGGGACACATTGGCCAGAACACGGGGAAGCCAGTCCGGCATGACTACGAATCGTTGAGCCATCAGCCCCGACCTCCCGGCAACAGGGGTTGCCGTACTCGAAAGACCACATCGCCCGGACTTGCCGCGCCTGACCAGGTTTGCCCGGCAAGATCCAGTAAACGCTTGTAAACACGGACTTCCAGCATACCATCAGGAAGAATATCGGCATCAGCAACAGGCTGGTCTTTACCCTCTCGCGACACCCGCAAAGACAATCGCCCGGAAGATCCATCCACTGATGCTTCCATAGGTGGAAACTCGGCGCTCTGCGTGCCGCCGCCCTGAGGCCAGCGCACCCGCCCTCCGGGCCAGGTCGCCAGCCCGACTGCCGACTGGACTTGCCCGTCCTGCCATCGAGCGCGTAGCTGCTTGATGCTGACATCACCCTCCAGCATCGCACCGCCACTTTGCTCAATCAGTGACTCAAAATCCCTGACATGAATGCGCCCCCCCAACTGAAGATCAGCCCGCTCCGGCCAACCTCCGACTATGCGCCCCTGTACCCTGGAACCGAGTGACTCGATAGAGAAGCCGACGGGTAACTCAAGCGTGGACACCGAGGGCCAGCCCAGTTGCCAGCGCACAATAAGAGGACGCCCGTGGTAGGACAGCCCGGCAGATCCTTCCCAGACCTTTCCGGAAACCTGGTGCACGATGAGTTGCGGAGGGAGTTGAATGCGGGGCGAAAACCAGTGCCAGAGCCAGCCGGCAGGAACCAGTACGGCGGCCGTCACGGTATAGACAAACAAACCAATCAGGACCAACCAGAGAACTTTCGCAGGGCGCAGAAAGGATGTCTTTGCTGACTCGGTCATACGTTGGTCACAGTGACTGGAGTGGCTCGCGTTCGACGCGCGGGAGCCTGAGTCTAACAAAGCCTGTGACCAAGTTCATGACGAAAATACAAAAACCCCACGCATCGCGTGGGGTTTTTGGGGGTTTCAGGGCTGAAAGCCTGAAAGGTTGACCGGCATCACATCATGCCGCCCATGCCTCCCATGCCGCCCATTCCACCCATATCAGGCATACCACCACCCGATTTTTCGTCTTCCGGCTCATCGGTGATCATCGCTTCAGTGGTGATCATCAGGCCAGCCACAGAGGCAGCCGCCTGCAAGGCAGAACGGGTCACCTTGGCGGGATCAAGGATGCCCATTTCCAGCATGTCACCGTATTCACCGGTAGCCGCGTTGTAGCCAAAGGTGCCTTCACCCTGGCGAATCTTGTCGACCACGACAGAGGCTTCTGCACCGGCGTTGCTGACGATCTGGCGCATAGGCGCTTCCATCGCACGACGGAGGATGTTAACGCCAACCTTCTGATCTTCATTGTCGACGTTCACTTCGGTCATCGCGTTAAGGGCACGAATCAGAGTTACGCCACCACCGGCAACAATACCCTCTTCAACCGCAGCACGGGTTGAGTGCAGAGCATCTTCAACACGAGCCTTCTTCTCCTTCATTTCGACTTCGGAACCGGCGCCAACCTTGATGACGGCAACACCGCCAGCCAGTTTGGCCACACGCTCCTGCAGCTTCTCCTTATCGTAATCGGAGCTGCTGTCTTCAATCTGTTTACGGATCTGCTCAACGCGCGCTCCGATGTCGCCTTCAGCACCGTTGCCATCGATGATGGTGGTGTTTTCCTTGGTGATATTGACGCGCTTGGCCGTACCCAGATCGTCCAGAGTGGTATTTTCGAGGCTCAGACCAACTTCTTCGGAAATCACGGTACCGCCAGACAGAATGGCAATGTCCTGCAGCATTTCCTTGCGACGGTCACCGAAGCCAGGCGCCTTCACGGCAGCGACCTTGACGATACCGCGCATGTTGTTGACAACCAGGGTGGCCAGGGCCTCACCTTCGATGTCTTCAGCAATGATCATCAGCGGCTTGCCCGCTTTGGCGACGCTCTCCAGAACCGGAAGCAACTCGCGGATATTGGAAATTTTCTTGTCGACCAGCAGGATGTACGGATCATCCAGTTCAGCGGACATGCTGTCCTGATTGTTGATGAAGTACGGTGACAGGTAGCCGCGGTCGAACTGCATGCCTTCTACGACATCCAGCTCATCTTCCAGGCCACGCCCTTCTTCGACGGTAATAACGCCTTCTTTCCCAACCCGCTCCATGGCATCGGCGATGATCTTGCCGATGGTTTCGTCGCCGTTGGCAGAGATGGTGCCGACCTGAGCGATGTTACGGCTGTCATCACAGGGCTTGGAAGCCGCATGAATGGCCTTGACAGCCACCTGGGTCGCCTTGTCGATGCCCCGCTTGAGATCCATCGGATTCATGCCGGCGGTCACAGCCTTGATGCCCTCGTTGACGATCGACTGGGCCAGAACGGTCGCCGTAGTGGTACCGTCACCGGCCGTGTCGTTGGTCTGGGAAGCAACTTCCTTGACCATTTGCGCGCCCATATTCTCGAACTTGTCTTTCAGCTCGATTTCTTTGGCCACGGACACGCCGTCCTTGGTTACAGTCGGAGCACCAAAGGACTTATCCAGAACGACGTTACGGCCTTTGGGGCCGAGGGTCACCTTGACGGCATCTGCCAGGATGTTAACCCCTGCAACCATACGCTTGCGTGCGCTGTCACCAAATTTGACGTCTTTAGCTGCCATATCTCTGTTTCCTATTTCTCAGATCCAATCATTGTTTCGATGAATTTGCTGCGCAAATCCCCGGATTGAATAAGCGCGCTGGCTTACTTTTCCAGCACGCCGTAAATGTCGTTTTCGCTCATGATGAGCAGATCTTCACCGTCGATTTTTACGGTGTTGCCGGCATACTGGCCAAACACCACGGTGTCTCCCACGTTGACCGCCAGCGCACGGGTCTCACCGTTATCGAGGATACGGCCGTTGCCAATCGCCAGCACCTCACCCTGTGACGGCTTTTCTTTGGCGTTACCCGGCAGCACGATGCCACCCGCTGTTTTCTCTTCTTCTTCCTTACGGCGCACGACAACACGATCGTGTAGCGGACGAATTTTCATTGCTCGGTTTCTCCAGTAGTCAGATTGTCTTTGGCAATGACGTTTGCCTGTCAAGCATTGGGCGTTAACCGCCTGTTTCCCGGCGAATTATCACCCTCAGCAAACTTGTGTTCCATATGTGGGGCTGCGGTTTGGCTTTTCAACGCCCGGGACCAATTTTTTTTATTTTTTTTCGATACGATCAGAGTCTTCGCCCGGGCGGTTGCCAGACTCTTCCTCAAACTCACCTTCGATCACATTATCCTGGTCATCCCGGTCCCGGCGCGAAGAATCCGCAAACGGCTCAAACCCACCATCAGCTCCGAACGGGCCACGCCGCCCGGCGGTGAACTCGAAATGACTGCCCCCTCGCGACTGCGCCGTGACAGTCATACGTTTGAGAGCGTATGCAGCCAGCCAGTGTCGCGTGCCCGGCAGCAGGCACAGGAAACCAACGGTATCGGTGACGAATCCGGGCGTAAGCAGCAGAGCGCCGCCAACGGCCAGTATCAGGCCTTCCGCCACCTCCTTTGCCGGCAACTCGCCACTGTTCAGGCGCTGGTTGGCCTTGAGCAGGGTTGCCAGACCCTGATGGCGCAGCAGGGCCGCTCCCAGCACCGCGGTCAACAGCACCAGGCCGATGGTATTCAGGGCGCCAATAACGGCCCCCACCTTGATCAGAATGGTCATTTCGACGATTGGCAAAATGACGAAAAGCAGAAAAAACACGCCCATGGTCAAGGCCCTTGTCCGGATTAGGTATGCGTCTGGCTGCTCT
>JASBRL010000131.1 GCA_030149475.1 Marinobacter sp.
GCGGGCAAGCGTTGAGAGACTCATTGGCCGCGTTACGATTCTTGGCAAGGACGTCGGCCATTACCTGCGAACCGCGCCTTGCCACTGAGCCTCTCAACACTTGCAGAATCGTCAATAGACTTAATCAGAGGTTCCTTAGAGACCAAGCTCAGACAAACCGGGGTGCTCATCCGGACGACGCCCCTGGGGCCAGTGAAATTTACGGTCCGCCTCGTCTATCGGCACGTCGTTGATGCTGGCGTGCCGGGTTTTCATCAGGCCATTGTCATCAAATTCCCAGTTCTCGTTGCCATAAGCCCGATACCATTGGCCCCGTTCATCATGCCATTCATAGGCAAAACGGACGGCAATGCGGTGACCGTCGTGGGCCCAGACTTCCTTGATCAACCGATAATCGTTTTCTTTGTGCCATTTGCGGGTCAGGAACTCGACGATCTGATCCCGACCCAGGAGAAATTCCGAACGGTTACGCCAGCGGCTGTCAGGTGTGTAAGCCATGGACACCTTGACCGGGTCACGGCTGTTCCAGGCATCTTCGGCCATCCGCGCTTTCTGGCGGGCGGTTTCCAGGGTGAACGGAGGGAACGGCGGTTTTGATTCATTGGCAGTCATAGCAGTCAGACCTCTTGCCGGATAAAGAAACAGAATGGATCAATAGCCCAGTAGCGGTTCGAGCCAGTCCACCAGCCAGGGCAGTATAACAGCGGTGGTAAACGCCGACAGCGCCATCGCCAGACCGGAAAAAGCGCCCATTTGCGGGCTGACATGGAACGCCCGGGCAGTGCCGATGCCATGGGCGGCAACACCCATGGCAACACCCCGGATACTGTCGTCCTGAATGCGCATCAGCGCCAGCAACCGGGTACCCAGCACGGCGCCGATGATACCGGTGATCACCACCAGCACTGCAGTCAGCGAAGGCAGGCCACCAATCTGTTCGGAAACCCCCATCGCCACGGGTGCCGTCGCCGATTTGGGCGCCAGGGACAACTGGGTCTGCTCACTGGCGCCGAAGGCCCAGGCAATCACAATGGCGCTGGAGCCCGCCACCGTGACCCCGGTAATCAGGGCAACCGAAATCGGCAGCCAGAGTTTTTTGAGCCGGTCGACCTGTTGATACAGGGGCACCGCCAGTGCGACCGTGGCCGGGCCCAGCAGAAAATGCACGAACTGGCCACCTTCAAAATAGTCCTGGTAAGACGTATCGGTGAGCAGCAGAAGCGTAATCAGCAGGACGATGGCGGTCACCACCGGACTGAGCAGCGGGTTATAGCGTGCCAGAACATACAGCCGATGCGCGAGACCATAGGCCACCAGGGTGATGGTCAGACCCAGCAGCGGCGTCGCCGACAGGTAGACCCAGATCTGCGACAGACTGGTATCAATCATCAGCCTTCACCCTGGTAAACCGTGCCTGTACCTTGACCGCCAGCAGCATGACCGCGGCTGTTGCCATCATAGTGATAATGCTGCCCAACAACAGCGCCAGACTGATCGGCAGCCACTCGCTGGCGATGCGGTGAAAGTGCACCATCAGGCCGACGCCGGCCGGCACAAACAGCAGCGAGAGATGACTCAGTAATGCGGACGATGCCGAGTTCAGCGCAGCACCGGCGCGGCCGCGAATCAGCAGGGTCACAAACAGCATGATCATGCCCAGTACCGGCCCGGGCACCGTTAACCCCAGCAGACGAACGCTGATCTCGCCGACCAGTTGATAGATCAGCAGAATGGTTATCCCGTTCAGAAACGTCATGAACAACTCCCCGTCAGTGGTCCCGGTAGGCCCATGTTCCCGGAATAACCTGAGAACCGGTACGGCCCGACCCGGTTTTTTGAATCAACTCACTTACCATAATTCAGGATGCCGGTCTTGGACAGCATTCGTCACGCCCGGCAGGAACCTGCCCGACTACCAGAAAACCCCCGACGGGTAATCAACGGTTCCCCGGGTCAGAGAAGGCAGACTTTCTCGTCGTCAGACGGTATCGTTAGACACCGACCGATAACGCTCAGAGTGTTTCATGGCCTGCCTGTCAGGTTACCGATCAAGTGATGGAGTTCCAGCATGCCAAGCGTCACCTCTTCTACCGGTTTGTGCCCCCGGCGACTGACCAACATCGAACACCACATTGCCCGTGAATACATCGACAGCAACAAGCTGCCGGGCACACTGACACTGGTCGCACGACGGGGCGAAATTGCCTATCTCAAGGCTCAGGGTCTGATGGACGTCGAGCGCAACAAACCGATGCGCGAGGACACGATTTTCCGCATCTATTCGATGACCAAGCCCATTACCTCGCTGGCAATGATGCAGCTCTACGAGCAGGGCCGGTTCATGCTGAATGAACCAGTACACAAATACATACCCGCGTGGAAGAACCTGCGGGTCTATAGCAGCGGCATTTACCCGAACTTCATCACCACGCCGACCCGGCGGCCGATGATCATCAGGGACCTGTTCACCCATATGTCGGGGCTGACCTATGGTTTCATGAACCGTACCAACGTGGATGCCGCCTACCGGGAGCTGAAACTGGACGGCAGCCGGACGCTGACCCTGGAGAAACTGGTAGACCAACTGTCCGGGCTGCCGCTGGAGTTCTCACCCGGGACCGCCTGGAATTACTCGGTCGCCACCGATGTGCTGGGTTACCTGGTCCAGCTATTATCGGACAAACCTCTGCCGGACTATTTCCGGGAGAACATATTCAACCCGCTGGGTATGGACGATACCGGGTTCCGGGTGCCACAGGACAAACTGGACCGGTTTGCCGCCTGCTATGCCTGGCGACCCGACGGGTTCGCGCTGCAGGATGACCCGCAACAATCCCATTACACCGAGGACGTGCCGTTCCACTCGGGTGGCGGCGGACTGGTGTCCACCATCCGCGATTATTTCCGTTTTGCCCAGGCCCTGTGCGATGGCGGCACGTTTAACGGAAGTCGCATCATCGGTCGCAAGACGCTGGAATTCATGCGCATGAACCACCTGCCGGCAAATCGCTCATTACCCGGACTGAGCATCGGACCGTTCAGTGAAACCCCATACGAAGGATCGGGCTTCGGTCTGGGCTTCTCAGTACGCACGGACATACCCAGCAGTCAGGCCAATGGCTCGGTGGGCGAATA
>JASBRL010000169.1 GCA_030149475.1 Marinobacter sp.
GCTGATCTATTTCGATAGCCTCACCCTCACCCTCGCTTTATTTCTGCTTCAAATGAAACAAATTCTATCGTTTGAAGCTAGACTGTTTTCAGATGAAATCTTTGCGTCATCATTTTGCAATATCAACATGCGTAAATGATAGCGTCCTTGGGGGCCGGGAAAGCGATAGCGATACCGCAAGATCCCGCAGCCGTTTGAAGCAGTCAAATGAACGTGAAGGGGAATGCATCATGTTATGGAAACCGGTAGCGGCCATTGCACTGACACTCTGTGCGATGCAGGCGCAAGCAGCAACTGAAATTACCTGGTGGCACGCCATGGGCGGTAGTCTGGGCGAGAAGGTGAACGAGATAGCCAAGGAGTTCAACGCCAGCCAGAGCGACTATGTCATCAAGCCCGTATTCAAGGGGAACTATTCGGAAACCATGACGGCGGCCATTGCGGCCTTCCGGGCTCACAAGCAGCCGGATATTGTGCAGGTATTTGAGGTTGGTACGGCCACCATGATGGCGGCTCAGGGCGCCATTTATCCAACATGGAAATTAATGAAGGATACGGGCGAGCCCTTCGACCCGAACAATTATCTGTCCGCCGTGACGGGCTATTACTCGAGTAATGATGGCAAGATGCTGTCGATGCCGTTCAACAGCTCAACACCGGTGCTTTATTACAACAAGGATGCCTTGGCCAAGGCCGGCGCGAAGGTGCCGACGACCTGGGAAGAAATGGGCAAGGTGGGACACAAGTTACGAGATGCCGGTTACCAGTGCGGGTTCACCACCAGTTGGCAGTCATGGATCCAGCTGGAGAACCTGAGTGCCCGCCACGACCTGCCCTTCGCTAGCGAAAATGACGGCTTCGGTGGGATGGACGCGAAGCTGACATTCAATGGTCCGCTTCAGGTCAAGCACATTCAGCAGTTGGCGGACTGGCAGAAAGACGGAATTTTCGAGTATGGCGGTCGTCGTTCGGACAGCGCACCCCTGTTCTACAGCGGTGAATGTGCCATGTTTATGGGCTCTTCTGCCGGGTATGCCGGTATCAAGAGTAATGTGAAAGGGTTTGACTTCGGCGTGTCGCAGTTGCCGTACTGGAAGTCAGCGATCGACAAGCCAAAGAACTCCATCATCGGTGGTGCCTCGTTGTGGACGTTGAAAGGCCACTCGCCGGAAGAGTACAAAGGGGTTGCCAGGTTCTTTACGTTCCTCTCTTCGCCCAAAATACAGGCAGACTGGCATCAGTCCACCGGCTACCTGCCGATCACTCATGCCGCGGCAGATCTCACTCGCAAGCAGGGTTTCTATCAGAAGAACCCCGGTACCGACGTGGCCATAACCCAGATGACCTCCACCACGCCCACTGCCAACTCCAAGGGGTTGCGTCTTGGTAACTTCGTGCAGATCCGCGACATCATAAACGAAGAACTGGAAACGGTCTGGGCCGGGAAGGCCACCGCCAAGGAGGCACTGGATCGTGCCGTTGAGCGTGGTAACAAGCTGCTCCGGAAGTTTGAGCGCAGCCACAGCTGATCCACCCTATAAGCCGGCCGACCTGTGTGTCGGCCGGCTATTCGCAGGACCCGGCATGCATCCGATCCCCGTATTCCGTCACCGCTGGCTGCCCTGGGCGTTGTTGGCTCCGCAGTTGATGGTGACACTTGTTTTCTTTGTCTGGCCGGCGCTGGAAGCCATCTATCAGGCATTTCTGGTGCAGGATCCTTTCGGTATGTCGAGCCGGTTTGTCTGGTTTGACAATTTCATCCAGTTATTCGAAGACCCCAAATACTTTGAGTCCCTGGTGAGCACGCTGGTGTTCAGCGCCGGTGTCACCGTGCTGTCGATGGGGCTTTCACTGCTGTTGGCGGTGATGGCGGATGGTGTCGTGCGTGGTGCCTCGGTATACAAGATGCTGCTGGTATGGCCATACGCGGTGGCGCCGGCGATTGCCGGCATCCTGTGGATGTTCATGTTCGACCCGACCATCGGTATCGTCGCTTACGCGCTTGAGCAGATCGGTTACCACTGGAACCACAGGGTCAATGGCGATGAGGCGATGTTGCTGGTTGTAATCGCTGCGGCGTGGAAGCAGATCAGCTACAACTTCCTCTTCTTCCTGGCGGGCCTGCAGGCAATACCGCGTTCGTTGATCGAAGCTGCGGCCATTGATGGCGCACGGCCGTTCAAGCGTTTCTGGACCATTGTCTTTCCACTGTTGTCGCCGACCAGCTTCTTCCTGCTGGTGGTCAACATCGTTTACGCATTTTTTGACACGTTCGGGATTATCCATGCTGTAACACACGGCGGTCCCGGCACCTCGACAACCACGCTGGTCTACAAGGTGTACCACGATGGCTTCATCGGTCTGGACCTTGGTGGCTCCGCTGCTCAATCAGTGATGTTGATGCTGCTGGTCGGGGTGTTGACTGTGGTGCAGTTCCGCTATATCGAACGTAAGGTTCAGTACTGATGGTAGAGAATCGTTTTGGGCTGAGGTTGCTCAGTCACGCTGTGCTCTGGCTGGGCGTGTTGCTGGTAGCACTGCCGTTGTGGGTTGCGTTCGTCGCCTCGACCCAGGCGGAAGGTGATCTGGTTTCCGGGACCTTGTCGTTATGGCCGGGAGATCATTTTCTCGATAACTATCGTGCGGTGTTGTTCGGTGCCGCCGATGTCAGCGTCAATGTCAGCGTTGCCCGGATGCTGCTCAACAGCCTGATAATGGCGTTGGGCATCGCTATCGGCAAGATCACCATTTCATTGCTGGCCGCGTATGCGATTGTATTCTTCCGTTTCCGTGCCCGCATGCTGTCGTTCTGGCTTATTTTTATAACGCTGATGCTGCCGGTTGAGGTACGTATCATGCCCACCTTCGAGGTAGTGGCCAATCTCAACCTGTTGAACTCCTACGTCGGCCTGACCCTGCCGCTGATCGCAAGTGCCACGGCGACGTTTCTGTTCAGGCAGTTTTTCATGACAATCCCCGGTGAGTTACTGGAGGCAGCGCGAGTCGACGGAGCAGGGCCCATCCGTTTCCTGTTCGACATTCTGTTGCCGCTGTCGCGCACCAATCTCGCGGCATTGTTCGTGATCATGTTCATCTATGGCTGGAACCAGTACCTCTGGCCGCTACTGGTCACTACCGACGATCACTACTACACGGTAGTGATGAGCGTGCAGCGCATGCTGGCGGTGGGGGATGCCGACGTAACGTGGCACCGTGTGATGCCGGCGACTGTGTTGGCGATGCTTCCGCCGGTACTGGTGGTGGTATTGATGCAGCGGCTTTTCGTCAAAGGCCTGATTGAGACAGAGAAGTAGGATCGAATTTATGGCAACGCTGACACTGCAACAGATTCGCAAGACTTACCCCAACGGCTACCGCGCCATTCACGGAATTGATCTCACGGTAACGGATGGCGAGTTTATCGTGATAGTCGGTCCTTCCGGTTGTGGCAAATCCTCACTGCTGCGCATGATCGCGGGTCTGGAAACAATCAGTGAAGGTGAGATGAAAATCGATGACCGTTTGATCAATGGTCTGGAGCCGGCACAAAGAGATATCGCGATGGTGTTTCAGAATTATGCCCTGTATCCGCATATGACTGTCTACGCCAACATGGCTTACGGGCTGCGAAACCGTGGCGCACCGAAGGCTCAGATTGAAGAGGATGTGCAACGCACGGCAAAAATTCTCGAGTTGGAGCCACTACTGGCGCGCAAACCGGCACAGCTCTCCGGTGGACAGCGTCAACGGGTAGCGATGGGGCGGGCAATTGTTCGCGATCCGAAAATATTCCTGTTCGATGAGCCTTTATCCAACCTTGACGCCAAGTTAAGGGTTCAGATGCGCCTGGAGATCAAGAAGCTGCAACGCCAGTTGGGGACGACGGCGGTCTACGTGACCCACGATCAGGTGGAAGCGATGACCCTGGCTGATCGTCTGGTGGTGATGAACGGTGGTGTGGTTGAACAGATCGGTACACCAATGGAAATTTACGAGCGTCCGGCCACGCCGTTTGTGGCCGGCTTCATCGGCTCTCCTGCGATGAACTTTATGCCGGGACAATTGCATGGAAGACAATTGCAGATGGGGGAGCGAATGATCGACATGGGGCTGACAACCGATTATCGGGGTTCGGTTCTGGTGGGGGTTCGGCCAGAGCATCTGCATCGGGAAGCCGGAGCGCCTCACCGGTTGGATATGCACCTGAGCATGATCGAGCCGCTGGGCGCCGATACGCTTGTCTATGGTGAGCTGACCGAGGGGCGAGAAAATCTGGTCGCCCGCATCAACGGCCACTTCAAGGCGGGTAGCGAGAATTCAATGCGCTTACATTTCAGCGAGCGGGATCTGCACATCTACTGTGAACAGAGTGGGCAGCGGCTGAATTGACAGTATTTAAGGAACGTAAGGCGATGAAACTATGCGCTGACGGGATTATCGGACATCGTGGAGTACCCAGCATCGCTCCCGAAAACACGTTGGGGGGCTTTCGCAAAGCCGCGCAACTCGGTGTGCGCTGGATTGAACTGGATGTGACTGCGCTGGCCGACGGAACGCCCGTGGTGAATCACGACGCCACTATTGATCGTTGCAGTGACAGCCAGAACGTGCTCCGCGACATGTTGCCCGCGCAACTGCACGGAATCAACAATGCGCGGCTTTACCCCGACTGGCCATCTGAGTCGATACCGCTGCTGAAAGAGACACTGATTTTGCTGCGTGAGCTTGGGTTAGGGTTGAATCTGGAACTGAAAGGGCACGGGGCTGAGCCGAAACAGTTGGTTCCTGAGGTGGTGGCGTTGTTGAGGCGTTATTTTCTCCTTGATGGCGACAGCCAGGATCGGCTGATCATCTCCAGTTTCGAACTCGATATGCTCACGAGTTGCAGGCAGTATGCTCCCGATATCCGCCGTGGGATGCTGGTTGATGATTTGCCGGCAGACTGGCAGGTACAGGCAGAAGACCTGGCCGCCTTCAGCCTGCACTGCAACTGGCGTTACCTTAGCCAGCAACGGGTCAGTGCTATACGCGAGGCAGGTTACCGGCTGTATTGTTGGACCGTCAATGACCCGGAACAGGTCACGTCTCTCTGGCGCTGGGGGCTGGATGGCGTTATTACCGATAACCCACAGGATTTTCTTCGTCACCTATGAAACTCAGTGTACGCCAGAGCGAGATTCTCGCGCAGTTGCAAGCGCACTCGAAACTGGATGTGGAGTTGCTGGCTGAGCGCTATTCGGTCAGCCCCCAGACGATACGCAAGGATATGAACCGGCTCTGCGAGCAGGGTCTGGCGCGACGCGTCCACGGCGGTATCAATCTTCCGGCCAGAACGCACAACGTGTCGTTCAATTCGCGGGTGGTGATCAATGCGCCCGTAAAGCGCGCGATAGCAAGGGCGCTGGCACGCCATATCCCCGATGGTGCATCCCTGTTCATGGGGATCGGTACAACGGTGGCTCATGCCGCCCATGCTTTGCTCGAGCACCGGGGGCTGCGGGTGCTGACCAACAATCTTGATGTGGTGACTGTTTTCTGTGGGCATCCCGAGATAGAAGTGCTCGTCAGCGGGGGGCGCTTGCGCCACAGTGACCGGGATCTGGCCGGTGAGCCGGTAACCCGGTTTATAGAGCAGTATCAGGTGGATTATGCGCTACTTGGCTGTGGAGGTCTGGATATACAGGCGGGTCTGTTGGAGTTCGATCCACTGGAAGCTGATATCAGTCGCGCGGCAATACGTAATGCCCGGCGCCGGATTCTGCTGGCCGACCGCAGCAAGTGGCAACGGGAAGCCATGGTAAAAGTAGCTCCGATCAGAGAAATCGACCTGCTGATCAGCGATTCGTTACCGGCCTGCCTGTCGGCGGAGCAACTAACTGAACTGGGTGTCGTGTTTGAGCTTACGGAGGACGTTGCATAAGCAGCATGATGCCGGAGCCCGATATCGCGTGACGTGTCCAGCATCCGCCCGCACCTTCCGCACATGAAACATCGACCAGCGTAGCGGACTAAAACACAACGTACCCCGAAACCGCAAAGGATTGCGGTAGACGGTGATAGTGGTGTCCCAGGCAGGATTCGAACCTGCGACCTGCCCCTTAGGAGGGGGCTGCTCTATCCAGCTGAGCTACTGAGACATGTCACAACAAGGGCGCTATCATAGCGACAGCAGCGTTGGGTCTCAAGGCATGTTGGTCGGTGAATGCGCGCGATATGCCACAATGCCTGCAAACACAGGACAGAGAATCGATGAAAACCCCGTTAATCAGCGTCATCATCCCGGTCTGGCGAGAGGCGACCAACATCCGGCCGTTGCTGGTTTCGCTGGCAGACTGGCGCGAGGCGGGGCACGAGCTGATTGTGGTGGATGGCGGCAGTGACGATGATACCGTTTCGCTGGCCCGGGCCGGCTGCGATCATCTGCTGTTGACATCGCCCGGCCGCGCAACGCAGATGAATGCAGGAGCCCGGCAGGCAACGGGAGCCGTGCTGGTGTTTCTGCACGCGGATACCCGGCTGCCGCCACTCGCCATGGAACGATTAGCTGAGTTTGCAGATTCAGGCTATCACTGGGGGCGCTTCGACGTCCGTTTGAGCGCACAACGCCCTCTGTTCCGGGTTATCGCGTGGTTCATGAATGTCCGCTCACGGTTGACCGGCATCGCCACCGGTGATCAGGCTATTTTTGTCCGCCGCTCCGTGTTCGATTGCCTGCACGGCTTCGCGGAACAGCCACTGATGGAAGACGTTGAATTATGCCGCCGCCTGAAGCGTATATCCGGCCCCTATTGCATCAATGAGCCTGTGGTCACGGACAGCCGACGCTGGGAACAGAACGGGGTCTGGCGGTCCATCTGGTTGATGTGGCGTCTGCGCTGGCGCTATTGGCGGGGTGAATCCCCGGAAGTTCTCGCACGGGAGTACCGTTCTGATGTCCGGCAAGCCCACGTTCACTCCTGATCTTTCGTCCGGAACAGACCGCCGTGAAGCGGTACTGCTGCAGTTTGCCAAATGGCCGGAAAAGGGTCGGGTAAAAACCCGTCTGATTCCGGCCCTGGGTGCTGAGGGTGCACTCAATGCTCACCTGCAACTGACCTCGGCGGTGCTGGTTCAGTTGGCGACCACCGGGCTGCCGCTGGAATTCTGGTGGGATCGATCTCTGTCAGCGGTGCCCCCTGCTGCCCGCGAGCTGGTTCATGCGCTTGACCAGCGGGCGGTGGTGCAGAACGTTCAGCAGGGACAGGACCTGGGGGCGCGCATGGCGCACGTACTGGCGCACGGATTGCGGCGATACCGGAAGGCAATCATCGTTGGTAGCGACTGCCCCTCTGTGGATGCCGATTACGTGCGTGAAGCCATCGCCGCGCTGGACACTGTTGATGTGGTACTGGGTCCGTCCGACGACGGTGGCTTTGTGCTGATCGGTGCCCGGTCGGTAGCGCCGGGCATGCTTGACCGGGTCGTCTGGGGAGCGCCGGGCGCGCTGGCACAGACGCTTGAACGCCTGGCTACATCAGGGCTGAGCTCCAGACTGCTGGAGCCGCGCTGGGACGTGGATGAGCCGCTGGACTGGCAGCGATACCTGAACCGGTAGTGAGTGAACAGACCGGTTCAGGACTGCCACGCTCAGTTGACCGGCGGCTGCTTGCGCAGGTACGTCATGACCTCGCCGCTGTCAGTCTTGGCGGAGGTGGTCACAATTTTCAGTGAGGAGCGGCGCTTGAGTACCGACGTTTTGTAGCGCTCCAGAAGCTGTTTCGCGCTGACGCTCCTGACCGCATCGGCCAGTTTTTCACGACTGTCAAAGTTGTCCTCGGAACGATCAATTTCCTGCCAATAGCGTTCGGATACGTCGCCCAGTTGGCGGTCCTGCTCGAGCAACTTGCTGATCACCGCCTGTTTTTCCCGGGTCAGATCGGCGTCTGACATGTCTTCGAGGGTCTGAGTGAATGTGCGCACAAACGACCTGGCGGCGTTGTCGATTTCTTCACCGGTGGCTCCCGGCGACTGCACGATGAACCCCAGAGCCGGCGTTTCCAGCATTTCATAGGGCGTTGCGTAGACCACATAGCCCAACTGCTTGTTGGTACGGATTTCCTCGTAAAAGGGACTGCTGAGGATCTGGCCCAGCAAGCGGTAGTCGGCCCGTTCAGCGAATGACGTGTTTCGCCCCTGCATGTACAGAAGATAACCGGTATCCGGGTGGCTGACGGTGAGTGATACATCGGTCTCGCCGCTGGGGAGATCACGAACCTGGCTGCGGGG
The DNA here is from genome assembly GCA_030149475.1 of Marinobacter sp. GTDB lineage: Bacteria > Pseudomonadota > Gammaproteobacteria > Pseudomonadales > Oleiphilaceae > Marinobacter. The sequence goes on from JASBRL010000169.1 coordinate 8,266, forward strand.
TACCTTCACGAACTGACTGTCACTGGTAACCAGGGCTCTGGCGAGGGCGGCAAGATTCAGTGCACCGGCTTCGGTCACGTTGCCGTGGACCAGCATGACCGGGTCCACTTTGGCGGTTAGCTCATGAGCGAAGTCACGGAGATCGTCCAGGGTGACGGACCGGGCTGCACTGAGCTTTTCGGCGGTGGTCCAGGTTCCCTCAATGAGGGCGCTCTGCAAAAACTCGGACGCCTGCTGCACCGGGCGTTCCTGAGACTGGTTACGCAGCCCGTCAATCAGATTCTGGCGGGCAATCTCGAACCGTTGACGCGTGATGTCCGGGTTGGCCACCTGAGTCAGAATCCGGTTGAGCAGGGTGTGTAGTTTGCTGCTGTAACCGCCCACGCGGATGGTAACACCGCGCAGGTGGGTATATACCCGGTAGTCCAGTCCGGCCAGCTGGGCCGGGTAGGCGTAGGCATTCAGGTTGTTATTGATGGCATCGACCAGCAGTTGGGTGAGCACGTGGTTGCGGGCTGAGGCCATGGTCGCGGGCGAACGGAGACTGAGGTAAACGTTCGCTTTAGGTGTGTCGAAGCGGGTGTCCCGGGCGAACCACACCTTTAGACCCTGATCTGCCCGGGATCCGAGCAGAATCGGATGCGGCATCGACTGGCCGGGAACCAGAGCGAGGTCGTCGGGTATAAACGGATTCGGCGCGGGCAATGCCAATTGACTGGCCAGCGCCTGGTTCGGCTGGCCTGCCAGTGTCGCCGGGTCGAGCGAAGTGACGGTGTAGGCTGCGTCATACCATCGCGTCTTGCGTGCATTGTCAGGCAACTGCTCCGGTGAAACTACCGTGATCAGCACATTGTCCGGTGTGAGCCGCTTGAGAATGGCCCGATACCGCTGCGGTGCGTACTCATCCATGATCCAGGCTGCCTGCACGACGTCCCTGGGGTTGACGTGTTGCAGTTGCATGGACAAACGACTGACCTGCCGGATCGGAGAGGGGCGCTCACGGAAACGGAAGTTTATCTGTGCCAGTCGCTTCATTTCCTCGAACCGCTGCTTATCGATTCCATGCTGGCGGATCTTGTCGATATAGGCAAACGTGAGCTGAATAATACGGTTGCGCTGTGCAAGGCCATCCGGCGTCAGTGACATGGAGATTTCAAGCGTGGCTTGCTGGCCGCTGTCCATGCCAGTACCTGCCGAGAGTCCGTCAACAAGCCCCGCTTTTTTCAGGGTATCAAGCAGGCTTCCCGGGCCTTCATGCCCGAGCAGGTTGGCGATGTAGTCGTCCGGTTTGCTGTGGTAAAAGTCCCGTTGCGAGGGAATCGGGAAACTCAGTGACAGGCTGCGCATATCTTTCAGCGAATGAACCTTGAGCAATTCAGGCAACTGTCCGGGTTTGTAGATGGGTTTGGCATGGGTCGACGCCGACAGATGCCGGTTTTCAATGGCGGAGAACCGGGGTTTGACCATCGCCGCCAGTTGATCAAGTGATTGTGGGCCGTAGACCGCGAGAGTCATCAGATTGGCGGAGTAATGCTGGCGCCAGAATCTGACCAGATCCGGCCGCAGCGGTCGGGCGCTGGTGTTCGCCAGCGTGGTCTGGTTGCCGACGGAAAACTTGCTGAAGGCGCTGTCTGGATTGGCAATGGCTTTTTTTGCGGAATAGACCCGGCGACTATCGTCCTTGAGGCCGGAGCTGAACTCGGAATGAACCGCCTGTCGTTCACGATCGACCAGTTTGCTGGTGAAGAGAGGCGCCGAAAACTGCTGGGCGAAGCGATCCAGTGCCGGCTCGAGTTGATCGGCCTGGATATCAAAAAAGAAATTGGTGTCCTGAAAGGCGGTGAACGCATTGTGGGTGCCGCCGTGGCTCTTGATGAACTGTTGATACTCCCCCGGCTCCGGGTATTTTTCCGTACCCAGGAACAACATGTGCTCTAGAAAATGCGCGAGACCGGCGCGGTCGTCGGGATCATCCGCACTGCCTACGGCGACATCCAGGGAAGCGGCGGCCATATCCGCCTTCGGGTCAGAAACCAGCAATACCTGAAGGCCATTGTTCAGCGTCAGGTACCGGTAGTCACTCTGGTCATTGGGGCTTTTGACCGGCTTGACCGCTGCACTGGCCAGCAGGGGCAGCAATACCAGTATCAGCAGGGCAAAAGTGGGCATCCGGATCGGCTTGGCATCCGGTGACTGCCAGGGGAAGTTCAGCATGAAAAACATCCTTCTGTGTGAATCAGAAACAACAATCAGTGAACGATGGACTGGCGGGTCGCCTCCGGCTGCTGGTCAAGGGTTTTTTGGGCGAGCTTTGCGGCAGTGTCAGCATCCAGTTGCCCGGAGGCAATACGTTCCAGTACCGACGCCATGACGGCCATCGCCTGCTGATAGTCGGCAAACTCCTGCTGGAAAGCGGAATCGATTGCCTGATAAACCGCCTGAACCTTCTGTTCACGGGAACCCTCTGTGGATGCCGTATCATTGATTGCTTTCAGGCAGGCGCGGGCAATCGCGATATAACGCTCCGCGTTGG
>JASBRL010000010.1 GCA_030149475.1 Marinobacter sp.
CCACCATGTGTTGGAACGCATTGCTGAGGCCGACACGCTGGAGAAGCTCGAAGCGTTGCTGCCCTGGAATGCCGAGTTGCCGGCTTTGAAAAAAGGGGCTCAATACAATTAGGGCAAGAGGGTCGATTTAACGGCGCTTACGTTGAAACGCAGCTCGCAATGGCCTCCGTGTTCTTCCGGACCCATGATGGGAATGCGCCGGACGATCTCCCAGCCAGGGTCATCGCGGTGGAACATGAAGGCCGTCAGCCCTTTACGGCTGTCGTCGGAGGTCCGGGCAATCAGAATGAAATGGCTGGCCACGCCCGCACCGGTAATGTAGTGCTTGTGTCCGTGAATAACCCAGCGATCGCCATCCCTGGTGGCGGTCGTTCGCATCATGCCCGGATCGGAGCCGGCTCCGGGAGCGGGTTCGGTCATTGCGAACGATGATCGCACCTCACCGTCCATGATCGGCTTGAGCCAGCGTTGCTTCTGGGCCTCCGTACCGATTTTGCCAAGGACAATCATGTTACCATCGTCCGGCGCACAGGAATTAAAGACCACCGGCCCGAAAATGGAGCGGTTCATTTCCTCATAGCAGGCTGCCATACCAACCACAGGCAGGCCCTGACCGCCCAGCTCAATGGGCATCTGCAGGCACCAGAGACCTTCCGCCCGGGCCTTCTGACGGACCTGCCTGAGCACTTCGAGATCAATATTCTCATGCTCGTCATAGGCGGACGGGTCCTGCTCCAGAGGAAACAGCTCCCCCTCGACGAAGGCGCGGATGCGTTGGCGAAAATCCTCACTGCGGGAATCCAGGCTAAAGTCCATAACAGTCTCCTGAGACACGGATGAGCCGGATACGGCTCGGTCGGCTAATGCCTTAAATTAAATCGAGCGCTCGCCATATGCAAGCGTGGTCGTGCGGTGAGCAGTGGGGCCCCCGACGCCGTACAATCGGTCCGGGCGCTTACAGGTGATGCGGGCCTGTGTGCTACTTGGACGATTCCTGTTCGGAGGCACTGTCGTCATGCCCGGCCAGTGCCGGCGACAGCACCTCATCCAGGGTAAATCCGGTTAGACGCCGTATGGTCCGCCACAAATAGTAGAAGATGGCCATCATCATGATCATTGAAGGAACCGCGATCATCGGATAGCTGACCAGCGTCATGCGGCCGAGTTCCTCGTTGAACGCGGTGGTCCCTGACGGGCTGGTGACAATCCACTTGGCGATGACATAGTTCATCACTGCCGAGAAGAAGAATGTACCGCTGAAGTAGTAGCTGGCCCGCTGCAATCGTGACTCGAAGAGACCCTCGCTGCCCTTTTTCAGCAGCGCGTCGTGAATCTTGTCGACATTCAGCACCGCACGGTTGTATAGCATGGTGCGTAACAGCGGATAGCGGGTGTGAGTCGAGATCAACACCGCGATTCCAATCAGCGCCGGCACCGACGCCTCCTTGATAGCCAGCCACTTGGCATCCAGTTCCATCAGGCCGATCCCGCCGGTCAGCCCGACGCTGATCACCCCGAGTACCGCAATGAAGTTGTACTTGCGGTATTTGACCAGCTCGAACAACCCCCACCCCAATGGAAACGCCAGGCCGATGATCAGCGCCCAGGTACTGCCCAGGTAATCGTCGCCACTGAGTTTCATCAGAATAACGGACGGGATCACGATACTGACCAGGAGATCGACCCAGGGGCGTGGTTTGTGGGTCGGACGAGTTGAAGGCGCGGATGTCATACACAGACCTGAAGGCATGCCGTCAGACCGGGCTGACGAACGATATGTTTGGACAGGCAGTATACGACGAAAAGCGGAGCAACCGAAGTGATCTGATTACCGGTTTGGGTGCCGGGGTGATGGATCAACGGCTCAGCGGGCCGGATCTCTACATCAGGGATATACAATAATCCGGGAGGTTGGTCGGCGTGGCAGGATTCGAACCTGCGACCCCTTCGTCCCGAACGAAGTGCGCTACCAGGCTGCGCCACACGCCGATATGCGCGGTATTATACTGATAACAGCTTTGAATGCCAGCCTGTCACAGCCGTCCGGGCAAGATTTCGCCGGTCATGCGGCCGCGGTGCCCAGCAGGTGGTCGGCCACCGCCTGCAGGTCATCGAATACGGCAACCCCTGGTAGCGGCCGTCGGCGAAGATGGCGCTCCGTTTCAATTCCGTTTCCGGTGCGTACCAGGTATGAGGTACAGCCGGCCTGGCGCCCGGCCAGAAGGTCCTTACGGCTGTCTCCGATCATCAGGCTGCCGCTGAGTGACGGAAGCCCCAGACCGGACTGAATCCGTTCCAGCAGGCCTGTGCGCGGCTTGCGGCAGGCGCAGCCATCATCCGGATGGTGCGGGCAGTAGGCGATGCAGGCAATGCTCCCTCCAGCGGCCTGTACCAGCGCCGTCAGTCGCTGATGCATGGCATTCAGGGTGTCTTCGCGGTAGTAGCCCCGGGCCAGCCCGGACTGGTTCGTGGCGACGGCAATCCGGTGGCCGGCCCGGCAGAGTCGGCCGATGGCGTCAATGCTGCCGGGCAGCGGTAGCCACTCATCCAGTGAACAGATGTACTGGCCGCGGTACTGGTTAATGACCCCGTCGCGGTCAAGGATAATGACCACCGGCTCCCCTGTCGCGTTGCACTCGGTTAAATTGGCTACAGCCAGGCCTGCACTTCCGCGCCTTGCTGAGCGCCCGCACAGCCATGCTGACAAACGACGAACCCGCGTTAAGGGACATTAGCCAGCGGTCGGCAACAGTGAAATGTCGGCGACCCGCAGGAACAGGTTACGCAGACGACTCAGCAGCGCCAGTCGGTTTTCCCTCACCGCGTCATCCTCTGCCATCACCATCACTTCATCAAAGAAGGTATCGACCGGCTCACGCAGGCTGGCGAGGGATTGCAGCGCAGCCCTGTAATCGCCCTGCTCGAACAGCGGCAGCACTTGTTCAGCCTGCTGCTCGACGTGTAGGGCCAGGGACTTTTCAGCGGCATCCTGCAGCAGGCTCTCTTCGACGTGGTCGCTGACGTTGTCAGCACCCTGCTTGGTCAGAATGTTGGAGACCCGTTTGTTGGCGGCGGCCAGGGCTTCGGCCTCGGGCATCTGGCGGAATGCCTCAACCGCCCGGATACGCTGGTCGAAATCCAGCGGCCGGGTCGGTCGACGGGCCTGTACGGCCAGATAGACGTCAGCCCCGATGCCGAGCTCCTCGTAGTGTGCACGGAACCGCTCCAACATGTAGTCCACCACCAGGGTGGCTGGATCCTCTGCAGTCAGCATGGAGAAGTTGGCGGCGGCCCACTCGCAGCATGTTTGCAGGTCCAGCGGCAGGCTGCGGTCAATGATGATGCGCAGCACCCCAAGGGACGCCCGGCGCAGCGCGAACGGGTCACGCGTACCGGAAGGCGGCTGATTGATCCCGAAGAGTCCGACCAGGGAGTCCAGTCGATCAGCAATCGCTACTGCACAGCCGGTCTGCGTGGTCGGCAGGTCATCGCCCGCGAACCGCGGCAGATACTGCTCGTTCATGGCACTGGCAACGTCGTCGTGCTCACCGTCGTGGCGGGCGTAATACTGGCCAATAATGCCCTGAAGATCGGTAAATTCGAGCACCATTTCAGTAACTAGGTCCGTCTTGGCGAGCATGGCAGCGCGCTCCGCCAGTGCCGGATCAGCACCCATGGCGGCGGCGATTTTACGGGCCAGAGCGGCTACCCTGACAGACTTGTCATACAGGCTGCCCAGGTCCTTCTGGAACACGATCGATCTGAGCTGCTCAATGCGGTCCTGCAGCGATGACTTGCGGTCGGTGCGGTAGAAGAACGCGGCATCCGACAGGCGCGGGCGGATGACCTTTTCATTACCAGCGATCACCTGCGCGGGATCCTTGCTCTCAAGATTGGCGACGGTGATGAACAGAGGCCGCATCTGGTTGTTGTGGTCGACCACGTGGAAATACTTCTGGTGTTCCTTCATCGAAGAGATCAGCGCTTCCGGGGGAATCTCCAGGAAACGTTCATCAAACTGCCCGATCAGCGGCACCGGCCACTCGTTCAATGCGGTGACTTCATCCAGCAGATCGTCATCAATAACGGCTCGCCCGTCACCCTGCTCCCGGGCCAGGCGTTGGACGCCTTCGCGGATCAGCTCACGCCGTTCGGCGAAGTCGGCAATTACATGGCCTTCGTTCCTGAGCACCACTTCGTAGTCATTGGGGGTGGGAATGATCAGTGCCTTGGGACAGTGAAAACGGTGCCCACGGGTTTTGTTTCCCGGAGTCAGGCCCATGATCGGGGCGTCGACTACCTTATTGCCGTACAGCAGAATCACCCAGTGGACCGGACGCACGAACTCAGTACGGTGGGCGCCCCAACGCATGCGTTTGGGAATGGGCAGGCCAGCAAGGGCGTTATCGACCAACGCCGGCAACAATTCGATCGTCGGCTTGCCCTGCTCCACCGTGCGGTAGACCAGCCAGGCACCCTTGTCGGTCTCCAGAGTATCCAGCTGATCCGGTGTCACGCCCTGGGAGGTGGCAAAACCGGTGAGCGCGCGTGTCGGGTTACCGGCATCGTCAAACGCCGCCTTGACCGCCGGTCCACGGCGTTCAACGGCTTTATCCGGCTGGGCATCCGCCAGGTTACGTATGCGTATGGCCAGGCGTCTGGGGGCCGCAAAGGATTCCACCTTGCCGGCTTCAATGCCCGCCTCTTCCAGACCTGCCTGAAGCCCCTGGGTGAAGGCCCGGGACAGGGTTTTCAGCGCTTTCGGGGGCAGTTCTTCGGTACCCAGCTCAACCAGAAAATCCTGTGTTGCCATGATTACGTGTTCCCCTTGGCTGATTTGGCTTTGTCCCTGGTGTTGCCCCGGCTGTCCGCCGCCGGATCAGCCAGCAGTTCAGCACGCAGCGCGGCCGAGGCCAGCGGGAAGCCCCGGGCCTTGCGGCTGTCGAAATACGCTTGCGCGACGGCCCGAGCCAGGGCCCAGACCCGCAGAATGAAGCGCTGCCACTCAGTCACTGATATGGCGTGACGGGCGTCCAGCAGGTTGAAGGGGTGGGAGGCTTTCAGTACCTGTTCATAGGCGGGTAACGCCAGACCCAGATCGATCAGTCTCTGGCTCTCGCGCTCGTGAACGTCAAAGCTGTGGAACAGAAACTCTGTGTCTGCCTGTTCGAAGTTGTAGGTCGACATTTCCACTTCGTTGTGGTGGAACACATCCCCGTAGGTGACCACGCCATCCGGACCATTGGTCCACACCAGGTCGTAGACGCTGTCCACGCCCTGCAGGTACATGGCGATCCGCTCCAGACCGTAGGTCAACTCGCCAGTGACGGGGTAGCATTCGAGCCCCCCGACCTGCTGGAAATAGGTAAACTGGGTCACCTCCATGCCGTTGAGCCAGATTTCCCAGCCCAGACCCCAGGCGCCCAACGTCGGGGATTCCCAGTTGTCCTCCACAAAGCGGATGTCATGAACCAGCGGGTCCAGTCCCAACGCGCGCAGAGAATCCAGGTACAGCTCCTGGAAGTTATCGGGCGAGGGCTTCAGTACCACCTGAAACTGGTAGTAGTGCTGTAACCGGTTGGGGTTTTCGCCGTAACGGCCATCGGTGGGGCGGCGGCTGGGCTGAACATAGGCCGCATTCCAGGTTTCCGGGCCAATCGCTCGCAGAAACGTCGCCGGGTGAAAGGTGCCGGCACCCACTTCCATGTCCAGCGGCTGCAGCACCACGCAGCCGTGCTGGGCCCAGAAGTTCTGCAGGGCCAGAATCAGACCCTGAAAGGTTTTGATGTCCCCGGTCGGTTTGAGCGTTGCCTTGTCAGTCACGACGGTAGCCTGTTAGTCGGTCGTATGGAGCCCCGCGACTGGGCGGCGGAGCGCTGAAATTGGCGCATTATACGCATACTGGCCGGTTAATTCTAAGGCACTGCCGAAAAAGTCCCTGGCGTCATGAGCGATGTTGGCAGATGGTTCAGAAGAAGGTCAGGCCTACCTGAAACAGTCGCTCCACGTCGCGGATCCGGGATTTGTCCACGAGGAACAGGATCACGTGATCATCAGGCTGGACCCGCAGATGATCATGGGCAACCAGTACCTCGTTATGACGGACGATGGCGCCGATGGTGGTGCCGGCCGGCAACTGGATTTCGTCCAGCCGTTTGCCCACGACCTTGGAGGACCGGTGATCGCCATGGGCGATGGCCTCAATGGCTTCGGCCGCCCCCCGTCGCAACGAATGAACATTGACTACGTCGCCCTTGCGGACGTGGGTCAGCAGGCTGCCGATGGTGGTTTGCTGGGGCGAAATGGCCACGTCGATTTCGCCGCCCTGGATCAGGTCCACATAATCCGGGTTATTGATCAGGGTCAGAACCTTGCGGACACCCAGACGTTTGGCCAGCAGTGAGGCCATGATGTTGGCTTCGTCATCGTTGGTCACCGCGCAGAACACATCGGTACTCTCGATGTTCTCCTCGAGCAGGATGTCCTTGTTGGCCGCGTTGCCCTCCAGCACGATGGTCTTGCGCAGGCCCTCGGAGAGCATGACACAGCGGTCGTGGTCGCGCTCCAGCAGCTTGACCTGATAACGGTCTTCCAGAGTCCGGGCCAGTCGCTGACCGATGTTGCCACCGCCGCAGATGAAAATCTTCTTATAGGGTTTTTCCAGCGGCTGCAGTTCGCTCATCACCGAGCGGATATGATCGGTACCGGCGATGAAAAACACTTCGTCGCCATCTTCGATGACGGTATCACCCTGGGGGATGATCGGTCGGTCCTTGCGGAATATTGCGGCTACCCGGGTATCGGTCTTGGGCATGTGGGAGCGCAGGAAGGCAATCTCATGGCCCACCAGAGGGCCACCCTTGGTCGCACGAATGGCCACCAGCCGGGCCAGGCCCTTGGAGAATTCCAGTACCTGCAGGGCACCGGGGTATTCGATCAGGCGGGTGATGTGCTGGGTGACCACCTGCTCCGGGCTGATCAACACATCCACCGGAAAACCGCCCTCGCCAAACAACTCCTTGCGGGCCAGGTAGGCGTTGGCCCGCACCCGGCTGATTTTTGACGGGGTCTTGAACAGCGAGTGGGCCACCTGACAGGCCACCATATTGGTCTCGTCACTGGCGGTTACCGCAATCAGCATATCGGCGTCTTCGCCGCCGGCCTGTCGCAGTATGGTCGGGTAGGACCCCTGTCCCTGAACGGTGCGGATGTCCAGGCGGTCCTGAAGTTCACGCAAGCGCTGGCCGTTGCTGTCGATCACCGTGATGTCATTGGCTTCGTTGGCCAGATTTTCCGCCAGTGTGCCGCCGACCTGACCGGCGCCGAGAATGATGATTTTCATAGCACGAACCCCTGATAAGCGCTGTATGGGCTAAGGTTTCTGGCGCTCCAGACAGGCGTAGAAGAAACCGTCGTGAGCGTGGGGGTCGGGCAGTAGCTGACGCCCGATCCCGGTATCAAGTCCCCAGTCAGCGGGGATGTCGACCAGTCTGGCATCCACTTGCCGGCGCAGGAACCGCTCGATAATACGCTGGTTTTCCTGGAGGAACACGGAGCAAGTCGCGTATACCAGGCGGCCTCCCGGTGACAGTATCTGCCAGAGCGCGTCCAGCAGTCCCATCTGAATGCCGGCCAGTGGTGTGATATCCGCCTCCCGTCGCAGCAGCTTGATGTCCGGATGCCGGCGAATGACGCCGCTGGCGCTGCAGGGGACATCCAGCAGGATGCGGTCAAAGGTCGTTTTATCCCACCACTGGTCAGTGTTTGCCGCGTCGGCCTCGAGCAGCCTGGCACTCAGGCACAGCCGGTCCAGGTTCTCCTGTATCCGTGGCAGCCGCGCTGCCGACTGGTCAATGGCCACGACTTCGTCCAGCTCCGGGCATGCTTCCAGTATGGCGCAGGTTTTGCCCCCGGGCGCGGCGCAGGCGTCCAGCACGCGCTGACCGGGGGCCAGGTCCAGCAAGGTGGTGCATAGCTGGGCGGCCTCGTCCTGAACACTGACAGCGCCGTCCCGGAAGCCGGGCAGTTTTTCCACGGCGACCGGCGTTGCCAACTGAATGCCATAGGGCGCAAAACGTGTGGCTTCGGCGTCAAACCCCTCGTCCCGCAACCATTGCAGGTATTGTTCCCGGCTGCCCTGGCTGGCATTCACGCGCAGGGTCATCGGCGCCTGGGTATTGTTGGCGGTCAGGATGGCCTGCCAGTGATCGGGCCAGTTGTGGCGCAGTTTTTCCACCATCCAGCCGGGATGGCTGAGGCTGGTTGCCGGATTGTCCGTAGCGGGTTCGCCTTCCCGCTGGGCGGTCCTGAGCACGCCGTTCACCAGGCCGGTCAGATGCGGTTTGTTCAGCGCGCGACAGGCTTCCACGGTTTCGTTCAGTACGGCGTAGCTGGCCTGTTCGCTGTGCCGAAGGTGGAACAGGGCCACCAGCATCAGCTGGTGGGCGACCCGGTCGGGCTTGCGTAACGGCTTGCGCAGGCGTCGGCCAAGTTCCGCGTCGAGCCGGTGATACCAGCGACAGGTGCCATAGCACAACGCCTGGAGACCGGGGCGATCGCCCGGGTCCAGGCTTGCCAGTGCCGGTGGCAGGCACTGGGACAGGGACTGCCCGTTTTCAACCGCCAGCAGGACATTGGCAGCAGCGGCGCGCAGGGGAAAGGCGCTCTCATCCATTCAGTGAAGCTCCTGGCGGGGCATCAGCACGGGTTTGCCGCCGTTGATCAGATCGCTGGCACTCTGGGGGCGCGAGCCGGGTAGCTGCAAGCGTTCAATACGCAGTACGGTGTCCTCGCCACAGGCGATATCGACGCCTTCCCGATGCCGATCCAGTACAGTCCCGGGCTCTCCGCCGGCAGCCTCGATTACCCGGGCCTGATGCAGACGTATTCGCTGATCGCCAAGATCGGTGTAGGTTCCGGGCCAGGGATTGAACGCCCGTATCAGGCGTTCAATGTCGCCGGCTGCCCAGCGCCAGTCGATGTGGCCCTCCGCTTTGGACAGTTTGCGGGCATAGCAGGCCCGGGCGTCATCCTGGGGCTCAGGTCGCAGATTTCCGTCCGTCAGTTGATCCAGTGCATCGACAATGGCGCCGCCTCCCATCTCGGCCAGCCGGTCGTGCAGTGAGCCGCCGGTATCGTGGGGGTCGATTGATGTGGTCCGTTTCAGCAGCATGTCACCGGTATCCAGGCCCGCCGCCATTTGCATGATGGTGATGCCGGTTTCGGTGTCACCGGCGGCAATGGCGCGCTGGATCGGTGCCGCTCCGCGCCAGCGGGGCAGCAGCGAGGCGTGGATGTTCAGACAGCCGTTAACAGGAATCGCCAGCACGGCGGGAGGCAGGATCAGGCCATAAGCGGCGACGACCATGAGGTCAGGCGTCAGTGCCGCCAGCGCAGACTGAGCGGCTTCCGGTTTGAGTGATTCAGGCTGATGTACCGGCAGGCCGTTATCCAGTGCCAGCTGCTTGACCGGGCTCGGTACCAGCTTGCGGCCGCGGCCCGATGGCCGGTCGGGCTGGGTGTAGACGCCGATGATGTCGTGGCCCCGCGCAATCAGTGAGCGCAGCGCGACGGCCGCGAAATCCGGAGTTCCGGCAAAAACGATACGCACTGGCTGATTCTCTCCGTTGCTTCCGGCGGGGTATTTCCCTGCAAATACGAAAAGACCGGGTCTGCACCCGGTCGGTCTGGCTCTTGATTCAGGTTGTCTGATTCACAACGCCGGGCTGTTCAGGCGCTCTTCTTGTGCTGCTTTTCCAGCTTCTTGCGAATTCGGGTCCGTTTCAGCGGACTGAGATAATCGACAAACAGTTTTCCCTTGAGATGGTCCATCTCATGCTGGATACAGACTGCCAGCAAGCCGGTGACTTCCCGTTCGAACGGCTTGCCATCCCGGTCAACCGCTTTCAGGCGAATGTGATCAATGCGGGTGACTTCCTCATAGAAGCCCGGTACTGACAGGCAACCTTCCTGCATTTCCTGATAGTCACCAGCCAGCACCTCGACCTCCGGGTTGATCAGCACCAGCGGCTCGCTGCGATCTTCGGAGATGTCGATCACGATGATCTGCTCATGCACGTTCACCTGGGTGGCCGCCAGACCAATGCCAGGCGCATCGTACATGGTCTCGAACATGTCGTCGATGAGCCGGCGGGTCTTGTCAGTCACCTTCTCGACAGGCTTGGCGATGGTTCGCAGCCTGGGGTCTGGAAATTCAAGAATTTCTAAAATCATGGTGCTCCGATCTTTCTGGCAGAGTGGTCTCGATACATCGGCCTCAATGTTCGTGACCAGCAATCATGTCTGAAATGCGACCGTGTACTGCGCATTTTCCTGTCCCGCAACTATCATGGTCGGGACAATGGCACAGGTTTCAAGTATATCCCGTGTCTGTCAGACCCTATTATCCCCTATCTTCGCCATTGAGTACAAATTGAGCAGTGATAGGTAGAATTCACTGGAAGAACAAAAGATAACATCACAATTTGTCAGACTTCTTCTATAGTAGAGGAATAACCCCCGTTTCGGAGTCTGGATTTACAGGCAGAATCGAACGATAAAGGCACGCGATCAAGGACTTACACAATGAGGAAACTGCTGTACGCTCTGGCAGCCACACTGCTGCTGGCCACCTCCTGGGCGCAGGCGGCCGGACCTGAACTCCGGTCGGATCACCCTGAGCGCTACACTGTCGTCAAAGGGGATACTCTTTGGGACATTTCATCCCGCTTTCTGAATAATCCCTGGTACTGGCCGGAAATCTGGCACGTGAACCCCCAGGTGCGCAACCCGCATCTGATTTATCCGGGGGATGAGCTGGCGCTGGTGTACATTGATGGCAAGCCGAGAATCACCAAGGTGGGTTCCAACGGCGTAGTCAAGCTGTCGCCGAAAATTCGCTCCGAGCCGATCGACACCCCGATTCCGGCGATCCCGCTGGATGCCATCAGCAGTTTCCTGACCGAAACCCGTATTGTCGACAAGCAGACGCTCGACAATGCGCCGTACGTGCTGGAAGGTGAGGACGGGCGGATCGTCATGGGCGCGCAGGACACAGTTTATGCCCGGGGTGACAAGCCGGCCAACAATGTGGGGATATTTCGTCGCAGTCAGGCTTATGTGGACCCCGAGACCAATGAGTTTCTGGGTCTGGAAGCCCGTTCCATCGCCCGGGGTGAGGTGACCGGTGACGATGGCAACATCCTGACGCTGAAGCTCCGGCGCTCCAGTGAGGAAGTGCGGATCGGCGATCGTCTGCTGGCGGGCAAGGATCAGGCGATCCAGCCTCAGTTCACCCCCAGCGCGCCGGACACAGACATCTCCGGCCGGATGATTGCCGTGGAAGGTGGTGTGACTCAGATCGGCCAGTACGATGTGGTGGTGATCAACCGCGGTACCCGGGAGGGTCTGAAAGTCGGTAATGTGCTGGCGGTCTATCGCAGCGGAAATTTGGCGCGGGACCCGTACACCAAGGAAATGGTGGAGTTGCCTTCAGAGCGCGCCGGTTTGCTGATGGTATTCCAGACCTATGAAAAACTGAGCTATGGACTGGTGCTCAAGTCCGGGCGCCCATTGTCCATCGGTGACCGGGTGAAGAATCCCTGAGTGGGTGATCCGGATTCGGTACTCGATATCCGGCACTTGATGAAAAGGGGCCATCGTGTGCCCCGGACTATCCGGCTCAACCGGGCCGGTCTGCAATAGGGCACAATGACAGGAACATCGCTGCCGGGCGGGGTGCTCCTGATAATCTGTCTTGCCAGGAAGGCGAGTGTAAAGGCAAAGGAATGACCATGACCGCAGTCTCCCCCGGTGTCGCGTCAGGCGATACCGTCAACCTGTTTGACCACCCTGTCGGACCCTGGCTGGTGTTGTCCCGCCTGCCCCGTTTTGGTGCCCGCCGCTGGCAGGCGGTGGTTGACCACCTGGCCTGCCCGACGGACCTGCTGACCGCGCCTGGCAGTGTGCTGATTGAGCTGGGCCTGCCACCGTCCACCCGCGACATGATTGTCGCCTGGCAGTCCGGTGACCAGACGCATGAAGGGTTGGCCGAAACCGCTGTCATTCTGGCGCGGTGCCAGCAGCAGCGTATTCAGCTCCTGGCCTGGGGAAGCGAGGGCTACCCCGGGGCCCTGCAAGCGATCCCGGACGCCCCGAAACTGCTTTATGTGCGCGGCGACCCCGCCCTGCTTCAGCAACCGCAAGTAGCGATTGTGGGCAGCCGCTCCGCAACCCCGGGTGGCCTGGACCACGCGCGACGTTTCGCAGCAGCCCTTGGTGAGAACGGGTATTGCATTACCAGTGGCCTGGCGATGGGTATTGACGGGGCCGCTCATCAGGGCGCGCTGGAGGTTGGGCGTCCGACCCTGGCGGTGATCGGTACCGGGGTTGATGTGGTTTACCCCCGCCAGCATCAGGCGTTGACGGCTGACGTCGTGGCCACTGGAGCGCTGGTGTCCGAATTACCGCCGGGCACGCCACCACGGGCGGCACATTTTCCGCGCCGCAACCGGATCATCAGCGGCCTGTGCCAGGGTATCCTGGTGGTGGAGGCCAGTCCCCGCAGCGGCTCGCTGATCACCGCGCGACTCGCACTGGAACAGGGGCGCGAGGTGTTCGCGATACCCGGCTCCATCCACAACCCGCTGGCCCGGGGCTGCCATCAGTTGATTCGCCAGGGCGCTGTGCTGGTCGAGTCGATTGACGATATCATTGGTGAACTGCATGCCTGGTCAGTGCGGTCGCCAGAATCGTCCAGCCCCGGGCTGCCCATCCGGCAACCCCCACGATTCCGGCAACCGACCGCGGCGCCGGAACCCGCTCCCGCCCGTCCGTTACCTGATCATCTGGCGGCTCGGGAAATCGCGGTTATTGGGTCTTTAGGGTATGATCCGCGCTCAACTGACGAACTTTGTGCGGCCACCGGGCTGGCGGCCGACGAGCTTATGCAGTCACTGCTTATGCTGGAGATGGACGGGCTGATCGAAACGGCCCCCGGCGGCTTCCAGCGAAGCGCCTGAGTGATTCCTGCGAGGCTGATACACCATGACAAGGGCCTGTACCATGTTTTCATCCTGGCATGCCCGCCAGTGTCGGCTCACCCTCCGTGACGGGGGTATTATTGCCTATCCCACCGAGGCTGTCTGGGGGCTGGGCTGCGACCCCTGGCACACCGCAGCGGTAGAGCGATTGCTCGACCTGAAGCAGCGGCCGGCTTCAAAAGGTCTTATTCTGGCCGCATCGTCGGTCGAGCAGATCGAATTCCTGCTGGCGCCGCTGACCACCACGCAGCGATCGGCGGCGCTGGCTCACTGGCCGGGACCGGTGACCTGCCTGTTGCCGGACCTGCACGACCAGATCCCCGCCAACGTCAGAGGCGAGCACCGCAGCATCGCCGTGCGGGTCAGTGAGCACCCGGTGGTACGCGCCGTGTGTGAGGCTGCCGGCCATCCTGTGGTCTCCACGTCGTGCAATCCGGCGGGCCGTCCCCCGGCGCGCTGGTCGTGGCAGGTGCGCCGTTATTTCGGCGCCGGCGTTGATTGCCTGATCGGGGGCGATCTTGGCGGTGCACGCCGTCCCAGCCGCATTTTTGATATCGTATCCGGCCACTGGCTGCGTTAGGAGACGTCCCATGTCAGAACCCGATCCAACCGCCGTAAAGCGCTACCTGCTGAATCTCCAGTCGCGCGTCTGTGAACGCCTGGAAGCGGTTGATCAGACCCGGACCTTTGCCACGGAAAGCTGGACCCGTCCCGAAGGTGGGGGCGGTATGAGCCGGGTGATCACGGACGGCCGGGTGTTCGAAAAAGGCGGGGTCAATTTTTCCCACGTCATGGGCGAAACCATGCCGCCATCGGCGACCGCGCATCGGCCCCAGTTGGCCGGCGCGCCCTGGCAGGCCATGGGCGTGTCGCTGGTCATGCACCCGCACAATCCCTATGTGCCGACCTCGCATGCCAATGTCCGGTTCTTTATCGCCTCACCTCCTGATCAGGCGCCAGTCTGGTGGTTTGGCGGTGGCTATGACCTGACTCCCTACTATGGTTTTGATGAAGACTGCGTGCACTGGCACCGGATTGCAAAGGCGGCCTGTGATCCGTTCGGGCCGACGGTGTACCGGAACTACAAGCGCTGGTGTGACGAGTATTTCTATCTTGCTCACCGGGACGAGCCCCGGGGTATCGGCGGGTTATTTTTTGACGACCGCAACACGGGCGATTTCGACCGTGACTTTGCGTTGATGCAGTCTGTCGGGGACAGTTATATGGACGCTTACGAGCCGATCGTCCGCCGTCGCATGGACCATGATTTCGGCGCCCGGCAGCGGGATTTCCAGTTGTATCGACGCGGCCGTTATGTGGAGTTCAATCTGGTCTATGACCGGGGCACCCTGTTCGGACTCCAGTCCGGGGGGCGTACCGAATCCATTCTGATGTCGCTGCCTCCTCTGGTACGCTGGGACTATAATCGCAATCCGGAACCGGGTACCGCAGAAGCGGTACTGACGGATCATTTTCTGACGGGCCGGGACTGGCTGGGGCTGTGTTATGAAGACTGACCTCTACGCGGTTGTCGGCCACCCCGTCAGCCACAGTCTGTCGCCGTTGATTCATAGCGCCTTCGCGTCCCAGACCGGAGAAGCGATGGAATATACCGCCATCCAGGCGCCACTGGATCAGTTCGAGGCAACCGTCGCCGGGTTTTTTGATCGGGGGGGGCGGGGTCTGAATGTCACAGTGCCGTTCAAGCGCCAGGCCTGGCAGATGGCGGCGCATCGCTCCGAGCGGGCCGAAAAAGCCGGGGCAGCCAATACCCTGTTGCTTGATAGTGAGGGCTTACTGACCGCTGACAACACGGATGGCGAAGGCCTGGTACGCGACCTCACCCAGTATCACGGGATTGACCTGACCGCTGTCCGCATTCTGGTGCTGGGCGCGGGTGGTGCCGTGCGCGGTGTATTGTCGCCGTTGCTCGCCTGCAGCCCGGACAGTATAACCATCGCCAACAGAACCCCTGAGAAGGCAGTCGACCTGGCCAGACTGTTTGCCGACGAGGGCCGCCTGAGCGCCTGCAGTTTCCAGGAACTGTCGGAGCCATTTGACCTGATCATCAACGGCACCAGTGCCAGCCTGCACGGTGACCTGCCGCCGCTGAACCCGGCTGCGATCGGCCCTGAATCGCGGGTCTATGACATGATGTATTCGGCCCATCAGACGCCGTTTAACCAATGGGCGGAACAGCGGGGTGCGCGGGCGACCATGGATGGTCTGGGTATGCTGGTGGAGCAGGCTGCCGAGTCGTTTCGGCTCTGGCGCGGCGTGCTGCCCGATACAGGGCATGTGCGGACGTTGCTGCGGGATCGGAGCGGATAGGCGCGGAGCCTCTCGATACGTGCAGAATCGTCAATAGACTTGGTCAGGTTCCCTAACCAAATTCACGACAGACCGTTATACTGTGTCCCCCTTTTACAGTCAGGCAGAATGAGAGTTTCACCATGAGCGGACCGGAAAAACCGAAAGTCATTGGCGAGGAGTGGAGTGATGAACGGGTCAGGAGTTTCCTGTTTCTGAGCCCATATGATGCGCGGATCAATCCGGATTTCCATGTACTGATCACAGCCTACCGGTCCATGCGAGCCGGAGATTTTGACCGGTTTTTGCGATTCTTCTGTGAGGCCGGTCGTGATCTGAACGCGGTCGACGAAAACGGTCAGACCATTCTCGATCACGTCAGCGCGCATCGTCGCAGTGTCGATTACGCCAAAACGCTGAGCGCTGCCGGCGCAAAAACAGCAACCGCAGTCGGCGACACCTGACGGCGGCTACCGGCTGCGGGTGCTGATGGGCCAGTTATTCCACGTTGACTTCAATCGCCTTGGGCTGTGCGGGTTCCGCTTTTTTCAGGGTCAGGTGCAGGACGCCGTCCTGGAACCTGGCCTGGATACTGTTTTCGTCCACATTGTCCGGCAGGGTGAAACGACGCTGGAAGCTGCCGTATACCCGCTCGACCCGGTGCTGCGTGTGGTCGCCGGTATCTTTGACCTTGTGCCGCTCACCCTGGATGTTCAGCACGCCATCATGAACCGTGACCTTGACATCGTCCCGGGACAGTCCCGGCAGCTCGGCGTCAATTTCAAACGCCTCCTTGTTTTCACGGATGTCGACGACTGGTGCCCAGTCACTGCGACTGAACAGGTCCTTGCCCTCGCGCTCTCCGTTCGCGCGGGATACGCCGAAGTAGCGGTTATAACGGTCCAGCAGGTCCTCGAATTCACTGACCGGATTCCATCGTGTAATCGTGTTCATAACGAAACGCCTCCTACGAACCTGAGATCAGTTTGATTGACATCAGCTTCGTTCCCGGAGCAACGACCGGTTACGCAATGACAACAGCGCTGGTCGCCCGTGAACGCTTGCTAATAGCGAACATAGGGCCGCCTGGCGGCATTTCAAGAGGGAGTATATTCGGCGAGATACTGATCTTTCAGGCGCACATAGTTGGCCGCGGTATAGGTGAAAAACTCGCGCTCGGTGTCGCCCAGTGGTCGGGCCTGCCGACACGGTGAGCCGACGTACAGATAGCCTGATGCCAGCGTTTTACCCGGCGGGACCAGGCAGCCTGCGCCGATAATCACCTCGTCCTCCACCACGGCACCGTCCATGATGATGCAGCCCATACCCACCAGCACCCGACTGCCAATGGTGCAGCCATGCAGCAGGGCCTTGTGGCCAACAGTCACATCGTCTCCCAGCGTCAGCGGCCAGCCGCCGGGATTGAACTCGCTGGCGTGAGTGATGTGAAGCACCGAACCGTCCTGGATGCTGCACCGTTTGCCGATGCGAATGCGGTGCATATCGCCACGAATCACTGTCATGGGCCAGACCGAGCAGTCATCCCCGAACCGGACGTCGCCGATGACCACCGCCGACGGATCGGTCCAGCAGCGCACGCCGAATTCTGGCGTGATACCCTTGTGAGACCGGATGTTTGCCATTACATATACCTCAGGTCGTTGCTTTCCAGATTTTCCAAAGTACCTGACATCCAAAACACTGAGAAGGGTTCCTATGAATAATCCGCTGCTGACTGATGAACTGCTGCCACGGTTTGACCACATCCGCACCGAGCACATGGAGCGGGCAATCGACCAGATTCTCAGCGACAACCGAATGCAGATTCAGAACCTGGCCGGGCAGGAGGATCCGAGTTGGGACACCCTGGCGCTGCCCATGCAGGGACTGGAGGAACGACTGAACAACACCTGGTCGATAATCTCCCACCTGAATGGCGTCATGAACAGCGACGAGCTGCGACAGGTGTATAAACGCTGCCTGGAGAAACTCACTGAGTACAGCACGGAACTGAGCCAGAACTCGCAATTGTGTGGCGCCTACAAGAAACTGGCGGCACGGGAGGATTTCGGTCAGCTCGATACCGCGCAGCGGAAGGCGATTGAGAATACCCTGCGGGATTTTCATCTTGGCGGTGTGGATCTGCCGGATGATCAGAAACGTCAGTACGCAGCCTTATCCAAAGAACTGTCTGAATTGAGCAACCGGTTCAGTGACAATGTACTGGATGCAACCCAGCACTGGTTCCGGCAGGTGACTGACGTCGAGGAACTGGCGGGCATGCCGGAGTCTGCGCTGTCCGGGGCGCGTCAGGCCGCCCGACAGCGGGAGATGGACGGTTACGTGATCACCCTGGACTTCCCCAGCTTCTACCCGGTACTGACCTATTGCGACAATCGCGAGTTACGACGCGACGTTTACGAGGCCTTTGTGACCCGCGCATCCGACCTGGGACCGGATGCGGGCACCTGGGATAACACGCCGGTGATGGCAGAGATCCTCAAGCGCCGCCATCAGATGGCGCAACTGCTGGGCTTTGATAACTTCGCCGAGCGTTCACTGGCCACCAAAATGGCCCGTAGCGTCGAAGAGGTGCTGGACTTTCTCAATGAGCTTGCAGCCAGGTCCAGGCCGGTGGCGGAGCAGGAAATGACCGACCTGAAGGACTTTGCCGGGGAGCAACATGGCATCAGTGAGCTGGAAGCCTGGGACGTGGGTTATTACAGCGAAAAGCTGCGCCAGGCACGCTACGATATCTCGCCCGAGGCCCTGCGTCCCTGGTTTCCGGTCGACCGGGTCGTACCGGGGCTGTTCGCGGTGGCGGAACGCCTGTTCGGCATCCAGATTGAAGCCCGGCCGGAGGTGGAAACCTGGCACCCGGATGTGACCGCGTACCGGATCAGCCGCGACGATGAGGCCGTCGCCTGGTTCTACCTGGACCTGTTTGCCCGTCAGGGCAAGCGTGGTGGTGCCTGGATGGCAGACTGTCGCGTCCGGTGCCGTAACCTGCGCGGCCAGCTCCAGTTGCCGGTGGCCTTCCTGACCTGTAATTTCACGCCGCCAGTGGACGGTAAACCGTCGTTGCTGACTCACGACGAGGTCACCACGCTGTTTCACGAGTTCGGACACGGACTGCATCATATGCTGACCCGGGTCGAGGTGTCTGATGTGTCCGGCATCAATGGCGTGGCATGGGATGCGGTGGAACTGCCCAGCCAGTTCCTGGAGAACTGGTGCTGGAATCCGGAGTCCCTGCGCCTGATCGCGGCTCATCACGAGACCGGCGAGCCCTTGCCTGAGGACATGCTGCAAAAATTGCTGGCGGCGAAAAATTTCCAGGCCGGCATGCAAATGGTGCGTCAGCTGGAGTTTTCGCTGTTTGATTTCCGGCTCCATGCCGAGTTTTCGCAACAGCGCCCCACCAACCCGCTGGATATGCACCGGACCGTGCGTGACCAGATTGCGGTGGTCAGGGCACCTTCGTTCAACCGCTTCCCGAACAGCTTCTCCCATATTTTCGCCGGGGGCTATGCGGCCGGGTATTATAGCTACAAGTGGGCAGAGGTCCTGGCGGCAGATGCGTTCTCGCTGTTCGAAGAGCGGGGGATATTTGATTCCCGTACCGGGCGCTCATTCCTGGAAAATATTCTCGAGAAAGGCGGTTCTCGGGAACCTATGGAACTGTTCAAGGCGTTTCGCGGGCGTGAGCCCAGGGTGGATGCATTGTTGCGACAGACCGGAATCAGCACCGCAGCGTGATCTGAATGCCTGTAAACACCGTGATGATGACGGTGTCTACCAACACTCACAGCTTCGGAGGGGGATCTGACATGGCCAGTCCCAAGCGTTTTATTGCCGGCGCCGTGTGCCCGCGGTGCGCGGAAATGGACAAAATCATGATGTACATCACCGACGACGGCCAGTTCCGGGAGTGCGTTGCCTGTGGTTTTACCGATCATCAGTCGGATGAGGCAGTGCCGGCCGGCACCAGCGCCGAATTGCAGACCCGGGTCAACACCCGGGCCAATCAGGACGATCACACGGTGAAACAGGTGGTGTTTTTCAAGTCGGATCCCGGTGGGGATTAGCGGCTGTGTAGCCGGTGGCGACTACGGCTCGTCTGTGTCGTCCCCGAGCCGGGCAAAGCGGGGCACCTGCTCGCCGGCCACATCCACCACATCGCGAAACAGGGACAGCGGACGCACCCAGAGGCTGTAGTCGCCATACAGGCAGCGATAAACCACCATCGGTTCTTCTGTTTCACTGTGCCGTGCGGTACCGAGGACCTCGTATTCCGGACCTTTGTAGTGGCGGTAGCGCCCGGGCCGGATCACCGTGCTGCCGGCCTTCTGGTGTGTCGACATTACGCCGCCTCCCACATCACCAAGTGTGTTCGCTGGATGGTATCAGCTGTTCAGTTTGTAACGGCCCGGTCCCATGAATACCAGCGCCAGGGCGCCGAACAGATACAGGCCCTGAAGCTCCAGTGCCCAGCCGCCCTGTGCATTCAGGCTCAGTAGCTGACCTGTGTGGACCAGGGCCAGGGCCACCAGCATATTAATGACAATAAGCAGCGCCCCGATTCGGGTCTGGTAGCCGACAATCAGCATCAGCGGTGCAACAACCTCACCCACGTATACGCCATAGGCCAGAAAGCCCGGCAGGCCGTGGCTGGCAAGCATATTTTCAATAAAACCAATACCGTTTATGAGCTTGGAGATCCCGTGAAACAGGATCAGCCCGCCTACGCACAGGCGCAGAATCAGTTTACCCAGGTCGGTATTTTCCAGCATGGTTGTACTCCTTGGAAGGTGCGCGGTAGCCGCCGTCGCGGGGCCGGTTTATTGAATCGTTATTGATCGCGTACGTCATCGTACATGGGCGCCAGTTTCGCCAGCAATTCATTTTGTGCCGTGGTCGGTACCTGGTTGGCTTCCATCGCCAGAATCAGGTCCTCGACCAGGGCGTTGAACTGGGTTGCCGTAATGTCCATGCCGCTGTGAACTTCCCGCATGCCTTTGCCGGTGTAGGTGCAGGGCCCGTTGGCCAGAGCGCAGAGCAGGTCGGTCAGATTCCGGTGAAAGCGAGTCACGTCCAGGCCCTTGAACTGGAAGGCAATACGCTTGTCGTCAGCGATCCGGTACATCAGGTCGGTGACGATCGTGGCAATGCCACTCCGCTCGCCCAGCGCCTGGTAGAGCGCCGCGTCTTCACCGGTATTGGCCGGTTTTGAGAGGGTCTGGCAGCCGCCGACCCCAAGCAGGAACACCAGTATCAGCAGCGAGCCGGGATTCTTCATGATGGTCTCCGATTTCGTTAAAAACTGCCTTGCAGAGACAGGTAGGCGCCCCGTTGGCCAGTCAGGCCAGCAATGTCGCCGAGATTGACCCAGGCGGCGGTAACCGCCAGTCGCCGGTCAGGGACCCAGGCGACGAACACGTCCCACCAGTTGTCTTCGCGGGCAAAACCCAGGTTGTCCGGTTTCTGGCGGTATTCGACACCGGTCAGCCAGCGTCGGTCCAGAAACACCCCGACGCTCGACTCGAACTCCAGTTGATAGCGATTGTTACGGTCTCCGCCAAACCCCAGCAAGCCACCCTGATTGGCACGGGTGCCGCGCACGGTGGCATTGACCAGCACGTTGCGATCCATCAGCGCGGCGAAGAACAGTTTGCTGCCAGCCAGATAAAAGTCTGTACCGTGGTTATCCCGGGCGCCGACTGCCCTGGGTATGGTGAAGGTCCGGTTGCGCTTGTATTGCAGCCCGGCGGCCCACTGGCCATAACGGCTGTAAAGTACATCGCCCCATAGCCGGACCTTCAACCCGATGATGTCCTGGTCCAGCTGGTCCTGGCCCAGCGTTGCGCCGAGGGTATCCAGATCGAGAGATTGCCGGGCCAGACTCACCTCGATCCGGTTGTGCCAGTTGAGGGAGCCGCCGGTGACCGTCAGGGTATAATCATTGACCGGGGTCCGGGACAACGCCAGGGTTCCGCCCCACTCGGTATCGCTGGCGTAGCCGCTGAGTAGCGCCCAGGGAACCAGGCCGCCACCGGCACTGCCCTCAATGGTCGTCACGCCGCCGGTGGCCCAGATGCGGCTGCCAGGAGCTGCCATGACCGACGCTGACAGACAGACCAGCAGCATGCCGGTCAGACCAGTGACTCGAAACAGACCATTCATGAGAGAGACTCCGATCGGGGGTTGGTGTCAGTCGGGCTCAGACCTGCACGGCGCTCGCTGAAGGCATTCGCCCAGTCATCCAGGTCGGTTGGTGCCAGCGGGCGGGCCAGGAAAAAGCCCTGGGCCAGATTGCAGCCCCACTGCTGCAACAGCGCCCAGCTTTCGGCATTTTCGATGCCTTCAGCGACCACACTCAGGCCCAGCCCGTGGGCCATGTCGATGGTGGATTTCACGATCAACTGATCCTGGGTCTGACTGTCCAGATTCAGCACAAAGGATTTGTCGATTTTCAGTTCATGCACCGGCAGCTTGCGCAGTTGCGCCAGGGATGAGTAACCCGTTCCAAAATCGTCCACCGAGAGCTTGACCCCGAGCGCCCGCAGATCGGCCAGGGTTTGCAGGGCCAGCTCCGAGTCCGACATGATCGCACTTTCGGTAATTTCAAACGTCAGCCGATGAAGATTGCCCTGCCAGTGCCTGAACGTTGCGGTGATCTGTTCCGTCAGTCGCCGGTTGGTCAGGTCCAGCGCGGACAGGTTAATGGCGACGCCGATATCCAGTCCTCTGATCTGCCATTGGCGGGCGTCTTCAGCAACGCACCTGAGGATGAACTCGGTAAGGGTGTGAATCTGCCCGGATCGCTCCGCCAGCATGATGAACTCTTCCGGGTTGACAAAACCCAGCTCCGGGTGCTGCCAACGGATCAGCGCCTCCACCTGATGCAGATCAACGGGGTCAAAGCGGATTTTGGGTTGATATTTCATGCTCAGTTCGCCGTTGTTCATGGCGCCCTGAAGATCGCGGATCAGGCGCAGTTCGCGCAGGTGGCTTTCGTCGCCGCCGGGTTCGTAAAACGCTGTGTGGGTCTCAACCCGGCGTGCCTTGTCAAACGTCAGGTTCAGGCGCCGACGAACCTCATCGGCGGTGTTGGCCTGTTCTGGCAGTCTGAGTACGGCGATATGCAGTTTCAGGCTGATGGGGGTGCTGTCGATCACAATCGCCTGCTGAATGTGAGCATGCAGCCGGTCAAGCAGGTCGTCCAGCGAATCGAGCGTACGCTGGGGAATCAGTGCCAGATATTCGTTGCCGCCGGTACGGCCAAACACACAATCCGCGGGCAGTTGTCCGCGCAGACGCAGACCGCTTGCGACGATCACCCGGTCGCCGAAACTGAAACCGAGGGTATCGTTGATGACCTTGAAGTCCGCCAGGGTGAACCCGATCGCGACAAACGGCTCCCCGGCCCCCAGCATTTGCCGTAAATGCTCGTCCAGCGCCTTTCGGTTGAGCAAACCGGTAAGATCATCGTGAGTCGCGTTGTGCTGTATCCATCGCTCCCGCTCCCGAATATCCGACAGCATGTTGGTCAGCACATTGCGCAATACCCGTAATTCGCCGCTGGCACGCAGCCGTGGCGGAGTGGTCGCGTGCCCCTCACCAATGTCTGAGGCAAAGCGGGCCAGTTCAAGCACCGGGCGACCCAGGGCGCGGGCGGTGATCATCACCAGGATACCGGCAACAATCAGCACCCCCACCACGACCAGAGTCAGTTGCAGAGCCAGACGGTAATAACTCGCCAGGGCGGTGCCGCGGTCACTGAGCAGCAGGGCCTGCAGTTCGCTGCCGTCGGGGTGATCCTTGCCAATCGACATGGCCCGGATAAAGTAGTGGGTGCCTTCCTGAAGCTGTTGCCGGGTCATGGCATCGAACGTATTCATCAAGTCCGCTGTCATCTGTTTGTTGTCAAGACTGCTGGCCAGCACCGTTACGGTGTTGCCGTCTCTGCGCCGGAACACCACATCCGTGCCGGTAAGGCCGCTGATAAAACGGGCGAATCCGTCATTCAGGGTGAACCCGGCGATCAGCCAGGCGCGCAGGCCAGGCCCTTTGATGGGCACCACCAGCAACTGATAGGCCTTGCCATGCCAGATATCGATATCCGCTGCGAAACCTCGTTCACGGGCCTGGTCGAGCAGTCCTGAAAACGGCGCTGGCGTGCCATTGTCCAGCCCCTGAAGATTGGCAATCAGCTTATCGTCGCTGTCGACCAGCAGCGCCAGGTCAGCGCCGGCCCGGGCACTCTGGTTAGCCAGAGCACTGGTGATGGTCGGCAGGTCGCGGCTGGCGAGAGCCGACTTGAAGCCGAAGTCATCCGCGACCACCTGCAGACGGGAAATCAACAGCTCATTACGCCGAGCCATGACTTCCCGGGCCACACCCTCGGCGACATTGAGCTGACCCACAGCGCGGGACTTTTCGCCTTCAAACAGGTAGGCCATCATCACCCCGGCGATGGTCACACTGGTGATGACCATCAGCGTCAGCATCGCCAGCATGAGGCGACCCCTGAATCCGGGTGCGGGCCACAATCGACGCATCAGAGGCTCCGGAACCGTTCCTGCAGGCCCTGCAGCTCGCCGCCGGGTGCGGGTTCGGGGTTGACGACCAGGGCGATGGTCTCCTCAACCGCGGCTGGACCAGACAGGATAAATCGCTGGCTGCTGGTGTTGTCGGCAAGACGGGGATGCCAGGCCTTCAGGGTGATCGACTGGCCGGGCGCTAGCAAAGCGTCGGGAATCGTCAGGTGGACCTGACCGTGTTCATCGGAGCGGTCGACATAGCGGGTATCGCTTACCACAATAAATCCCTGCATCTGGTCGTGGATATTGCAGCCCAGTTCCACGATCCCGGCTTTGTCAAAAATGATGGGCGATTCCGGTTTGCCGGCATAGAGTTCGATATTGAACGGCTTGGCCGGAGAAAAAGAGTAGACATGGTGCTGGGTGTTGTCGTTGTTGGGGAACGACACCGGTGAATCAACCGGCACCACCAGAACATGGGGCACAAAGGCGCGGTTTTTCTGAGCCATGGCAGCCGCGCGGGGTGTCGGAGCCGGCCCCGCTTCAATCATGGCGACTACGCCCGGCAACGGCTGCTCCGTGTCCTGGCTGATGAACGTCAGGTTCACATCGGCGGCCAGTGCAGTTCGGCAGACAACAAGGGCGAAGCCCAGGGCCACACTGCCCTTCAACAGGTGGTTGATCGATTGTGATGGTTTCAACGGTTCAACTCCGATTCTTGCCGCCCGGCATGGCCTGAGCTTCCGGCCGACGTTACAACCTTAACGGCAGCTCCCAAGGATAAAGCGAATGTGGTTTCGGATCAGCAAATTTTCCCAATATTCCCGCATCCAGTCCCAGGCGGCATGCTTGACCTGATTTACGAAGGGATCCAGATTCAGTTCGTAATAATCCGGTGAGCCGGCAATTTGTAACACCGTAATGGTAATGGACTGGTCCAGCTCGTTGGCAAAAGGCTCTCCGATCAGTTGATGTGCCAACAGGTTCGCCTGGATAGCCTCGATGTCAACCAGATCACTGTCTCGTGTCGAGCGGTTGTTTTCATACATTTCTTCCATTAACCGGTGACACAGGTAGGCTTTGACCAGCAGGCCGTCAAGGCCGTCATAACGGGCCAGCATGACCGACGGCTGGGTAAAGTAGCGGGTGGCGGCCTGAATAAACGGGGTAAACAGCGCGATCTTGTCTGCTTCGCGGGCACAGGCGTCAACGCATTCGATCAGCCGTGGCGCCATTTCGATGTACTCAACGGCAAACTGGAACAGGCAGATAGCAGGCTCGTCGCCGTCCACCCGGACACTGCGGGGCAACTGGGTGGCACGGTCACGGAGCTGTCGGAGAAATTCTCCCGAGCGAGCTTCCTGACGCCGGGCCTGGCTGATGATGTTCAGGACTGCTGCTGGTGTCATGTCAGGAGATGCCGGTTTATACACTGAAAAGGATCGCAAGGCGCCCCCAGTCTGGGTGTGTTATCGATTGATACAGGTGCACGGACTGGCTGCCGCGTTACGCCTGTCGTTTGTGATCAGTGTAGTTGAGATTTCTGCGCCCGCCTGCTGGCTGCCACTATGTGAACCAGGTGTCATTCCGGCTGTGACGAAAAAACAGCCAGCCCATACTGGCGGCGCGGGCAAGCATCAGCGTGATCAAGGCAAACCACAGGCCATGGTTGCCCCAGTCCCGGGTCAGCCACCAGACCGGCAGGTACACCCCGATGGCTGACAGGATCATGGTGTTCTGCATGTCCCTGGTGCGGGTGGCGCCGATAAAAATGCCATCCAGAACGAAGCCCCAGACCGCTGCCAGCGGCAGGCACCAGAGCCAGGGCAGATAACGCCAGGCGGTGACTTTGACAGCAGTGATGCTGGTCAGCCAGCCAATCAGTGTATGGCCGGCGAGCATGAAAGCGATGGTGAACAGGACGGCTCCCCACAGCGACCAGCGCATGACCGTTGCACAGATCGCACGGAACTGTGCCCGTTGTCCCTGCCCCACCGCCTCCCCGACCAGAGCTTCAGCCGCGTTGGCAAATCCGTCCAGGCCATTTGAAATGATCATCAGGAAGGTAATCAGCACCGCGTTGGCTGCCAGCACAGTATTGCCCTGGCGTGCGCCCTGGGCGGTAAAAAACGCCAACGCCAGCAGCAGCGTAACGGTACGCACCAGGATGTACCGGTTGGTCTGGAGAATGCGGCGGTAATCAGCCAGTCGCCCCAACAGATAACGACCGATGACCAGGTGGGCGGGGCGCCGCTGCCAGACCAGTCCCAGGCCGAGCAAAGCGGCGGCATATTCGGCCAGCACTGTCGCCAGGGCAACGCCGCTGCTTTGCCAGCCAAAACCGGTTACAAACAGAACGTCCAGGCCGATGTTGAGGCTGTTGGCGACAATCAGCATCAGCATCGGCCCCCGGGGATACTGGGTTCCGATCAGCCACCCCACCAGGGTGTACTGGCACAGCACCGCCGGCGCGCTCCAGATGCGAATGGCCGCGTAGTCTGCCGCCAGCGTGCGGACGGTTTCGCTGGGGTCCATCAGGGCCAGGCCAAGTGCGATCAATGGTTGATGAACCAGAATGAGCAGCAGGCCAATGCCCGTTGCCAGGACCAGCGATCGCACCAGCAACGCCATCTGCGCCTGCTGGTCGCGGCGGCCATAAGCCTGTGCGGCCAGCCCGGTGGTGCCCATGCGCATGAAGCCGAAGGTCCAGTACAGGATAGTGAACAGGTTGGCCCCAATGGCGACCGCACCCAGGTACTCCGGCCGGGCCAGATGGCCCAGTACGGCGGCGTCCGCCAGTCCGAGCAGCGGCACCGTGAGGTTGGTCAGCATCAGCGGCCAGGCCAGCGCCCAAAGCCGCAAATTCAGGCTGTCAGGCGAGGCAGGGCGGGTCATCTGGTGCATGGGACTGACGCCGTTGCAATAGATTGTTTGATTATAAAAACTCCCCTACTTGGTCGGTTAAATTTTATACAATCTTTTTAGACTTCCGCCGACCTCTGTCTATACTGACAACCGAGTAACCCGTGAAAAGACTTCCTCTGACTGAGTGCCGGAGTGTGTGCGAGCGTCCGGCAGCCAATGTTCTGGAAGTGTCACGCAGAATAAGTGGGGTGCGCAGGAACGCTGCACCGGAGGCATCGGTAGCAGGAATGTCGTGCCTCTATTTACAGCCTCAGCGTAGCCAATACAAGAACAACACTCTGTGGAGACGCGGTATGCACGTGCACGTTAAGCGGGCGATGTCCCTTTCGGGCGCCGGCCTGATGCCGACTCAGGCGCTGGCCGACTGGACGATCAACATGCCGCCCGGGGTCACCGGCACCAGCAATGAAATATTCAACCTGCACATGACCATATTCTGGATTTGCGTGGTCATTGGCATCGTGGTTTTCGGGGTCATGTTCTGGTCCATCTTTGCCCACCGCAAATCCCGTGGGCACAAGCCGGCCCATTTTCACGAACATACCTTCGTGGAAATCCTCTGGACCATCGTACCGCTGATCATCCTGGTGGTCATGGCCATTCCGGCGACGGCCACGCTGATCGACATGTACGACACCGCCAAATCGGACATCAACATCAAGGTCACTGGCTACCAGTGGAAATGGCGCTATGACTATGTTGATGAAAAATTCGGCTACTTCTCCAATCTCAGTACGCCGCAGGAGCAGATTGACAATCTGGCACCCAAAGGCGAGCACTACCTGCGCGAAGTTGATCAGCCGCTGGTGGTGCCGGTTGGCAAGAAAATCCGCCTGTTGCTGACGGCCAACGACGTTATTCATTCCTGGTGGGTGCCGGAGTTCGGGTTGAAAAAGGATGCCATTCCGGGCTTTGTCAATGAGGCCTGGACCCGGGTGGACAAGCCCGGCATATACCGGGGGCAGTGCACCGAGCTATGTGGCCAGGGGCATGCCTTTATGCCGGTGGTGGTCAAGGCAGTGCCGGAAGCGGATTACAACACCTGGGTGGCCGAACAGAAAGCGGCAGCGGAAAAAGAGCGCGAGCTGACCAGTAAAGACTGGACCATGGACGAGTTGATGGCCCGTGGCAAGAAAAAGTACGAGACCACTTGCGCGGCCTGTCACCAGGTGGATGGCGGTGGTATGCCGCCTACCTTCCCGGCGCTGAATGGCAGCAAGGTGGCCACCGGACCGGTTGACGGGCACCTTCACCGGGTTGTCTACGGGGTTCAGGGAACGGCCATGCAGGCGTTTGGCAAACAACTCAGCGAAGTCGATATTGCGGCTATTGTTACCTACGAGCGCAATGCCTGGGGTAACAAGACGGGTGACATGGTTACGCCCAAACAGGTCCTGGATTACAAAAAACAGAGCTCGAAATAGATCGGCGGGGCGGACGAAGGCTTGCGGCCGGCGTCCGGCCCGTTGGTGAATCAGACACAAAAAATCGCCAGTCACGTCAAAGGGGCGGCTACGGGGGTTCTTCATGAGCGCGGTCATCGATACCCATACCGAGGACCATCATCACGGTCCCGCCAAGGGCATAATGCGGTGGATACTGACCACCAACCACAAAGACATCGGGACCATGTACCTGGTGTTCAGCTTTACCATGTTCCTGCTCGGCGGCACCATGGCGATGGTCATCCGGGCGGAACTGTTCCAGCCAGGCCTGCAACTGGTGGTGCCGGCGTTCTTCAACCAGATGACCACCATGCACGGGCTGATCATGGTTTTCGGGGCGGTGATGCCGGCGTTTGTCGGCCTGGCGAACTGGATGATTCCGATGATGGTCGGTGCGCCGGACATGGCCCTGCCGCGAATGAACAACTGGAGTTTCTGGCTGCTGCCGGCGGCCTTCACCATGCTGTTGTCGACCCTGTTCATGAAAGGCGGCGCACCCAACTTCGGCTGGACCTTCTACGCGCCGCTGTCCACCACCTACGGGCCGCCCAGTACCACCTACTTCATCTTTGCCATCCACATGATGGGGATCTCATCCATCATGGGCGCCATCAACGTGATCGCGACCATCCTGAACCTGCGTGCACCGGGCATGACGTTGATGAAAATGCCGCTGTTTGTCTGGACCTGGCTGATCACCGCCTTTCTGCTGATTGCGGTCATGCCGGTGCTGGCCGGGGTGGTGACCATGATGCTGATGGACATCAACTTCGGTACCAGTTTCTTCAACGCCGCCGGTGGCGGTGATCCGGTGATGTTCCAGCATGTGTTCTGGTTCTTCGGGCATCCCGAGGTGTACATCATGATCCTGCCGGCCTTTGGCGCGGTCTCTCACATTATTCCCGCCTTCGCCCGCAAACGACTGTTCGGTTACGCGTCCATGGTGTATGCCGTAGGCGCCATTGCCATGCTGTCCTTTGTGGTCTGGGCGCACCACATGTTTACGGTGGGCATACCGGTAGCCGGTGAACTGTTCTTCATGTACGCCACCATGCTGATTGCGGTGCCAACCGGGGTGAAGGTATTCAACTGGGTCGCCACCATGTTTCGCGGTTCGATGACCTTCGAGGCCCCGATGCTGTTCGCGGTGGCGTTTGTCATTCTGTTTACCATCGGCGGCTTCTCGGGGCTGATGCTGGCGATCGCACCGGCAGACTTTCAGTATCAGGATACCTATTTTGTGGTCGCTCATTTTCACTATGTGCTGGTGCCCGGCGCCATCTTTGGCATCTTCGCGTCAGCCTATTTCTGGTTGCCGAAGTGGACCGGGCACATGTATGACGAGACCCTGGCCAAAACCCATTTCTGGCTATCGTTTATCGGTATGAACCTGGCCTTTTTCCCGATGCATTTTCTGGGGCTGGCGGGAATGCCCCGACGAATTCCGGATTACGCGCTGCAGTTTGCGGATTTCAACATGATTTCAAGCATTGGCGCGTTCATGTTCGGCGCCACCCAGCTGCTGTTCCTGTTTATCGTGATCAAGTGCGTGCGTGGCGGCGAAAAGGCCCCGGCCAAACCCTGGGAAGGCGCTGAAGGGCTGGAATGGACACTGCCCTCACCGCCGCCCTATCACAGCTTTACTACGCCGCCGGAGGTGAAATAGCCGGCCGACAGCGCCGATGAACGAGCAGTGCCGGGCAGGGCGACAATAACAAACAATAGCGGACAAGCGGTTGGAGAATGTCATGGCGACAACACAGAGCTATTATGTACCCGCGCAAAGCAAGTGGCCGATTATCGCAACGGTGGGTCTGGGAGCGACCCTGGCCGGCGTAGCCTCCATTCTGGTGGAGGGATCTCAGGGCGAGTCCACAACCGGGGCCTGGGTGACTTTTTTTATCGGTGCCATGATTATGGCCTACATGCTGTTTGGCTGGTTTGGCAGTGTTATCCGGGAAAGCCGGTCCGGACTCTACAGCCAGCAGATGGATCGCTCCTTTCGCTGGGGCATGAGCTGGTTCATCTTCTCCGAGGTGATGTTCTTCGCCGCCTTCTTTGGTGCCCTGTTTTACGCGCGTAATTTTGCCGTACCCTGGCTGGGCGGAGCCGGTGACCGGGGCAGCAGTCACATACTCTGGGAAAACTTCCAGGCCACCTGGCCGTTGCTGAATAACCCTGATCCAGACACCTTCCCGGCGCCGGAAGGTATCATCGAGCCCTGGCATTTACCCCTGGTGAATACCATCCTGCTGGTCTCCTCGTCGGTGACGGTGACAATTGCCCATCACGCGCTGAAAAACGATCACCGGACCAAAATCAAGCTGTGGCTCGCAGCCACCATCGTCCTTGCCCTTGGTTTCGTGTTTCTGCAGGCGGATGAGTACATCTATGCCTACACCGAACTGAACCTTACCTTGCGGTCGGGCATCTATGGCAGCACGTTTTTCATACTGACCGGTTTTCATGGCGCCCACGTCATACTGGGTACGCTGATGCTGAGCATCATGTTGATCCGCATCCACAAAGGTCATTTCGATCCGGAAAAACATTTTGGCTTCGAGGCCGCCAGCTGGTACTGGCATTTCGTCGATGTGGTCTGGCTGGGACTGTTTGTATTTGTGTATGTACTGTAAGACCCGGCGTTACGGCGTGGGGTTGAGCGACAGATCACCGTGCCACAGGGCTATCGCGATCAGCGCCAGCAATAGCAGGCTGAGCGCGACCCGCACTGCCAACGTGTTAACCACACGCCGGGTCTTGCCCTTGTCAACGACCAGGAACACCAGTCCGCTGAACAGACTGATCACGACCGCTATCATCATCACGATAATCAGCGTCTTTAGCATGGGGTTGTCTCCGTCGTGTTGGCCAATTCGATACCGTTCACTATAGCAGAGCATCATGGATCTACCGGAACAAGGCCGCCGCCAATGGCATTTCAACGGCCGGTTATTGCTCTTTTCAGGCTGCCTGCTCCCGTTACTACTGGCTCTGGGAACCTGGCAGCTACACCGGTCGGAACAGAAACAGGCCAGGCTGGATCGCTGGCAACAGCAGGTGAGCGAACTGAACTGGTCGGAACAGTTGCAGCAGGGGCTGGAGGATGGCCAGCCGGTGAGAGTGAGTGGTCACTACGCCGATAACCGGAGCTGGCTGCTGGACAACCGCACCCGCAAAGGGGTACCCGGATACGAGGTGTTGAGCATCTTCTACCCGGATCAGGGGGCACCACTGGTGGTCAACCGGGGCTGGGTGTCCGGCACTGGCAGGCGGGCGGTGTTGCCCGGGTTGACCACGCCAACGAGCCGTGTGGTGATTCGTGGTCGTGTCGCGGCATTCCCGGAGCCGCCGGTACTGGCAGAGTCAGCGGTCAGCGACGGATGGCCACGGCGGGTGCAGACGCTGTCTGCGGCCCAGGCCCGGATGCAAGCCGGTCAGCCGGCTCTGGCGGGTCAGATTATCCGCCTGGCGGGTCCGGGTCAGCCCGGCGCTTACGCCGCTGACTGGCCGCCGGACCGGATGACGCCGCAGCGTCACATTGGCTACGCCGTCCAGTGGTATGCGCTGGCCCTGGCTTTGATTGTGCTGACACTGGTTTTCAGTTACCGAAAAACGGACAAGGGACATGATGGGGACGATGACTGACCACACCAACGAACATCCCTCGCCCAGCCAGATCCGGCGCGGCCGCCGCACAGCCCTGTTGCTGTTTGGTGTTGGCTTCGGTCCGATGATTCTGGCCACGGTCATGTTCTACACCGGCTGGCTGACGCCGGGCGGCTATACCAACCACGGTACGCTGATTGACCCGGTGTTCCCGGTGGCGGAGCTGCACTTGCTCGGTGCCGACGGCAAACCGCTGGCGGCCCGATTTGCGGGCGGCGAGCGTGATGAACCGGACTGGCTGATGGTGGTGGTGGCCGGCAATTGCGAAAGCGACTGCGAAACGCTGCTGCACAACGCCCGGCAGGTCAATGTTGCGCTGGGCAAGAACGCCAACCGGGTCCGTCGTGCAGCTTATCTGCAGACGACCAGCGCGGATCTGAACCAGCGTTGGGATCAGGAATACCCACTGATGGAACGGCTGACATCACAGGCGGGCGAGGAGCCGGTATGGCCGCCCGGGGTCAATCCTTCGCAGGCGCCCCGGATACTGCTGGTGGATCCGTTCGGCAATGTGATGATGCGATACCCGGTTGACCAGTCCGGCAAACCGATGCTGGAGGACCTGAAGCATCTGCTGAAACTGTCTCAGTTGGGCTGACGACCGGCTACTGTGAGGTGACGACGGTGAACCATAAAACAATACAGACCCGACCTTACCAGATCATGGGCCGCTGGGCCCTGCTCGCTTCGATCCTCGCACTGATGGTGGTGATGCTGGGGGCCTGGACCCGCCTCACCCATTCCGGTCTGGGCTGTCCGGACTGGCCCGGGTGTTACGGGTTCCTCACCGTACCTCAGGATCCTGCACACGTCGCTATTGCCGAGGCCCGGTTTCCGGACTCACCCGTTGTTGCCGCGCGCGGCTGGCCGGAAATGATCCATCGCTATGCCGCCGGCATCCTCGGGTTGATGGTCTTTGGCCTTGCCGTTTACGCGTTCCGCCATCGCCGCTGGGGCGTGCCGGTGCGTCTGCCGATCTTTATCGCCGGTTTTATTCTGCTGCAGGCGGCCTTTGGCATGTGGACCGTCACCCTGAAGCTGTGGCCGCAGGTGGTGGCCTCCCATCTGCTGGGTGGTTTTACCACCCTCAGCCTGCTGGTGTTGCTCACGCTGCGCCTGCGCCTCTGGCGTCCGGCCTTCAGTCCCCCGCAGACAGAGACCCTGTCCCGATTGCGACCCTGGGTGATTGGCGGCTTGCTGTTGGTCATACTGCAGATCGCTTTGGGTGCCTGGACGGCTGCCAATTACTCGGCGGTGGCCTGCCCCGACCTGCCGGGCTGCCAGGGGCAATGGTGGCCGGAGATGGATTTTCGTCACGGCTTTGACGTGGCCCAGTCGGTGGGTCCCAATTATCTGGGCGGTCAGTTGCAGGCATCCGGCCGGGTTGCGATTCACATCAGCCACCGACTGGGGGCAATGGCCGTGCTGATCTATCTTGCCATGCTGTTGCCGGTGCTCTGGCGTCGCTCCGGTAACAGTGGTCTGAGAGCCGGTGTACTGTGGGTGGCAGCGGCGTTGACCGGCCAGATCATTCTGGGTCTGCTTAATGTCGCCCTGGGCCTGCCGTTGTACATCGCGGTGGCTCACAATGCCATGGGCGCGGGCCTGCTGCTGACGCTGGTGCACCTGCTCTGGCAGATGCACGGATGTCGTCTGGCGAGGCCATTCGTCGCCGTCAGGATGGCCGGGGCAATACCGATTCTTCCGGAGGTGAAAGCATGAGTGAATCCGCCGAAATCGCTACCCGTCAGGCGCACACCGATACCCCGGGCACCTGGCGCAACTTTCTGGAGCTGACCAAGCCCCGTGTGGTCGCGCTGATGATGCTGACCTCGGTGATTGGTATGTTGCTGGCCCAGCCCACGCTGCCTGGCTGGTCGGTGCTGGTGTTTGGTAATCTGGGCATTGCCTTGCTGGCCGGCGCTGCGGCGGTGATCAACCATGTGGTGGACCGGCGGATTGATCTGGTGATGGCGCGGACCCGAAGGCGGCCGGTCGCCACGGGCAAAATCGGGAGCGTCGACGCTCTGGTGTTCGCGGCTACCCTGGCGCTGTCCGGCATGCTGGTGCTGGTGCTGCTGGTCAATACCCTGACCGCCTGGCTGACACTGGCGTCACTGGTGGGCTATGCCGGCATCTATACGCTGTTTCTCAAACGGGCGACCCCCCAGAACATCGTCATTGGCGGGCTTGCCGGGGCGATGCCTCCGCTATTGGGCTGGACCGCAGTGACCGGTCAGATTGAGGGCCACGCGCTACTGCTGGTGCTGATTATTTTCGCCTGGACGCCGCCGCATTTCTGGGCCCTGGCCATTCACCGCAAGGAGGAATACGCCAAGGCTGGCATACCCATGCTGCCGGTAACCCATGGCAATCGTTTCACCGAAATCCACATCCTGCTGTATACCCTGATGTTGCTGGCGGTCAGCCTGTTGCCGTTCGTCACCCATATGAGTGGGCTGATCTATCTGACCGGTGCACTGGTGCTCGGCCTGCGGTTCCTGCTTTATGCCGTCCGGTTGCTGCGGCAGGACGATCGTCAGGTCGCACTGGCCACCTTCAAATACTCGATTACCTATCTGATGGCGCTGTTCGTTGTACTGCTCGTTGACCATTACATTATCCTGTAGGCTTTGATTCACCGGCCGGGTCAGGTCCATGCCCCGGTCGCCCGTCCCGGAGATTTCATGAACCGCTCGATTCGCACAACCGTCATCATTCTGGTGTTGATTGTGGTGCTGGTGTTTGGCTTTGCCATTGTCCGTCAGGCATGGGTCGATCAGCAGACCGCGTCGGCACCGGCGCCGGACCTGAGTGCGCTCCACACCTACGTCTATGATCAGGGCCGGCCTCTGGCCGACTACACACTGACCGATGAACACGGCAAGACCGCCACAGTGCAGGACCTGAAAGGCCACTGGACCTTTGCCTTTATCGGCTAC
Source organism: Marinobacter sp. (assembly GCA_030149475.1). Lineage (GTDB taxonomy): Bacteria > Pseudomonadota > Gammaproteobacteria > Pseudomonadales > Oleiphilaceae > Marinobacter. The sequence goes on from JASBRL010000010.1 coordinate 34,875, forward strand.
ACCCGTTGTCCGGATGTTTGTCCGACCATTCTGTCGACCCTGCAGGACACCAAGGCCCGGCTGCCGGCAGCTATACCGCAACCCTCAGTGTTAATGGTCAGCGCCGATCCGGAGCGGGATACCCCGGCCGCGCTGAATCGTTATCTGGGTTATTTTGGCCCGGACTTTCATGGTCTGACCGGTGATGTCACAACACTCCGGGCGCTGGCGAAAAGCCTGAACGGTGATTTTTCAAGACGCGAGGACAGCGAGGGGCTTGTCCAGGTGGATCACAGCGCGCATCTGGCCCTGATTGATCCTGACGGCCGGATGATCGCGGTACTTCAGCCGCCCCACGAGCCGGACACACTGGTCCAGGCTTATACCCGGGTTTACCAGTGGGCGCGACAACAGCAATTCCGGCCTGGCGATCCGGCGAATTAACGAACATCTCCCCAGGCTTTATACTGTCCGTTTTTCACGTCAGCGCTGATCAATGCCCGTATGCTTCAGGCCTTGCCCGTAGAAGGCTCCGGGGATTGGTCGGCGCTCCCTAAACACCTCTGGACCGTTCTCCATGTCGCTATCTGGCTCGCCGACTGCTCCCCCGCCACGGGAAATTCTGACTGCCCTCACCGCCGGCGCCGTGTTGTTGCTGGTGGTACATACCCTGGGGCGATTCTATTACACCCCGCTCCTGCCGCATCTGGTGGACGACGGCCTGTTGAGCACGCAACAGGGTGCAGCGGTGGCCACCTGGAACTACCTTGGGTATCTGATGGGAGCCATGCTGGCGGTGCGTTGGCACCGCATCGATCAGATTCACCGCGCCCTGCCTCTGGCGATGGTGGTTCACGTGCTGACTACCTTGCTGCAAACCCAGCT
>JASBRL010000011.1 GCA_030149475.1 Marinobacter sp.
CCAGCCGTGCCCCCTATCGGCTCTACAACATCGGCAGCAACAATCCGGTTGAGCTTTCCCGGTTTATTGAAATCATCGAAGAGCGGCTGGGTCAAAAAGCCGAGAAAAACCTGTTGCCACTGCAGGCCGGGGATGTGCCCACCACCTACGCGGATGTGGATGCCCTGATTGACGACGTGGGGTACAAACCGTCGACACCGGTGGAAGAGGGTATCCGGAACTTCGTTGACTGGTATAGGGGCTTTTACGGCGAATAGCCCCGCGCCTTACGCCCCCCTCTCCCTAACCCTCTCCCTAACCCTCTCCCGCGAGGGGAGAGGGGATAAAGAGGGTGCAAACCGGCAACATAGGTAACAGTTCAAACCGGGAGCATGGGTGACTCCCTGGCCTGATTGCCACAACCCGGGCTGCCGGCCCTACGCCCCCCTCGCCCCTGGCGGGAGAGGGGCCGGGGGAGAGGGGGAGCAGGCAACCCCCGGGTTTGCGGGCGGTCCGACATTGCGAACAGATCGGAGCAGGTAACTCGTGCTCTGAATGGGCGCCGTTGGCGCCTCCCCCTCTCCCTAACCCTCTCCCGCGAGGGGAGAGGGGATAAAGAGGGTGCAAACCGGCAACATAGGTAACAGTTCAAACCGGGAGCATGGGTGACTCCCTGGTCCGACTGCCACAACCCGGGCTGCCGGCCTTACGCCCCCCTCGCCCCTGGCGGGAGAGGGGCCGGGGGAGAGGGGGAAGCAGGCAACCCCCGGGTTTGCGGGCGTTCCGACATTGCGAACAGATCGGAGCAGGTCACTCGTGCTCTGAATGGGCGCCGCTGGCGCCACCCCCTCTCCCTAACCCTCTCCCGCGAGGGGAGAGGGGATAAAGAGTTCGCGCAGGGGCGAGGGAGGTACCCGGGTGCAGGTTGCACCGAGCCCCGTCCAATAAGCCCGTCGGCGAACACATCATCTGTTCAACGTATTTCAGGCACAAAAAAACTCCCGGTCGGGAGTTTTTTTGTTTGGTAGGACCAGGCGGATTTGAACCGCCGACCTCTGCCATGTCAAGGCAGCGCTCTAACCAACTGAGCTATGGTCCTGTCCTGCAACGGAGTGGAAATATACTGATCCAGGCCCGGGTGGTCAACCTCTTTATTGGGCCGCACGGGATTTTGTCGTCACTTTGCGCAACCAGCCCCGCAGGGCGCGACTGAGAGGTCCCCATCGATTGATCAGCAAGGCCGTGAAAATCAGGCCGCAACCACCCAGTTGGGTGGGCGACATGGTTTCATCGAGCCAGACTGCGGCGAACAGCGCCACCCAGACCGGTTCCAGAACCAGAATGACCACCCCGTGACTATGGGCGGAAAGGCTCTGAGCGTAGGTCTGGACGAAAAACCGACCGGCTGTGCCGATGATGGCGCTGGCGATGATCCAGCCTGCCATGGCCGTGGAAAAGTGCGTAAATGTCGCCTCCCAGGGCTCCAGCAGGGCAGACAGAGATGAGGTAACCAGGCCCACCGTCAGCAGGGTGATGGCGGTCAGTGGAAGGGCCGGCACACGTTCTTTGCGAATGGAGATACCCGCCCGGTTGGTGATGGTGCGCGTGTTGGCGGCCCGGGTGTTGAGCGTAAAGAACAGTGCAAAAATAAAGGCTGCTGCCACAAAGAACAGCTGGCCGATCTCAGGGTGAAAGCCGTTTTTCAGTGAGAGCAGGGCCAGCCCACCGCCTGCTACGGGAATTGCAAACCAGGTACTCGCCGGTTGGGCTTCCTTGAAGGCCACCCGCGCAATAACCGGTACAATAACAACCCCCAGACTGGTCAGAAAGGCACCCTCGCCCACGCTGGTGGCAAAGAACAGACCCATGATCCAGCAGCTCATCGCGCTGCCGAACACAAGCCCGACCCGTGCGCTGCGCCAGATCAGTTCCGGCGTCATGCGGGGCAGGTAGCGGTAGGCTGCAATAAGCAGAATGCCGCCGGCCATAAGAAACCGCAAGGCCATGAACAGCAGCGGCGGCATCAGCATTACGGCTTCTTTGGAAAACATCCAGCTCAGCCCGGCCAGCAGGGTAACCACGACCAGTAGCAGGTCGGATTTATGGGCATCGGTCAGGGGCATTGAAAGGGGTCCTGTGCGTTGGGCGGAAGGGCAATCGCGGCGAATTCTAGCACGATTGTTGCCTGCTCAGGATGGTAAAAGCCCGGTAGGTATCCGGGCAGGAGCGGTCGGGGCTGGTGATTGGTCGCTCTTGCCCGGTGCGTAAGCCAATCAGTTATTGAGGGTGGCGTACACCAGCGACGACATGTCCGTCTGATCCGAATTGGGTACCTCGATGTACTGATCACCCGCACCCCACCATTGCCACCAGGCACGTTTGTTGTAGGTGCGACTGGCGAAGTCCACCCTGAATCCATTCAGGGTGGTGTTGTTGACCACCGGCACGGAGATATTGCCGGTCTCGGTTCCCAGCACACCGCTGTGGGATACCCCGGCGTTCATCAACACCGGATAGTGGTTGTAGTAAAGCCCATCGGGGCCGTCCTGACTGCTGACCTTGCCGCCCATGCTCAGGTTCGATACGCAGGAGTCAATTCCCGTGGCCGTGGTAGCGCCGCAGGATGAGTGTATCGGCACCACGCCGTCGTCTTCGCCGGCGATAAACGGGCTGGTCAGGCCGCCGTAGGACGCGCCACCGGCGACCAGCCTGATCCGTGGAATGCCATTGGGCGAAACCGCCAGATTGCGGGCGGTATTGGTCTGAAGGTCATTGATCACACCCATCTTTCCGGGTCTCGGGTCAATGCCCACAAAGGCTTTCACAGCGGCTTTGACCGGCTCAAGGTACCAACTGTCGTTGTAGGCGACGCTGATGGCCAGGTTGGCCAGTTCGGTGCCGCCGCCGGCGCCAGAGAAGTCCAGGGAGGTAAGAATTTTCAGTGGTGGCAGTCCATCAGCCTGTAACCATCGCGCCTGGTTTTCCAGCAGGTAGCGGGTGACCAGGTCACCGGTGGAATGGGAGACAACAATGCAGTAGTTATTGCACAGCCCCTGTTGGCTGATCGCCCTGATCTGGCTATAAGCCTGTTGGGCGATGGTACCTTCCACCCGTCCGTCGCTGCCGTAGTCGATGCGGGCGTCTGATCGGGCGAGCCAGAAGGTGCGCCAGTAGTCTGCGCCGGCGGCCTTGATGGCGTTCATGCTGGCTGGCGGGTTGGCCAGGTCCTGTTGCTGAAACCCGTGAACCAGAATGACATTGTGACCGGCCAGCTGGGCACTGGCATCGGCCGCGAACAGCCCGGTGGTCAGCGCCGCGAGAGCTGCTATTTTGGTTGTTGTTTTCATGTTTGCTCCGTCTTTATACCTGCGTTGTTGTTATTGATTACTGCCTTGCGACACAGCCTCAGGCGGCTGCGATCAGAGTCCCGCTGCCATCGATTTGAGCATGGCCGCGCGTTGCTCTGATTCGGGGTCCCCGGCGCGGGTGTTGCGGAGACCGTCAAGGTCCGGCGGGGAAAAATCGAAACCTTCTTCTGGCCCGAAGGCATAGTCGGTGCGATCTCCGGGGCGGGCCGGCAGGCGCTGGATCTGTAGCCCCCGGAGTTGAAGCTTGCCACTGATGTCCCGGTCTGCGATCACCGAACCGTGGGCACGCAGGGTGATGGTCGACGCGGTGCTGTCCAGGTGATGTTCAGCGCTCAGTTGGGCCAGCGGACGACCCTGGTTGTAAAGCTGGGCGCCAAGACGGTAATAGCCGCTCTCCCGTGCATCGAACTCAACGGGTATCAGCAGGTCGTTATTCGTCACACGGACATCCCCCAGTCCGGTGAACTTTCCCAGGTCGGGTTCGATGGTCAGGGTTGAGACATTCCGCAGTGGTTTGCTGTCCACCGATGCTTCCACCACCAGCCGGTATTCGCCGGGGCGCACGTCGCTGTCCAGTGCCCCCTGATAAAGATCATTGCTCTGCTGGCGCAGGACGGTGCTGTCGAATGCGGTTCGGTCCCCGGTGGACTCCAGAGTTGCCCGCATGGTCCGCGCAACGACCGGCGGTCCCGACAACTGGGCCACGACCAGAATGTCCTCACCCCGGGTAAACCGGAATTTTTCCAGGATGACCGTGAAACGGCCACCATCGGCCAGTGGGAGCACCACAGGCTGAAAGACATTGCCGCGGTAGGCTTTGGCCTGAGCCTCGGACAGAGGCAGGGAGTAGGGTGGGTAGCGCGACGCCTGTTGATACTGTTCGGCTACGCTGGCCAGCATGAATCTGACCGGGTTGTCATCGGGTATGGGTGTTTTGGGTGTCGGTGCCTGAGTCAGCCCTGCCTGAGTGCCCACAGGCGGGGTGGACGATGCCGGTTTTGACGTAAAAGCAGCGGCTGACGGTAACTGACCTGTGTTATCGACAGCGACCAGATAGCCCAGCCCGGAAGCACCGGCGACCAGGGAAGCAATGAACAGCAGACCGCGTACAGGCATGACCAGGCTCTTTGTCAGAGTGAGCTGAGTTCGAGGACAACCTGCTGGAAAAGGCGACACCCGAATCACATTCTTGTTGTATGAAAAACATACATAGCCCCTCCCGCTGTGGCAACGCATCCAGCCAGATTGTGTCTTTTTGTTGCTGGAATGTGATGGAGTGCACAGGCCGTTCATCATAACCGGCGCAGAGGGTGCAACGGTGGGGCAGGCTCATCCGCCGGCAACCGTCAGGGCACCTGTCGAGCACTGATCACAAGAAGGACATGGCACCGGGTCGTGACCCGGCATTAATTGCCAAAAAACAGTGGCTGAGTTGTAATGGGCCTGTGAAAGTATTCACCAACTGCATTCAAGTACCGCCAAACTGTCAATCGAGGGAGAGGACTGCAATGGGTGAAGCGCCGTCGATAAGGGTCACGGAAGTCGGCCCGCTGGCGACGCTGACGGTGTCGGCACCCCCGGAAAACCGTTGGTGTGAAGCGTTACTGACGCGCCTGAATGACACGGTTATGGAGCTTGGTCGCGACAACGCTGTCCGTTGCCTGATTGTCACCGGAGCACCAGGTACCGGCGAATCATGGTTCTCCGGCGGGCTGGAAACAGGGGCGTTGGCCGGGGACCCGTTGGCCGGCGCGGCTCTCAGTCGCCTGTTCGGTCAGGCGTTCGGCGCCTTGCGGCGGTTTCCGGGCGTGACCATCGCCGCGATTAACGGTCATGCGCTGAATGAGGGGCTTGCCTGCGCGCTGAACTGCGATTTCCGGATCGCGGTTGATTACGCTACATTTGGTTATAGCGCCGGTAGTGAGGGCCTGCTGCCGCTGGGTGGTAGTACCCAGTTGTTACCGCGGCTGATTGGTGAATCACGGGCCAAACGCATGATCCTCGCCGAAACACCGGTGACGGCAGCGGAAGCTCTGACGATGGGACTGGTGGATGAACTTGTCGGCGATGATCATCTGACTGCCCGGGTGGAAGCCCTGGTGGCTGCGCTTATGCGCCAGAGCCCGATGGCTACCCGGGGCGCCAAACAACTGATTGAACACGCGCGTATGCGCCCTCTGGAAACCGGTTTTGCGGCCGAACGGGAATGGCAGACCCGCATCATCGAGAGCGGCGACTATCTGGAGGCTCGCAGGGCCCGCGGCCAGAGCCAACCGCTGGAGTGGCCCAATTCTTAGGGAACCTCTGATTAAGTCTATTGACGATTCTGCAAGTGTTGAGAGGCTCAGTGGCAAGGCGCGGTTCGCAGGTAATGGCCGACGTCCTTGCCAAGAATCGTAACGCGGCCAATGAGTCTCTCAACGCTTGCCCGCA
>JASBRL010000022.1 GCA_030149475.1 Marinobacter sp.
GTGGCAGAACGGCAATTCCCGCTGGGACATTATCGATATGGTCCGGTTGACCTATGCGTTGCGGCCGGAAGGTATCAAGTGGCCCACCAAAGACGACGGCAGCCCGAGTTTTCGTCTGGAGGAGCTGACCGCGGCCAACGGCATCAGTCATGAAAGTGCCCACGATGCCCTGTCGGACGTTGAGGCCACCATTGCTCTGGCGCGACTGATAAAAGAAAAGCAGCCAAAGCTGTTTGATTTCGTGTTGCAGAATAAAGACAAGCATTCCGCACGAGCCATGCTGGATACGGCGACCATGAAGCCGGTCTTTCACGTGTCCGCTAAGTACCCTGCGTTCCGGGGTTGCTGTGCGATGGTCGCACCGGTAGCCGAACACCCCAGCAATAAAAACCTGGTGATTGTTTACGATCTGCGGGAAGACCCCACGGAACTGATTCAGGCCACGCCGGAACAGATTCGTGCGCGGGTGTTTACCTCCCAAAAAGAGCTGGGTGAGGGTGTCAGCCGGTTTGCGCTGAAGGGTGTGCAGTTGAACAAGTGTCCAGTCCTGGCGCCGTCGGCCATGCTGAAGTCCATTCCGCAAGAGCGACTGGCTTCTCTTGAGCTTGACGGCGAACGACTGCGCCGCAACCTTTCCCTGTTGCGGGAAGCCGGGGATCTGCCGGCCCGAATTGCCCGGGCGTTTGATCAGCCTCAAGAAGGCGACCTGACCGACCCCGATGAACAGCTCTATGCCGGCGGATTTATCAGTAAGTCAGACCGGGAAACCCTGAACTGGCTGTTACAGCAGCCGGTGGAAACGCTGGGGGAACATACTGTGAAGTTTGAGGACGAGCGCTTGCAGACACTGCTATTCCGGTACCGGGCACGAAATTATCCCCACACGCTGATGGACGAGGAACTCGAACGCTGGGAGGAATTCCGAAGCCAACGATTGATTCATCCGAAGGCGGGTTGGCGGACGCTGGAGGCCTATGCTGGTGAATTGCAACGCCTGGCCGCCGATCCGCAGCTGACGCCGGAGAAACAGCATATTCTGGAGGAGCTGCATTTGTACGGCGAGTCGCTGATGCCTTACGTGTGAAGGGCTGTGTGACTGCTTGACTCGTCGTAAGAAACGTCAGAGTCTGAGGCCCCGCGTAGTGCGAGTTTTCTGTTCAGGCATGACTTCGGCCAGGCAGGCGACGTAAGCCGCCGGCCCGGCGCATTGCCCGCCGGCGACTCTACGCGCCCGGTTCTCTATAAAAGCGATATCAACGACGGGTGAAATAGACCGAGAGAGGTTGGCCCACCAGACTCTGAACTTCGCTGCCGAGCGCTTCCGCCCGAATCTGCTTTTGCACCGGGCCCAGCTCCAGCCGATGGCCATCAGCGTCTTCTGCTTTCACCAGCTTCCAGTTTACCTCGTTACTGACCATCGCCATCAGCTGTGCCAGTTGCTGGCCGTCCTGGGGCCGGAACCAGCGATCCCGGCAACCGCCGAGGCCGTAGAAATCGAGCTCGCCGAGCAGGTCCGCCCAGAGTGCGTCCTCGGGATTGTTCAGGGCCATGCGGCGTAACTGTCGCAGGGTGTGGCAATCGGATTTCAGGTTGTGCTCGGCAACCAGTTGGCGAATCTTCTGATCGCCGGGCGTCTGCTCGTCGAGGGCGGTGTGCAGGTGGACCACACCGCCGGTCCCGGTCACCGTATTGATCAGTTTCGCCAGCGAGAGATCGGTCATCCGCGCCGATGGCAGCCTGCCCACTTCCACCCAGTGTACGGTGTGGCCGTCAGTCACAAAGGAATGAACCAGCGACCAGGGCCAGAAAACAATATTGGACAACCCCAGCTCCTGGGCCCGACGGGTGGCGACGGCGATATTGGCCAGTGATTCGTCGACGGCAATCACCTCGACATCAACCAGGTATTGCGCCAGCTCTAGCGCCCGCTGTCCGGACTCTGCGCCACACAACAGTATCCGCAGGCGGTCGGGCAGGGCGTCGGTCGGCAGATGAAGCGTTCTCGATATGATCGATTTCAGACTGCTCTCATTGCGATAGGCGAGCGTGTTCCAGCTCGGC
>JASBRL010000023.1 GCA_030149475.1 Marinobacter sp.
GCGGGCAAGCGTTGAGAGACTCATTGGCCGCGTTACGATTCTTGGCAAGGACGTCGGCCATTACCTGCGAACCGCGCCTTGCCACTGAGCCTCTCAACACTTGCAGAATCGTCAATAGACTTAATCAGAGGTTCCTTAGCAGCGCTGCTGCCACCAGCTCATTCAAGGACGCGGGCCTCTCCGTGACTTTATATTGCATGCAATTTTGGATTTATAGCCCATAAATGGCTTTTAATTTGTTGTATTGGTGATCAATTGCATGCTATTTTCAGATAAAGATGAGTTGTAAACCTAAAATGACGATCTCAGAATCCAAAACAACCGTGGCCAGTGTGTCCGAGGTTATCAGACAAAAAATTCAGGGCGGCTGTTATAAGCCTCATGAGTTCATTCGTGAGGCCAGCGTAGCCCAGGAGCTGGCGGTGAGCCGGACACCGGTGCGCGAAGCATTGAGAGCTCTGGTATCGGAAGGCTGGCTGGAAGCCATTCCTAATCGGGGTTGCCGGGTTGCCGCCTGGACCCAGCAGGATGCCAGGGAAGTATTTGATATTCGTCTGGTCCTGGAGCCGATGGCCGTTGGCCTGGCGTGTCATCGAATTGATGCGGACACGTTGAATCGTCTGGACAGTTTGTGTCGCTCTATGGAGGTTCTGACGGAAAAGGTTGAGACCCGGCCGGAAGTACGCAACCAGATTGCGGCATTAAATCTGGAGTTCCATCAGGCGATGGTGAATGCCAGCGGGAATTCGCGGCTGATCGGCGTGCTGGAGAGTCTGGTGCGTAGTTCATTAATCAGTCGGAACTTTGCGAATTACGATATTGGGCACTTGCGGCGAAGCATGCGGCATCACGCCGAGATTTTGCAAGCGGTCAGGGCCGGCAACCAGGAATGGGTCGAGAACATCATGCGGGCTCACCTGTTGGCTGCGAGAACCCTCCATATGGACGCTTGAGAGAACAACGTCAGACAGAGTGCGCCCTGGCTTCCTTGAAGACATTTGAAATGGGATGAACAATAACAATGCCCAACGAACAACAGCCCCTACCACTTCAACACATTCGCGTTCTGGAGCTGGGCCAGCTTATTGCGGGTCCCTATTGCGGCCAGATTCTGGCCGACTTCGGCGCAGATGTGATCAAAGTCGAACCACCCCTTCGTGGTGATGCCATGAGGCAATGGGGACAGGCAGACGCCGATGGCAATCCACTATGGTGGAATGTCATTGGTCGCAACAAGAAGTCCGTTACTCTGGATCTACGTCAGCCGGAGGGTCAGGACCTGTTGAGAAAAATGGTCAAAGAAACGGATGTACTGATCGAAAATTTCCGTCCGGGCACCATGGAAAAATGGGGCTTGGGCTACGAGACGCTTTCACTCATCAACCCCGGGCTGGTGATGGTCCGGGTAACCGGTTTTGGTCAGGACGGACCCTATTCGAACCGGGCCGGTTTCGCGTCTGTCTGCGAGGCCATGGGAGGGCTGCGTTACATCAGTGGTTACCCTGACCGTCCTCCGGTTCGTGTGGGCATTTCCCTCGGGGATACTCTGGCCGGTGTTCATGGCGCACTGGGTGCACTGGTCGCCCTGCAACACAGGGAAAGAACCGGGCAGGGCCAGGTGGTGGACAGCGCCATTTACGAATCCGTTCTGGGGATGATGGAAAGCCTGATTCCCGATTATGCGCGGGCCGGGAAGATTCGCGAGCGCAGCGGCAGCATTCTTCCGGGCATTGCGCCGTCTAACGCCTACCCGACACGTGACGGCCGTGACGTCATTATCGGAGCCAATCAGGATACCGTGTTTGTCCGCTTGTGTGAGGCAATGGGACAGCCAGGACTGGCTCAACATCCCGACTACGCGACACACCGTGCCCGCGGCGAAAATCAGCAAGCCATTGACGATGTTGTCGCAGGCTGGACCCGCCAGCATGACGCTCAGGCGATCGTCGACTTGCTGGCCAGGGTCGGCGTGCCCGCAGGCCTGGTCTACAGTGCCGCGGAAATGCTGGACGACCCGCACTTCAAGGCGCGGGAGGCCATCGTAGATGTCCCGGATCACAGGGGCCAGGCCGTTCCGATGCAGAATGTGTTTCCGAAACTGTCAGCGACTCCGGGTCAGGTAAGGCATACCGGCGTGGAGCTCGGCGCGCACACCAGGGAAGTGTTCAAAGCGTTGTGCCAGATAGACGACGAGAAACTGACCGAACTTCAGCGCAAGAACATCATCTAACCGGAGCGCCGTGATGGTTGATTCCATTGTTGTCGTGATCGTTCTCATTGTCATGATCGGGTTCGGCTTTCCCATTTTTCTGTCACTGGGCCTGTCCGGGCTCATCGGGCTGTATATGGCGAAGGGGACAATGGCCTTTTTCTTTGCGCCTTCGTCGTTATTTGGCCAACTCAACAGCTTTGAACTGATTGCCTTACCCCTGTTTATTCTGATGGGGAATCTGCTCAGTGCGACGCCGGTTGGCGCCAGTCTGTTCCAGGCGGCTGTTCGTTGGCTCAACTGGCTGAAGGGCAGTCTGGCCATTTCGTCGGTTGGCGCCTCTGCCGTGTTTGGCGCCGTATCCGGGGTCAGTCTTGCCGGCGTGGCCGCCGTGGGTTCTGTCGCGGTTCCGGAAATGCTCGAGCGGAAATACAGTCGATCCCTGGCGGCCGGCTCTGTGGTCAGCGCTGGCGCCCTGGCCATGCTGATTCCGCCCAGTGTTCCGTTCATTATCTATGGCGCCGTATCCGGAGTTTCCGTAGCGGATCTGTTTGTCGGCGGCATCGTGCCCGGCATCGTGCTGGCCCTGGCTCTGGCCGTTTATATCTTTGTCCGCGTTCATCTTCGACCGGCAGACGCACCCGCGGATACCGAATCCTATACCTGGAAGGAGCGTTTCCAGAGCCTGGCTAATATCTGGCACGCGGCACTCCTGGTGCTTGTTGTCCTCGGCTCCATCTACTCTGGCTTTGTAACACCGAGTGAGGCTGCGGGTGTCGGCGCACTGGGTGCGCTGCTGATCGCCACGGCGGTGTTTCGCTCACTGACGTTCAGTTCCCTGTTCGGCATATTGGGAAACACGGCTCGCGTGAGTGGCGTCATCCTGCTGATCATCGGGAGCGCCAAGATATTTGGAGATTACCTGAATCTTGTCCGTGTACCACAGACTCTGACCGAAATGCTGATGGCCAGTGCACTCCCGCCATGGGCTATTCTCGTATCCATCATGGTGCTGTTGGTGTTCCTGGGAATGATTGTCGACGGTGTGTCACTCATCGTGGTTACCACGCCCGTTTTGCTGCCGGTTATCACCGCTTTGGGGTATGACCCGCTCTGGTTCGGCATCATTCTGGTTCTGAATCTTGAAATCGCGGTCGTCACTCCCCCTGTCGGTCTGAATCTTTATGCACTCAGGGGGGTGTGCCCCGAACTCTCCATTGAAGAGATCATTCGCAGTGTGCTGCCCTTTGTGGCTATTCAATTTCTCGTGCTGATGCTTTTCGTGCTCTTCCCGAGTATCAGCCTTTGGCTGCCCGGTCTGATGTGATCTGGCAAATCTGTAGGTGTTACCAAAACAATAATCAGGAGAAGGCTATGACTATATCCCGACGTAATCTGCTCAAAACCAGTCTGGGTGCTGGTGCCGGTCTTGCACTGGCAGGTGCTGCGCCGTTTTGGGCAAATCGGGCGTCTGCAGCGACACGTATGACGGCCGTTTACTATATTCCACCCTCGTATAAGGCGATCAGCTATGCGCCAGCGGGCTTCGTTAAATACCTTCAGGAGCACTCTGACGGCGAGATCAGTGTGGACTACTACCCATCCGGGCAATTGTTGAAAGTCGATGAACAACTGCCGGCACTGCGCTCACGCAGCATCGATCTCATGTTCCACACTACTTCCTACGTGACGCGGTCTCTGCCGATTCTGGGTATTACCGGGCTCCCAAGCATTGTTGGTGAGCTTTACAGTAACCCGGAGCGTCTGGCGATCGGAAGCCCCCTGTTCAATCTGATCAACGAAGAGTTGGCCAAGGACAACCTCTACATGCTGAGCGCCGGTGGCGGTGTGTTGGAGCCAGAGTACATCTGGAGCACCAAGGCCAGCCCGATTCGCTCGATGGATGAGTTGCGAGGGAAAAAGGTCAGGGTGGTCAGCTTCGAAGCCACCAAAGCGCTGGAAAAATACGACGTGGCCGCTGTTCGTATTCCGTCGTCTGAAACCTATCTGGCTCTGCAGCGAGGCACTGTGGATGCTGGTGTGTTCAATATTTCCACCGTCATCGGTCGAAGCCTGCAGGAGCAGCTTGGCTATTGCTACAAGTTGCCGACGACCGCTTATACCGTCGCGCCGTTCATGTTGCGCGATCGCTGGGATTCCATGGATGCCGGTACGAAGTCGGTCATGCAGGATGCAGCCAGGTGGTATTCGGAAAATTTCGCGCCGTATGCCAACGACGATATTTACCCGAACCAGTATTGGCCGAAAGTAAAGAGTGCCGGTATCGAAATCATTGAGCCGTCCCGCAAAGACCAGGACGAGTTCCAGAATTCGATTCAGCCGGTATGGGACCACTGGGTTGAGCAAGTAGGTGAGTCCGTCGGCCGTAAAGCAATCGATCTGGCGTTGGGCAAAGCCTGATGAGTGATGGTTGAATGATGAACAAAATGGCCAAGAGCTGGGGCGGCCTTCTGGCCGCCCTCCGGTGGAGTTCGGCGCTGGTGCTGGCCTTCATGATGTTGTCGATCTGCTACGACGCGGCGATGCGTTATCTGTTTTCGGCACCGACCAGTTGGAGCCTGGAAATCAACTCCTTCCTGATCGTTTACCTGGCCGTCATCGGCGCGGCCGAGGCGCAGCATCACGATGCCCACATCCGGATTACCTTTTTTTCGCAAATGCTGCCGCCAACCTTCAGAAACCTGTTGGGATGCCTGATCGCTCTCGCTGGCGTGGTTTTCAGCGGCATTATGGCCTGGCGTGGCTGGCTGATGGCATTCCAGTCCTTTGAGTATTCCGAGCGGGTGTCGAGTGCTTTCGGCACGCCAATGGTCTTCCCCTATGGACTACTGCCGGTGGGGTTTGCCGCGCTGGGCATGCAGTTCCTGATCAGCGCATACAGAGCTGTCGTGCCCGGGCAAGAAAACGCGAAATTGAGTCATAAGGTAATGGAATGAAACAATCTCTGAGTCACAAACTGATCGGGAATCATCGGGTCGGCGGCGAGATGACGTCGGGTGCTGAAGTTGCATTACGCATGGATCAGGCGCTACTGCAGGACGTGCTGGGTACGCTGGTAATGCTTGAGTTACGCGCCATGGGAGTTGATCGCGTTGCAACCAGTCCGAGTGTGCAGTATATCGATCACAGCCTGGTCCAGCCGGACCAGATGAGTGCGGATTCGCACCTGTTCCTGAAAAGTGCCTGTGAACGGATGGGCGTCTGGTACAGCGGCCCGGGAAATGGCATCAGTCATCCGGTTCATATGGAACGTTTTGGCGTTCCCGGGCAAAGTCTGATTGGCTGTGACAGCCACACGACTGCCGCCGGTGCATTGGGTATGCTGGCCGTCGGAGCAGGTGGTATAGAAGTCGCTATGGCCATGGCTGGCGAGCCCTTTTTTATGCCCATGCCCCGTATCATCAACGTGCGTTTGACGGGCAAGTTGCCGGATTGGGTCAGCGCCAAGGACATCATCCTCCAATTGTTGCAGCGTCACACGGTGTCAGGCTTCAAGAACTGTATGCTGGAGTACACCGGACCCGGTCTGGCGGGCCTCGACGCGATGGATCGTCACGTGTTGGCGAACATGGGAACTGAAACAGGGGCGACGGCCAGTGTGTTCCCCAGTGATGACGAAACCCGGCGCTTTCTCGAGTCCCGTGGCAGGCTTCAGGACTGGCAGCCTCTGGCGCCCGATGAAGGTTGCCAATACGACGACGTCATCGAGATCAATCTGTCTGACCTGGTGCCGCTCATTGCCCTCCCTTCGAGCCCGGACAAGGTCGTCCCGGTTGCTGACGTTGCCGGAGAAGAAATTTTCCAGTCCTATATCGGATCTTCCGGGAATCCCGGTTACCGGGATTTTGCCATCGTCGGTCAAATCGTTGCGGGAAAAAAAATCGCGGACGGTGTGTCCCTGGATATTAATCCCTCGACCCGAACCATACTGTCGGCGCTAATCAATCATGGCCTCCTCGGCGATCTGGTGGCCGCCGGCGCGCGCATCCATCAACCCGGATGCAACGGTTGTATCGGCATGGGACAAGCGCCAGCGGCAGGCCGCAACAGTCTGCGTACGGTGCCTCGTAACTTCCCGGGCCGATCGGGAACCCGTGAAGACAGTGTTTTTCTGTGCAGCCCGGAAACTGCAGCGGCCTCTGCGCTGACGGGGGTAATTACCGATCCGCGCACCCTCGATATGCCTTTTGTCAGGCCAGTCGAGCCCGTTGATATGGCCGCCGACATCAGGCACTTTAAGGCGCCGCTGCCGCCCGGGCAGTCGCGCTCAGTGCAGCTTTTGGCAACTGAAAACACACCGCCCTTGCCGACGTTATCGCCCATTCCGGACCGAATACATCTGCCTGTCAAACTGAAGGTGGGGGACAACATCTCCACGGATGACATAATTGCGGCCGGTACGCGTGTAATGCCTCTGTGGAGCAATATTAAGGCGTCGGCGGAGTTCACTTTTGAGCAGATCGATCCGGATTACGTCCGACGAGCCCGGTCGGCAGGGGATGGCCATATCATTGTAGCTGGCCGTAATTACGGTCAGGGCTCGAGTCGGGAAAATGCGGCGCTGGTGCCACGGTTTCTGGGTCTGCAGGTGGTTATCGCGGTGAGCTTCGCGCGGATTCACTGGCAGAATCTCCCCTCGTTCGGAGTGCTGCCGCTGACGCTGGAACATGCGGAAGATCTTCAGTACCTGAATCCCGATGACACCATTACCATCGAAGACATCGCTGACCAGTTGCGAGCGGGGTGCCACGTCGAGGCGCTGATCAACGGGACGCATCGATTGCCATTACGGCACGATCTGAGTCAGCGGCAACAGGACATCCTCAAGGCAGGTGGCGTCATTAACTGGCTAAAGGGCAAGGAGACAGAAGCATGATAAGCACTATCCCTCCCCATTCCGTCGAGTTGGTCGAAGTTGCCCCGCGAGACGGCTTTCAATCCATTAGTGATCCGCTACCGACGCAGGCAAAGGTTGAGGCCATCCAGGCTTTGATCGATGCGGGCATCAAACGGATAGAGATCGGGTCGTTTGTCAGTCCCAAAGCGGTTCCCCAAATGGCCGATATCAAGGATATCGTTAGCGCCTTCATTAACCAACAGGGGGTCCGTTTATCGGCCTTGATCCCTAACTTGAAAGGGGCAGAGCTGGCCCTGGCGAGCGGGCTCAGGGAGTTGGTCTACGTTGTGTCGGTGTCTGAAACCCATAACAAAAAAAATGTCCGTCAAAGTGTCGATGCGTCGCTTGAGGGGCTGGCGCATATTGCCGACCGGGTACGGGATGAAGGTCCGAAAGCCCGGCTAAGGTTGGATCTGGGTACATGCTTCGATTGTCCTTACGAGGGCAGAATAGACGCACAGCGCGTTGTCGAGGTGCTGAGAAAAGCGCTGGCTGTAACTGAGGGTCTGCAGTTGGAAGTCGCGTTCTGCGACACCACCGGTCGGGCCAACCCCTATCAGGTCCGGGAAACTCTGAAAATCGTGCAGCAGGTAATCGGTTACGATACGATTGACTGGGCTTTTCATGGTCACAACACCTTTGGTGCAGGCGTTGCGAATGCCCTGTTTGCCATTGAACAGGGTGTCACGGTGCTGGACGCCTCCTGCGCTGGCTTGGGTGGTTGCCCGTTTGCCCCGGGGGCGACCGGCAACACGGCTACCGAGGATCTCGTTTTCGCCTTGCAGGAGGGAGGAATTGAAACGGGTATCGACATGATGCGTTTGTTACACGCGGCCGACCTCATCGCCGCTCTGCCCGGGGGCCTGACCGCCAGCAGTCTTCGTCAGGTGCCGCGCACTCGGGCCGCCACCCGGTAACCGGGACGGCTCACACGGCGGTTTCCAGCGGCGGCACCTGCTGATGCAGGAACCACTTTTCGGTGACCACTTTGCGGGTAAACCAGTGGGACCGCATAAGACCGCTGGCCAGTGGCATTTTCACCCAGTCGGGCATCTGCCAGCCGGATGCGTCATTGCGGGCGCGGGTGCC
>JASBRL010000029.1 GCA_030149475.1 Marinobacter sp.
GAATCCGATGACCGTGGGCATCAGGCCACGCTGTCGTCACTGAAACAGGCCCGGGACAACGCCAAAACAGAATGGCAGCGCCTGACCGATGAAGAAAAGAGCCCGGAACGGCAGCAGCAACTTCAGCAGATAATCGCCGACCTGGCGAACATCGAAAAACAACAGACCGAACTGCAAGCCAGCCTCGAACGCCGCGAACAGGACATCCGCGAAGCCCGACCGGATTTTCTCAAACAGGATATCGAGCGCTACCAGAACGCCGTCAATCACCTGCGCCAGACCCAGGAAAACCGGGGCCGGGAACTCAGGGACATAAAAGTCAGGTTGGAAGCCTGGGGTGCGGAAGGGCTGGAAGAACAGCTCAACGAGAAAGAGGCGGAGCTCGAGCAGTGCCATCGCCGCTATCAGGAACTGCACCGCCGTGCCCGGGCACTGGATCTGCTGCTGACCCTGCTCACGGAAAAACGTCAGGCCCTCACACGTCGCCTGCAGGCACCGCTGCAAAAGCACCTCAACCATTACCTGTCAGTGCTGTTCCCGGAAGCCTCTCTGGAAGTCGACGAACAGCTCCGGCCCGGCACCTTCAGCCGGGGCAGCGAACTGGGGCAGATCACCGAACTGAGCTTTGGTGCCAGGGAACAGATGGGCCTGATCAGCCGCCTGGCTTACGCCGATCTGCTGCAGGAAGCCGGAAGACCGACATTGGTCATCCTGGACGACACCCTGGTGCACAGTGACAGCGAGCGTCTCGAAGATATGAAGCGCATCCTGTTCGATGCGGCCAGCCGGCATCAGATACTGCTGTTTACCTGTCATCCGGAGAAGTGGCAGAACCTGGGGGTGCCGCCTGTGGATATTCAGGCATCGAAGGAGCAGGGCAGTTAGGGAACCTCTGGTCAAGTCTATTGGCAATTCTGGCTTTCAGGGAGAGCCCCTGCGGGCAAGCGTTGAGAGGCTCATTGGCCGCGTTACGACTCTTGGCAAGGACGTCGGCCATTACCGGCGAGTCGGGCCTTGCCACTGAGCCTCTCAACACTTGCAGAATCGTCAATAGACTTGATCAGAGGTTCCTTAGTCACCTGCTAACCGCTGCCGACGTTGATGTTGTTGGCAGGTTTGAAGGATTTGTCATCCATGTTCTTTCTGGTTGCTTACCCCTTCAATTAGCTCAATATCCTTCTTGAGGAGGTCGTTCACCAAAATGTTGAGCTCTACGCCCTTGGCTTTGGCCTTGGCGGTAAAGTAATTGAGTACATCATCCTCCAGATACAGAGGAAGGTTAAAATGAGCCTCGGGGTTATAGAATTTGCCGCGCTCTGCTTTTGAAAAGTCATAGTCGTCACGCATTGAGTTACCCCTGTTCATACTGTTTGATTTCCTGTCGTGTTGCTCTTCTGGCAGAGATCATCCGAATGGTTGTACTGTGCTTTGATGCTTGATAGGTGTGCACGACAACGAGATAGTGCTGGCCATCGATCAGCCCTAACGTTACCCATCGATCCTCGTCAGGATCAGAATCATCCAACTCATAGATGCTGAGCGCCATCGGATCTTTGAAAACAGCCACCGCTTCCTCAAAGGTGATGCCGTGTTTCCTCGAGTTGCTTGAGGCTTTCCGTGGGTCCCACTCGAAATTGTATTGCATCCGGACATTCCTGTCTTCTGGAGAGCATATTCCTGGTCGGAGACCCTATAGTACTCGTTGGAGGATTGACGAAACAACGGGATCCGGGAGTGCTGCCTGCGGATATGCAGGCATCGAAGTAACAAAGCATCCAGTCTGTTTAGCTAAACAAGGAATAGCCAATGTCCAGAACCGCCGTCCGCTACCTGACCATGCTCCGAATGGTGCCCCGGTACCCGAAGGCCATCACCACAACCGAGTTGGCGGCCAGGCTTGAGGAGCAGGGCTTCTCCGTCACCATGCGCTCAATCCAGCGGGATCTGGAGAAACTGAGTACGGACTTTCCGCTCCTGGTGGATGAAGTCAGCCGACCGTTTCAGTGGTCCTTCGATCGCGAAGCGACAATGGACATTATCCCAGCTCTTGATCTGCCGGCGGCGCTGACGTTTGAGCTTGCCAGAGCCTACCTGAGACCAATGCTTCCGCCGCGAGCGCTATCGCACCTGAAACCCCACTTTGATGAGGCCCATCGCATCCTGCTGCGGGAACGTAATCCATTGGGGCAGTGGCCAAACCGGGTGAGGGTTATCAATCGCGGCCTGGGTGGAAAACGGCCTGAGATTGATGCCGATGTGCTGGAAGCAGTGACCCAAGCCTTGCTGCGAGAAGACCAATGCAAGCTTACCTACCAGGCCCGTAACTGGTCTGAACCGGCGGAGATTGTGGTACATCCATTCGGTTTGATCTTTCGGGAGCCGAACGTCTATCTGATTGGAACCATCGAGGGCAGGGAGGGGGTGCGTCAACTGGTTTTGCACCGTGCGACGGCCGGAGAGTTGGTGGAAAAACCGGTCGAGCGACCGGATGATTTTGATCTCGACCTCTATATTTCCTCTGGTGCCATGGGCATTCTCCACTCCCATAAACCGGTGTTCCTGCATTTGCGTTGCGACAAGCCTGTGCTCAACCATCTGATCGAATCGCCGCTGGGCATCGACCAGGTGACAACTGACACCGACGAACACAGCTTTGAGATTACCGTCACTGTAGGCGATACTCAGGATCTGCGCTGGTGGCTGACCGCCCAGGCGGTCCATTGCGATATTCTCGAACCTGAATGGCTGCGTGAAGAGACGGCCTCTACTCTGGAGCAAGGGCTGATGCGAACGCGACGTGACTGAGCTTTGAGGGCCTCAACCGGATCGAGTGCGTCCAGGTTGTCGAAATGGATCCGGCTCCACACCTCGCGCTCGTCTACGGAGACACCAATGCCCCTTTGATAGACTCGCAGTTCCGTGGTCGGAAACTCGTCAATCTCAGGTAGGTCCACATCAACCATCAGCTTTTTGCCATCATCGGATAGCTCAAAGGACAGTTCCGTATCGCGGGGCCAGTCGATATCCAACAGGTGGTCATCAAGCACCGATTCCATTGCGGTGATGTCGCCTCTTCGGGCTTTTGCGTTTGGGGTTCAGGCGTGGATGAGTCTCTTCGCCCCAGAGCATAACCAGAGCACCGGAAAGAAACATCGCAATTGCAACAAACCAGAAACCGCTGGTGACCACACCGGTCACGTTGGCGATAATCCCGAAGGCCAGTGCTCCGATGCCGTAGCCAAGGTCACGCCAGAAACGGTAGATGCCGATTGCAGAGCTTCGCCAGTTGGGGTGGGAGATGTCCGCCACAGCAGCGCTGAGGTTGGGATAAAGCAGAGCCATACCAAAACCGGTGACTGCTGCGGAGAAAGACCACCAGATAACCCCGTTGCCAAGCAGCATTAGTGCAACGCCGCCCCCGCACAACCACATGCCCCACACAATCGGCTTGAGGCGGCCGATATGATCTGACAGGCGCCCGGTCACCAACTGGGAACCACCCCAGACAAACCCATAAATCCCGACAATCCAGCCAATGGCGCCGAGCCCCACTCCTTGTTGGTACAAGTAGACCGGGTAAAACACCCAGACCAGTGCGTCCACGAATTTCTCAACCAGGCCGGCCTGACTGAACGCTGCCATCCGACGATCACGCCAGCTCATGAGCGTGAAGACTTCGCGGGTGGTCGGGGTATCCGATATGTTCTCGGGCAGACGAGCTTTGGGGCCGGTGGCAGTACCGTCGGCATGGCGGGCGTTTTCGGCCTTCGCCCATCCATGGGTTTCCCGGATAGCGATGAGGGTCAGGACAATGGCCAGGCCGATGGCGACTGCACCAAACACAAACAGTCCCAGGCGCGGCCCAAGCCCAATAGCGAGATAGCCGGTCACAATGCCGGCAACGGCAACCCCCACATAGCCGGAGAACTCATTGAGGCCCATGGTCAGGCCCCGCTCATCGGCCCGGGTAATGTCCATTTTCGAGGTCTGGGTCATGGACCAGCAGAGGCCCTGATTGACCCCGAGCAACACGGTAGCCGCCACAATCCAGCTCCAAGAGGGTGCTAGCAGCACCATCACAGGAATCGGAATGGCGGAGAGCCAACCGTATAAGAGAACCTTCTTGCGCCCGATACGCTCGGCAAGTCGTCCGGCTACGAAATTCAGAACGCCCTTGACCAGGCCAAAGGCCACCACGAAGGACGTCAGCATCAGAGAGGAGCCTTCGGCAACGCCGAATTCCGACTCTGCCAGCGCCGGAACGACGGTTCGCATCATGCCGATGGTCAGACCAACCAGAAACACCTGACCCAGCTGATGACTGAATTGGTGCAGATTCTCCCGGATGCCGTAGCGATAGTGGTCGTACGAAGTAGTATCAGGTTCCATACCAGGTAGGCCTCTTCTCAATTGCTTGTTAGGGAACCTCTGATTAAGTCTATTGACGATTCTGCAAGCGTTGAGAGGCTCAGTGGCAAGGCGCGATTCGCCGGTCATGGCCGATGCCCTTGCCAAGAATCGTAACGCGGCCAATGAGTCTCTCAACGCTTGCCCGCAGGGGCTCTCCCTGAAAGCCGGAATCGCCACTAGACTTAATCAGAGGTTCCTTAGTTGTGACCAGGCGTCAATCAGCCCATGCGAAGCCATCTCGATGTCTTCAGCTGTGGTCTCCCAACTCGTTGATAGGCGAACAGCGCCATCGCCCCGGAGGGCCAGGTTCCTGGCTTCCGTCGCACAGCCCGTGAAGACCAGCTCATCATGGGTACCGCCAATCAAGTTGGCTAACGCCCCCCAGGGGTCCATGTAGATGCCGCACAGCAGGGCGCTCATTGGGATGACTCCTTTGGATGAATTAACTTGCACATATTCTATGGATTGTTAGAATAAACGAAAAAGTGGGGCTGTCAAGCAGTGGCCCTCCACCGATCGATATGAGGTAGCACCATGACATCCCGGCAAGATCTTCTGGACACCCTGGCCCAGGTTGGCAAAGCGCTGGGTAGCGGGCATCGGCTGGCGCTGCTGGAGCGCCTGGCCCAGTCCGAAGCGTCGGTAGAGACTCTGGCAAACACGGCAGGGCTGACCGTGGGCAATGCCTCGGCGCACCTGCAACACCTGCGCAGGGCCGGGCTGGTCACGGCGACCCGCTCGGGCAAGCAGGTCATTTACCGGCTGACAGATGAACGCATCGTGACGCTCATGAGCCTACTGCGGGATGTGGCCGAAACCAACCTGGCTGAAATGGAACGCCTTATTGGCCGGCTGTTTGGCTCTGACGATCCGGGCGGCAGCCTGGAAGCCGTTTCCCGGGACGATCTGCTGGCCGGCTTGCGGGAAGGATCGGTCGCATTGCTGGATGTCCGGCCCCACGAAGAATTTCAGGCGGGCCACCTGCCGGATGCCATCAACATCCCCCTGGACGAGCTGGAAACTATGCTGGATGCGTTGCCCAGGGATCGGGAGATCGTCGCCTATTGCCGTGGCCCGTACTGTGTGCTGTCCCATGAGGCAGTCGAGCGCCTGCGCAGGCTTGGCTTCCGGGTGCGCCGCTTTGACGAAGGTTTCCCAGAGTGGAAGGCAGCGGGCTTGCCGGTCCAGTGAGGAGAGCAAATCATGTCCGATTTTATCCTGGCCAATGAGCCGACGATACGGATTCTGGGGTTTGTCTCAGTGTTGAGTGTGATGGCGGTTTGGGAGATTCTTGCCACACGGCGCCCTCAAACCATCGAACGCCGGGTACGCGTACGCTGGCCCGGCAATCTCGCCATCGTGATTCTGGATACCCTGGCGGTTCGTCTGCTGTTTCCCCTGGCCGCCGTTGGTGCGGCGATCTATGCCTCCGAACATGGGTGGGGCCTGCTGAACCTCGTCTCCCTGCCGGGGTGGGTGGCGGTGATTCTTGCCATCCTCGCACTGGATCTGGCCATCTATTTCCAGCATCGGATCTTCCACGCAGTACCCTGGCTCTGGCGATTGCATCGCATGCACCACGCGGATCTGGAGTTCGACGTAACCACCGGCTTGCGCTTCCACCCGCTTGAGATTGTGCTGTCCATGGCCATCAAAATGGCAGTTGTTGTGCTCATTGGCGCACCGGCATTGGCTGTGGTGGTGTTTGAGGTGCTTCTGAACGCAACGTCGCTTTTCAATCACGGAAATGTTCGTCTGCCGCAGAGGGTTGATCGTTGGTTACGACTGATTCTGGTGACACCGGACATGCACCGGGTCCACCACTCTGCCATTCAACGTGAAACCGACAGCAACTTCGGCTTCAGCGTACCCTGGTGGGACCGAATTTTCGGAACCTACCGTGCCCAGCCTGAAAAGGGGCACCTGGGCATGATCATCGGAATTGAAAATTTCCGGATGGAGCACGACCTGCGGCTGGATCGGATGTTGATACAGCCTTTCCGTCACACCGACCCGCACCCGGAACATAGAGAGTCTCTCCATGACACCGGAACATTATGATCATTGATATGCCAGTGGTCGTGGCCAGTGGATCGGTGAGACAGAGTTCAGACTGCTGGTGTCGGAGCTGGACTGCCAGCAAGGGGACAAGGCGCTCGATGTTGGTTGCGGGACAGGCTGGTTTAACCGCCGGAGAGCACGCTTGCCGCAATCGCCATCAGTGACCGGTGTGGACATTGATGGTGAAGCCCTGGCATACGCCAGAGGCCAGGATGCGAGAACCTGCTACCTGTCTGCCAATGCCGCGCAGTTACCATTTGCGGACAACAGCTTTAACCACGTCATGTCAATTACCGCCCTCTGTTTCGTTCCGGAATGGCCGCAAGCGTTGCATGAGTTTGTCCGGGTTACCGGAGCCGATTCGTCGTAGGGTTATTGAACCGTCACAGCCTGTTATGGCGCCACAAGGGGCGAGGCGACAACCAGGGTGCTTATCAGGGGGTGCATTGGCACTCACAGCGCGAACTTCGTGAGGTACTTGATACACTCCCGGTGGGGAGCGTGCATTCTCGAACCGCGATCTGGCTCCCGGGCGGCAGCATTATCGGTCGAACGTTTGAAGTATGCCTGCCGCACCAACTTCCCTTTGGTGGATTCTTGTTGATTGCCGGGGACAAAGTGTGACAACCGGGCGATTCACGGCCTGATCATCTCGCCTCTAATGGCCATGATTCTCACAACGCCCCAAGCCGACATCTTCCACACACTCAGCAACCAGAAAATCCGTAGAGAAAGCAGTTTCTTCATGCATTAGTCACACACCGACTACACCAATTAATCCGGGTACCCAAAATTTTTCTGCATGATATGGGTTTGGAGCGACGCGAAGTGTCGCAAGGCTTCGCTATGGTGAGTGACGTGAAAGAAAACGTCAGCGGAGCCTGTTATGCAACGTGAAATAACCGCCTGGATTCATTCGACCAACCAACAATTTGAAGTGCAGCGCCAGTCTTGCTCTGAGTTCAAAGAACTGTTCGCGGGCTACTTTCCCGAGGAGTTTCTTACCAGAAGCTTTTATGTAGTAACGGATCGGATTCCGTTGCCAGCAAAGGACTTGTTAGAGGCGGGCAACCTGGGAAGCCTGTTCGGGCGCCAGATCGAAGGCTTAACTCTCAACGACACCTATTACCTGGTGCCAACCGCTGCCGACAATCTGCAAATTCATTTTCACGAACTGGTCCATGTCGCCCAGTGGCATCATCTGGGTGTTGAACGCTTTCTTGCTCGTTATTTGAATGAGTTGAACCGCTATGGCTATAACGAAATGCCTCTGGAACGGATGGCCTATGAGTTGGATGCCCGATATCTGGCAGGAAGGCCCGTGGTCGACGTTTTACCGGTGGTCCAGGCGCTGGAATAGTTGTCCTGGGTAACGACTTCAATGTGGGGAGCGGAAACGAATGAATATTTACTACTCAACCAACGCGGGTGCGGGCTCATTTTTCTGGATCAGGTGGACGATGTCATCGACTGACGAGCGACTCACGATATCTACCAGGAGCATTATTCTGTTGTCTCGTTTCCTGAGGGAAGTCACCGGTTTGAACACATGGACGAGGCTATACCAGTAATCGAGGCATTCTTTGAACGGAGCGCACGGGTTTACGGGTTTGGAGAAAATTGATGGAAAACCTGGAACGAGTGTTCGAGTTGACGTTCGCGCGTGAGCTGGAAAAGCCTACAACAGCCAGGCGACATAATTTGTCGCGTCCGTCGGTGATAATGACTGCAAATGAAAAAAGGGGGATCACCATGGTATCCAGACACAGCGTAGAAAAAATCTCCCAGACTCTGTTTGAAGCCGATCCCATGGACACCTGCTGCAGATAAAACGACTGCTTTGACGAATACGATCGCGTTGCCAGTGATTACAAGGATATCGTCGTTGAAGACGATAATTTTCACGACTAAAGAGTAGTTGGGGAGCTTTTTCGGTACTGGCCTAAGTTAAATCATTCTTGGCCGAAACTCTCGGGCCTGGTAGCCTGGTCCAGATTGACTTCAGGCTAATTAGTCGCAAGAGAACTATTCAATGCGGGATACGCTGGCCTATTACAACAACAATGCCGATGCGTTTGTTGAATCAACATTTCAAGTCAACATGGAAGCGCTTTACCAAGAGTTCCTGCCGCTAGTCCTCGAAGGTGGACATATCCTGGATGCCGGCTGTGGCTCTGGCCGGGATACGTTGTTTTTCGATAAACAGGGCTACCGTGTTTCCGCCTTTGACGGTTCAGAAGCAATCGCCTCCCTCGCTGTCGAAAAGACCGGCTTATCCGTTCAGCATCGCTATTTCTCGGATATTCACGAGTCCAGTACGTATGACGGTATATGGGCCTGTGCAAGCCTCCTGCACTTGCCCCTTGCCGAGGTACCCGAAGCCATTAGCCGGTTGTGGAATGCCCTGAAACCGAATGGCGTTTTCTACATGAGTTTCAAGGTTGGGCAGGGCGAGCGCGACCAGGATGGCCGGCACTTTACTGATGCTGACGAATCGCTTGCCGAGCAATGGATTCAGAACCTGAAAGGATATGAAGCTTGTCGTCTATGGCGCACTGACGATCAGCGGTCCGATAGAGATGAGAAGTGGTTGAATATCCTTTTAAGCAAGGCATCGGCTTCACATAGGAAATTGACGACGGGTGGGAAAGACCATCACTTTCTGCCCAAATTGTGCCAGGCAATTAAAGCTGCTAACCAGGTAGATATGGCAGTCGCCTTTGTAAAAACCACTGGCTTGAATCTCCTGTTCCCGGATTTGGTGAGCGCGCTGCAGCGAGCACCTGATCCGGCCCGTATTCGCATTCTGACCAGCGATTATCTGGATATTACCGACACAGAAGCCCTGCGAAAGCTTGTTCTGTTATATGACCATGGCGCCCAGGTGCGTATCTATCAGAGCAAGGGGAGTAGTTTTCACCTTAAAGCCTATCTTTTCGCTGGCCACGCCGAGAATCAGCAAATGTGGGGCAGGGCCTTTATCGGCTCCAGTAATATAAGCCGACAAGCACTTCAGGACGGCCTGGAATGGAATTGTCAGGTGGATTTTCCACCCGAGTCAGGCTATCTGGAGGCAGCCAGTCGTTTTGAGGAACTGTTTGAACATCCGAATGCTGTGCCGCTTTCTGATCAATGGATTGATGACTATGAGAAGCGCAGACAACCGCCGGCACAGTCGCTTGAGCCGGGCAGCAACGAAAGACAGGAAGTACCCATTCCAAATGATGTTCAAAAGGGCGCTTTGAAGGCGCTGGATCTGACCCGTGGAGAGGGTTACCACAGAGGTCTGGTTGTGTTGGCAACAGGTTTGGGGAAAACCTGGTTGTCGGCTTTTGATGCCGTGCAAATGGGCGCACGCCGAATTCTTTTTGTCGCCCACCGCGAAGAAATTCTCTATCAGGCGGCCGAGACCTACCTGCGGATCAAGCCGGATAGTCGTGTTGGTTTTTACATGGGGAAGCAGCGGGACCGGACGGTCGACATCCTATGTGCGTCGGTTCAGACACTCGGTAAAGAAACTCATTTGGAGCGCTTCAGCCCGCAGCACTTTGACTATGTTGTGATCGATGAATTTCATCACGCCGCCGCACCGGTCTATCACCGACTGCTGAGTTATTTTGCGCCGCAATTTCTGCTGGGGTTAACTGCAACCCCTGATCGAACAGACCGCTCTGATATTCTCTCGTTGTGTGACGACAACCTGGTCTTTGAATATCCGTTGTTTGAGGGGGTGAAGGGTGAATTTCTGGTGCCTTTTCACTACTACGGAATTTACGACGACACCGTGGACTATTCCGAAATCCCATGGCGTAACGGGAAGTTCGATCCAAATCTGTTAGCAAATAAGCTGGCGACGTTGGGGCGTGCCCGCCACGCCCTCAGAGTATGGCGAACACACAAGCAAAGTCGAACCCTGGCATTCTGCGTCTCACGGTCGCATGCCGATTTCATGGCAAACCAATTTGCGAAACAAGGTGAGAGGGCGGCCGCCGTCCATGGCGAATCAGAGATGTCCCGTGGTGAGGCGTTAGAGCTATTGGAGAATGGTCAGCTCGACGTAATTTTCTCGGTGGACTTGTTCAACGAGGGCGTCGATTTACCAGCCATCGACACAGTATTGCTACTGCGGCCAACCGATTCAAAGATCCTGTTCCTTCAGCAGATCGGTCGAGGCCTACGGAAAAGTGCGGCAACCGGTAAAAATATGCTGGTGATTCTGGATTTTGTCGGCAACCACCAGAGCTTTCTGCACAAACCCCAGGCACTGATTGGCCAGGCAATGAATCACGGGCAGTTGGCGGAGTTTGCCCGTAAAGCTGAGAAAAACCACCTGGACTTGCCGGATGGCTGCTTCATCAACTACGACCTGGAAGTGATTGAATTTCTCAAGGGACTGGACCAGAAAGGGGCTGAAAAAGACTACCAGGCGCTGAAAGAAACACTGGGTCGCCGGCCAACGCTTACCGAGTATTACCACTTTGGCGCTAGCATCTCGAAAGCTCGCAAACAGCACGGGGGCTGGTTTGGCCTGGTGCGGGATATGGATGATCTCACTGACATTGAGACCGACCTCTTAGCCAGCTACGAGTCGTTTTTGCTGGAAGTTGAAACGACGGCAATGAGCAAATCATTCAAAATGATTCTGCTAGACGCATTTCAGCAGTTGGATGGATGGCGGAAACCGCCGCTGCTCTCCGAGCTGGCCCAAGCTTCATGGCAGACATTGAAGCGGAGGCCGAGGCTGTATCAGGAGCTTGCCGATTCGGTAAAGCATGTCGATGGGTACTCGGTGCAATGGCAGCAATATTGGAAAAGGAATCCTGTCGAGCACTGGACCAACAAGTCGCCGGCCGTTTTTCTGGTCCAGAATGACAAATTCATACCGATTCTGTCACTGGAAACTCTCCAGATGCCGGTCTTTGAAGGCATGGTTCAGGAATTGATTGACTATCGCCTGGCCTCCTACGAGGCACGGGAGTCCGCCAAAGGAGTCGACTCTCCGTCAGAAAGTGTTGTTCCTGCTACCCCTACTGGTACCGAGTTACCATACTTTCCGTCATTAAAGATTGCGTGCGGCCATTTCAGAAACAGCCAGGCTGAAGAGCCAGAATACAGGTCTATCGGGATGGGCCATGGACGAATAGAGGCGAGTCGCCATTTCATAGCCAGAGCGTCGGGCAACTCCATGAACGGCGGGAAAAATCCGGTTCGAGATGGCGACTATTTGCTGCTTGAGCAAATAAAACCTGATCAAGCTGGGGCTATTACTGGTAAAACACTCGCGATTGAGCGGCTTGATGAAGCAGGTGACACACAGTACCTGTTGAGAACCGTCCGGAAATCATCGACTGGTGACTATGTGCTCGAGGCCGCTAATCCCGAGTACGAGGATATTCTTGTCACTCCGGAGTTGGCTGAGCAGTTTCGAACGTTCGCCCGCCTGGATGGCGTTGTCGACCCGTTGGAAATGGCCGTAGGACAAGAGATTCCCAGAGACGAAATCCCGAAGCTATTCGGTGCAACTTTCAACCCCGGCAACTGGCAAAGCGGGCATGTTTTTCTGAAAGAGGCCGACGCTCACATCCTGTTGGTGACGCTCAATAAGCAGGGCAAAGGCGTCGAGCACCGCTATATTGATCACTGGATCGATGAGCACACATTTCACTGGCAGAGTCAGAACTCAGCCACGCCTCAAAGCAAGCGCGGTCGGGAACTGATCGAACACAAAAAGCTTGGGCTCTCAGTGCACCTATTTGTCCGCGAGAATAAGCTGCGTAATGGCAAAGCAGCACCCTTTACGTATTTTGGTCCAGTTGAATACCAGAGCCATGAAGGTAGCAGTCCAATGAGTGTGATATTCAAGCTCAGGAGTTAGGCGTTCAATTTCAATCGTTACGGTTCCGTCCGCGCTGAAGCATTTCATTATCGCGAGAACAGCTCCAGGCTCAAAGACCGCCTAGGTCTAAACCACAGTTAGAATCTAGCGTTGCCAAAGCAAAACGACCATCACGGGAAGTTCATTCATGCAAAACACACGCATCGCCATTGTTGGCGCCGGCCTGGCGGGTTTATATGCCGCTTATTCGCTTGAGAAGAGGGGCATCAAAGACTACGTCATTCTGGAGGCGCGGGAGATTCTTGGTGGTCGGATTGCCTCTACGATCCACTCTGATGGTAGTCCGGATGTGTCAGGTGATGGGGGCTTTGATCTCGGGCCCGCCTGGTTCTGGCCCGCATTCCAGACCGATATGGCGCGACTGGTAGACGAACTCGAACTGGGGACCTTCCAACAATTTGAAACCGGCGACATGCTTCTGGAGCGTTCATCGAATCAGCCTCCAGAGAGAACACGTGGGTACGTCAATTCTCCGCCATCTATGCGAATCGCCGGCGGCATGTACTCACTCATTGATGCGTTGTACCGGCGGATTGATTCAGCGCGGGTTGTGAGGGGCCAGGCAGTCCGCCACCTGCACATGTCAGAACCACATGTCGAGTTAGTGAGCGAAAATGCGAACGGAGAAACCTTTAGCCATTTTGCAGAACGTGTGTTGTTGGCCATGCCGCCCCGATTAGTCGAGGCTCAGCTTACGTTTTCGCCCGCCTTGCCGAACGAGCTTGCAATACAGTGGCGGGAGACAGATACATGGATGGCTTCTCATGCAAAATATATTGCCGTGTTCGACCGACCTTTCTGGCGAGATCAAGGGCTATCCGGGGAGGCTCGAAGTGCCGTTGGGCCTATGGTCGAGATCCATGATGCCTCTGCTCCGGAGGGGAAGGCGGCATTGTTTGGTTTCCTGGGGGTGCCTGCTGACATTCGCTCCCGAGTTTCTGAAAGAGAGCTTATGACAGCTTGTCGCGAGCAGTTTGTGCGACTGTTTGGTTCGCAGGCGGCAACACCAGAGGCGGTATTTATAAAGGATTGGGCTCAAGAGGTTCACACAGCGACCGTTGCAGATCAACGGGCGACTGGCGATCACCCTGTACCTGCCTTGTCACCGAGCTCAGGTGTCTGGGCTCAACGATTAACCGGAGTCGGAAGTGAGTGGTCACAAGAGTTTACGGGATATCTGGCCGGCGCTATTGATGCAACGAATCGTGGTTTGGCCTCTTTGAAAATCAACCAACTCAAACCATCAGGATGATGCCATGCCCCAATCCCCCCTGGCCCAACCCCTCAAACTCCCCTGCGGAGCAATCCTGCCAAACCGCATCGCCAAGGCCGCCATGACCGAGGGGTTGGCGGACGATCAGCTCCACGCCACCAGCCGTCACGAAAC
>JASBRL010000046.1 GCA_030149475.1 Marinobacter sp.
CCGTCCACTTTCCCGTTCCGCGACCATTTTAATGAAGCCTCCGGTATCAAAGTTGACCAGGGCCCGTGGCACGTTGTCGAGGGTCAGGGTGCGGCTGTCGGTGACGTAGCCTCTTGCCTCGGCGTCGGCCTCGGATAGACCGACAGTCGCAATCTGCGGATCGGTAAAGACCACTTCCGGCATGGCGCTGAGATCCAGGCGGGCATCACCACCGGTCATATTGACCGCTGCCCGGCTGCCGCCCGCAGCCGCCACATAGACAAACTGAGGCTGACTGGTGCAGTCGCCGGCGGCGTATATGCCTGGCACCCCGGTCTGCAGTTGCTCGTTCACGACAATGGCCCCGCGATCCGTCTCGATGCCGACCGCTTCCAGGTTCAGCCGGTCGGTGTTCGGTGTGCGTCCCACGGCCACCAGCAGCCGATCGGCCCGCAATTCCCCGGCGTTCGTGTCAAGCACGAACTCCTCATTGGTATAACTGATCTGGCTCGCCTGGGTGTTATTCAAAACCTTGATACCCTCGGCCTGGAAAGCGGTTTCAATGGCCTCGCCCACGGCCGGGTCTTCCCGGGAGAACAGCCGGCTGCGCGCCAGAATGGTCACCTCGCTGCCCAGCCGGGCAAAGGCCTGGGCCAGTTCCACCGCCACGACCGACGCCCCGATGACAACCAGTCGGTCCGGAATGGTGTCGCTGGCCAGTGCCGTGGTGGACGTCCAGTACGGCGTGTCGGACAGACCCGGAACCGGGGGAATGGCTGGCCGCGCGCCGGTACCGATGAACGCCCTGTCAAAGCGTACCTCGCTTTCCGTGCCGTCGGTTCCCGTCACTGCCAGCGTATTGCCATCGGTAAAACGGGCCTCACCCCGCAAGACGGTAATGGCCGGATTGTCGTCGAGAATGCCCTCATACTTGGCGTGACGAAGCTCATCAACCCGGGCCTGCTGCTGGGCCAGCAACCGGGGCCGGTCAATAGTCGGCTCGACCGCCGCAATGCCCTCATCGAACGGACTGGCGCGGCGCATGTGGGCCACGTGAGCGGCGCGGATCATGATCTTCGAGGGCACGCAGCCGATATTGACGCAGGTGCCACCGATGGTGCCACGCTCGATCAGCGTTACCCGGGCTCCGCGTTCCGCCGACTTCAAAGCGGCGGCCATGGCACTGCCGCCACTGCCAATCACAGCAATATGCAGGTTGTCGTTACTCATTCATGTGACTCCTTGGTAGATGAGCTATTGCAGCAGGCGTCGTATTGCTTTTTGCGCCATACAGCGTAGAAGGTCAGACCGATAAAAATGGCGAGCGCGGGCAACAGCACGTAGTCCAGGTAGCCGGTCAGCGCCGCCAGACCAACGGATCCGAGTAAAACCACCAGAATCGGCGTGAAGCAGCACAACGCGACCACGACCGTGCCAATAGCACTCGCTCGCAACAGGGTCCTGGGATCTTTAATAGTTACTCCTGGGTCGTCCCGGTTTGTTTCAGGGTGGACGGATAGCCCGCGTTGGTGGTCGCCTGAGTCAGCGCCTCAGCGGAGGTTTTCTCATCGTCGAAGGTCACCGTCGCATCCCGTTCCTCATACCGGACATCCACCGCGCTCACGCCATCGACCCGCTTGAGCGCGGTTTTGATCGTGATCGGGCAGGCGGAGCAGGTCATACCGGGAATGGACAGGGTCACCGTTTGTTGCGCCGCCAGGGCAGGCAGGCTGAACAGCGTAAACAGTACGGCCGCAATCAGGGACTTTTTCATGGTGTAGTGCCTCTCAGTCAATTAGGGTGGAGCAGGTTTCAGTAAAACAGCGGTAAGACCAAAGGAAACGCTATCGCAGTCAAGACGAGCAGCGCGACAAGCCAGAACACGACTTTGTACGCGGTGCGCACTTGCGGAACCGCGCACGCCTCGCCCGGTTCGCAATCCTGTACGGGTCGGTATATCCGACGCCAGGCAAAGAACATCGCCACCAGCGCTGCACCAATGAACCACGGCCGGTAGGGCTCCAGAGCGGCAAGGTTGCCGATCCAGGCACCAGAAATACCCAGCGAGATCAGAACAAGGGGGCCAAGACAGCAGGCCGATGCGAGCACCGCTGAGACCCCGCCCGCGATTAAAGACCCACGACCGGATTTGGACTCTGATTTCAACTCTGACATTACGACGGTTCCTTTTACGACTTTGCTGACTTCCTTCAAAGTACTTCCGTAGCCGGCTACGGAGTCAAGCCCTGCATTCCTATAGAATGTTCAGTACCCTTAACCTCGCACCGTGGTACGAGCACTAATGTGAACTGAGAATTCGTGAGTTGAGGATGCCGCCATGACTGACATGACCATTGGCAAAGTGGCTGATGTGGTGGGTGTGGGTGTCGGTGTCGCGCGCAAGAGCTGGGCTTCTCCCTGCGTGAGATCGCTGAGCTGCTCGCGCTGCGTGATGCAGACAGTAACCAGGCAGACGCAAGTGATGTACGCCAGCGGGCGATGGCACTTTGTTGGGCACCATCGCACTCGGTGACGGATAGGCGGGAAGGTTCGGGAAGGACCGCTTACGTATCAGGAGCCATCCGCCCTTTCAAACGATTCGAGTATTGGGCAACCATCAGTACTTGCTCCACAAAGGTTGGTCAGCAACCGCAACTCGTCTCGCAAGGCTTCCAGCTCGGACAGGTGATGTTCAATCTCGGCCAACTTAAGACGAGCCAGTTTCCGTACATTGGGTCTGGCATTTTTGGAATTATCCCGAAAGCTTAGAAGGCCAGCGATCTCATCCAGGCTGAAACCCATCTTTTGTGCCCGCTTAATAAATCGCAAACGGGAAAGATCCTTGTCGCTGTATAAGCGTGCACCACCGTTGTTGCGGTGAACCCCGGGCATCAGCCCGATTTTTTCATAGTAACGCAGGGTATCGGCGCTTATGGCCAACGCCTGCACGACCTGGCCAATTTTTATCATCTTTCAAATCCGGACTTAATCTTCGTTGAGTAAACAGAAGCGTACCACTATCAAGGCCCCCCCCCCGCAGCGCTTCAATATTGAGGATGCTTGAATGACCATACTGATTCAAATGCATTCTTGAGTGCCACGCTTTCATTCATACCAAGGTCATTGGCCCGATGGCTGGGTGATTGCGCCCATCGACTGCCCACCGACCGGTATGATCAGATGTGCGTACGGGGTATTCGCCTTCATGACCCAGGGCGCTCCGCTCTGCGGCGTAGTGGGAAATTGTTTCAGATCGGTCGGGTCGGGAACGATCACCATGACGTGCGGGGGCATCTGCATGCCGGTGTCTGTCGTCATGCCATGCAGCATGTAGGTGAGGCCGATGCGCTCGACCTGTGGTGTTTTACCCTGGAAGCGGGCTTTGAAATAGGCACGGGACTGCGAATCCAGACAGGTTGGTGTGTCACCGGTCAGGCCTGCGAAGCGGCACACCCACTCGCCGTTACCTTGTTGCAGAACCTTGCCCGCCCGGGATAACACGGTGGCGTGTTTGGTAACCGATTCGGGGCCGGCGCTTAAAAGCGTCTGGATGATGGCCTCATCCGAATCCGCCTGAGGCTTTTTTTGGGCTGGTCAACCTCGTTCTGATTGGCGAGCGCGGAGGCTACAAGGCCCAGTCCTAAAAAGATGGCCACGGCAGCCACCGATAAACTCTGGTTTACAATATTGTGTTTCATAGCGCCTCTCCTGATCCGGATGGATCCTTTGCTGGTTGGATATCAACAATGTCAAAGAAGCCTACTACCTGGAGTCAACTCCAGGTCAAGCCTTTATTTATTTCCGGGAACCGCAGGCGGTATCAAAATTGACCAGGGCCCTTGGTACGTTGCCGATGGTCAGGGTGCGGCTGGCGGTGACGTAGCTTCTTGCCTCGGCGTTGGCTACAGAGTCAAGCATTCTCTTTCAAAAATAGGGGCCAGGTTGTGCAGATCCGCTGCCCAGGAGGTTATCAAGGAAAAGAACAGGAGCAGTCACAGGTGGGGTCCAGACGCCATACGTCGATCACCGCTCCGCATCGCTTATTAGTGAGCATCACTCTCATCCATTCGCAGATCGGCGTCCTCAATCTGGATCGTGCAATGGGTAATGCCAAAACTCTTTTTCATCGCCTGTTGCGCGCCCAGGAGCGCCTGACGACCACGCGCCATGTCCTCGACGACAAGATGGCAACTCAGCGCGTCAAGGCCCGAAGTCAACGTCCAGACGTGCAAATCGTGCACTGCGGTCACGCCAGGCAGATCCATAAGTTGCCGTTCCAGCAGGCCAACATCAACTTCGGGCGGAGTGCCCTCCATCAGTATATGGACGGCGCCTTTCAACAGTATCCAGGTGCGCGGCACAATGAAGAGCCCAATGCCTGCGCCGATGATCGGGTCAGCCAACGTCCAGCCGGTCAGCAACACCACTGCTGCGGCAAGGATTACTCCAACCGAGCCAAGCATGTCAGCCAGCACTTCAAAATACGCACCTTTGAGATTCAGACTTTCCCGCGAGCCTGCGTGCAGCATCTTCATTGACACAAGGTTGACTGCAAGGCCGACGACCGCGACCGCCAGCATAGGCCCGCCAAGGATTTCCGGCGGTGCAAGGAACCGCTGCCAGGCCTCGTAGAGGATGTAGATCGTCAGGAACAGCAACAGAACCGCATTGGCCAGTGCCGAGAGCACCTCCATCCGCACATAACCGAAAGTTTTTTCCGGAGTCGCGGGGCGGGCGGAGAAGCGGATGGCCACCAGCGCCAGCAACATTCCGCCTACGTCGGTCAACATGTGTGCGGCGTCAGCCAGCAGCGCCAGGCTGCCGGTCCAGAGCCCGCCGACAACCTCGACCACCATAAACGTCGAGGTCATTGCCAGCGCCCATTTCAGGCCACCACTGTGACGCGCTGCGGCCGTGCCGGATCCTACTGCGGCCTTTTCACCATGCCCCTCGCCCATCTGTGACTTCTCCCGATGCTGGTTTCGTGGAACACAGTTTAGTCAAAAATTTCCGCCAACCAGGATTTGCGGCGGTGGCCACCGTGTTTGCCGCCATGCCTGCCTTGGCCGCCATACCGGTCGTCATAGCCGCGTTGCCCCGGTTCCGGGGTGCGCGGCGGCGCCAATTCTGCGGCGGTGCGCTCGATGATCTTGTCCAACTCACCCCGGTCCAGCCAGACCCCGCGGCACTGTGGACAGAAGTCTATCTCCACCCCCTGTCGATCAGCCATACTCAGTTGTACCTCGCAGACCGGGCACATCATTCTGCCTTTTGTGCTCATGTTTTTTTCACGCTCCCTACCGGCTTGCAGTTTGCCTCTGTTCAATGCCCATCGACCTGGTGTCCCGAAGTCCCAGACATTATTCGAGCAAAATTAGAGGGTATCGACCTATTTGTCAAACTTCATATTGATCGCTGGATGACGTTGTAAATATTGGCCTGCATGCAAGACCGCAGAAATGACAGCCTACGGCAGTGGAAAACCCTCAGGGCTGCAAAGTGCCCTGGAAAACGCCTGTACGAATTGTCATGCAACGGCTTTGACGCTGGCCCGCTAATTTATTATCTTTAGATCTATAGTTAGAACATTTTACTGTTCAGGACAGAATGCCATGCTTTTTCGCCAATTCTTTGACAATACGTCCAGTACCTATACCTACCTCATTGCATCGGGCCGCGGCCGGGAAGCGCTTATCATTGATCCGGTCAAGGAGTATACGCAAGCCTACCTCGATATAGTCAATCAACTTGACCTCAGGCTTGTCCGGGCGATTGATACCCACACGCATGCGGATCATTTCACGGCTCTTGGCGATCTGCGTGATGAGACCAACTGCATCACCACTATGGGTGAATTCACCAACGCGGACTGCGTATCCGAGCAGGTATCCGAAGGGGACCGGATAGATGTCGACGGTATTCGACTGGAAGCCCTGTACACCCCGGGACACACGGATGAGTCCTTCAGCTTTTACTGGAAGCAGGGCGACCAGCGGGCCGTATTCACTGGCGATGTGCTGTTGATCCGCGGTAGCGGCCGGACAGACTTTCAGGGCGGCGACCCGCACAAAAGTTACGATTCGATCGTCAACAAGCTGTTCCGTTTGCCCGACGAGACGCTGGTGTATCCAGCCCACGACTACAAGGGAATGCTGAGCTCTTCCATCTATGAGGAGAAGCACTACAACCCGCGCCTGGCCGGCAAGTCGGAAGCGGAATACGTGCAGATCATGAATGACTTGAATTTGCCCGACCCCAAACTCATGGACGTGGCTGTGCCTGCAAATCTGGCCTGTGGAAAGCTACCGTGACACGGGCCCGCCCCAAGGCGAACTGCATTAGAGGAGAATTTAAATGGATATCAAACAGCTTGATCCGAACTACAGCGTGACGGCGCAACCTGCCATTGCTGACATCGAAGAACTGGCAAGGGCGGGCTTTCGCACTATTATTGCCAGCAGGCCTCGAAATGAAACGGAAGACCAGCCTGACACGGACGCCCTCAAGAGCAAGGTGGAGCAGCTGGGCATGACCTGGCACGAAATTCCTGTTGAGCCGGGCAAGTACGGACCCGAGGATATAGAGGCTTTTGCGAATGCCCTGAGGTCATCCCCGGACCCGGTGCTCGGCTATTGTCGCACTGGCAAGCGCGCCGTTCACTTATGGGCCCTCGCCAACGCACCGCTCCATCCGGTTTCTGAAGTGATCAGCAAAGCCAGTGCGGCCGGCTACGATCTGGAACCTATGCGGAACGATCT
>JASBRL010000056.1 GCA_030149475.1 Marinobacter sp.
GATGTATTGCAGGACCTGCCACCCCGGCCCGGTGTCTATCGGTTCTATGGGGAAAGCGACGCGCTGCTGTATGTGGGCAAGAGCACCAACATCCAGCAGCGGGTCGCGTCGCACTTCTCGGGGGATCACAACACCAGCCGCGGGGTGCGGCTCTCTGAAAGCCTGCGCCGAGTGGAATGGACCGAAACCGCCGGCGAGCTGGGTGCGCTGTTGCTGGAACTGAAGCAGATCAAGACGCTCAAGCCGCTCTTCAATCGCCGCTCCCGGGCCACCAAAACCCTGGTCAGCATCGAGCTGACGCCGAACCGGGCCGGCTACCTGCAGGCTCGTCTGGTCAGGGAGATCGAGCCGCATCGGCTGGGGGATTATTACGGCCTGTTCCGAAGCAAGAAAGACGCAGAGAAAGCGCTGGCCGGAATCGCCCAGAAGAATGACCTGTGTAACCAGTTGCTCGGGCTGGAGCCGGAACAGCCCGGCCCCTGTTTCCAGCGCAGCCTGGGCCGGTGCAAGGGGGCCTGTGAGGGCTTTGAGGATGTGACCCGTTATAACCTGCGTGCCCAGATCGGTTTTCACACCCTGCACCTGAAAACCTGGCCCTGGCCGGGGCCGGTGGGTGTGGTTGAACGGGCGCCTGACTGCACCCGCTGTGACATCCTGGTGATCTACAACTGGATGCACATTACCACCGTGCATGATGAGGACGAGTTGCATGGGTTGTCCCTGCACGGAATGGCGGTCACCTTTGATCTGGATTCCTACAAACTGGTGATGAAAACTCTGCTTGGGCGGGACGGTCGCAACCCGAGAATCATCGAATTGCCTATAGTGGGTACGCCGGATGTGATGATGCCCTGATCGGGGTATGATGAAATCAGTTGCGATTGGCATGTGGTACCGCCCGGCGCAGGCCTTCAGGGCTGCCCCGATGGCACCCCCGGCGTTTAACACCAAAGAGTCCAATACTGGGTCAGATGAGGAACGTATGAACAGAGAACCGGTTGACCGCGCACTGTTTGATGAAGTCATGGTGCCCAATTATGCGCCCGGAACGATTATTCCGGTGCGGGGCGAAGGCTCCCGCGTCTGGGATCAGGATGGGCGTGAATTTGTGGATCTGGCCGGTGGTATTGCGGTGACAGCACTGGGTCATGCGCATCCCGGCCTGGTTGGCGCATTGACTGAGCAAGCCGGGAAGCTCTGGCACCTGTCCAATGTCATGACCAACGAACCGGCTCTGCGCCTGGCCAGAACCCTGTGTGAACTGACTTTTGCCGAACGGATATTCTTTGCCAATTCCGGAGGCGAGGCCAACGAGGCCGCGTTCAAACTTGCCCGGCGCTATGCCTGGGAGCATTTCGGGCCGGAAAAGAATGAAATTATCTCGTTCCGTAGCAGCTTTCACGGACGCACCCTGTTTACTGTGAGTGTGGGCGGGCAGCCCAAGTACACCGAAGGCTTTGAACCGGCTCCCGGTGGCATCGTCCATGCGGATTTCAATGATCTGGCCTCGGTAAAGGCTCTGATCTCGGAGCGGACCTGCGCCATTGTGGTTGAGCCGATCCAGGGCGAGGGCGGCATCATGCCTGGCGATCCGGAGTTCCTCAAGGGCTTGCGGGCGCTGTGTGACCAGTACAATGCGTTGCTGGTGTTTGACGAAGTCCAGACTGGTGTCGGCCGGACCGGTCATCTGTACGCTTACCAGATGTATGGGGTGACGCCGGACATACTCTCGACGGCGAAGTCCCTCGGTGGTGGGTTTCCGGTTGGCGCCATGCTGACGACCGCGGCCATCGCAACCAGTCTCGGTGTGGGAACCCATGGCAGCACCTACGGGGGCAATCCGCTGGCCTGTGCCGTCGCCCAGAAAGTGATCGATACCGTCAGCCAGCCCGAGATTCTCAAGGGCGTCAGCCAGCGTTCGGATCGTTTGCGCAAGGGGATGCTGACTATCGGTAAAAAGTACGATGTGTTCTCCGAGGTTCGAGGGGCCGGCCTGCTGCTCGGTGGCGTACTGACGGATGCCTGGAAAGGCAAGGCGAAGGAGTTTCTCAATGCCGGGCTGGACGAGGGCGTGATGGTACTGATCGCCGGTCCGAATGTGATTCGCCTGGCGCCGTCGCTTATTATTCCGGAGTCCGACATCGACGAGGCGCTGACACGCTTCGAACGGGCTGTCAGCAAACTCTGCGCCTGACACATCCATGCCCTGATGGCAGTACTCCGGGGAGTGTTGTCATCAACCGGTTACAGGAGTGATGCCCATGTTGGTTGTTCGACCGGCGAAACGGGATGATCTTGCCGGCATTGCCCGTCTCGCCTCCGCGCAGCAGGTCCGGGTCTCAACGCTGCCCGGGACGGAACAGCGCCTGGCGGAAAAAATCGATCACTCCCGTCGCTCACTCGCTCACGAGCCTGACACCCGGGGACGCGAGCGCTATCTGTTTGTGTTGGTGGACGGCGCCGATGGTCAGATTCGTGGTGTTGCGGGTATTGATGCCTGCGCGGGTAACGGCCAGCCGTTTTATAACTACCGTCGCGATGCGCTGATCCATGCCTCTCATGAACTGGGTGTGTCCCGCCCGGTGGACGTGCTGTATCCGTCACACGGCCTGACCGGCCACACCTTGCTGTGCTCTTTCATGATTGATCATGCACTGCGGGAAACCGACGCGTTCGAGTTGCTGTCCCGGGCCCGCCTGCTGTTTATTGCCCGCCACCGGTCCGCATTTGCCAATCATATGGTAGTCGAAATCCAGGGGGTACAGACTGATCGGGGTGCCGTGCCATTCTGGGACAGCCTTGGCCGTCATTTTTTCAATATGGATTTTGCCACCGCCGATCAGTATTCGAGCGAGCTCAGCAAAACCTTTATAGCGGAGTTGATGCCGCCCAATCCGATTTATGTCACGTTGTTGAGCGCTGCGGCCCAGGAGGCGTTGGGACAGCCTCATTCACTGGCCCGCAAAACGTCGGAATTGCTCCAGCGGGAAGGTTTTCGCACGGGTTGCTTCATTGATATTTTTGATGGGGGACCGGTGCTTGAAGCCCGCACCGATACGTTAAAGACGATCGTCAGCAGCCATTACAGGCAGGTGCGGGTAAGCGACGTACAAGGTGCAGCGCACTATCTGGTAGCGGCCGGCGAGGGTGCCAGGTTCCGCTGCATTCTCACACCACTGGGTGAGGGGCTGGACGGGCAGGTGCGCCTGCCTGCCGAGGTAGAGAGCCAGTTGGGCTGTGGGCCGGGCGAGCCGGTTTTGGTGGCGCCGAGATGACCGCATACAATGATTCGGGCGGACCTGCGGGCTGCCGGGGAGTAACAATATGCTGGTGATTCGACCGATTGAGGAGCGGGATCTCAACGATCTGTACGTTATGGCTCAGGGGGCGGGCAAAGGCCTGACGTCGTTGCCGGCGAACCGTGAGTTACTGCAGAAGAAAATCCAGCGCGCCCGGGACACCTTTCACCAGCGCAGCGCACCGGAAGCGGGCATGTATCTGTTCGCTCTGGAGGACACCGGGCTTGATCGTTGTGTGGGCATCAGCGGCATTGAGGCGAGGGTCGGGCTGGAAGAAGTGTTCTACAACTACCGCCTGAGCAATACCGTCAACGCCTCCCGCGAACTGGGCGTCCATGTGCGGACGCCCACTCTGCACCTGACCAACGACATGACCGACACCAGTGAAATATGCTCGCTGCTGCTGTCGGATACCCATCGCAAGGGCGGCAATGGCCTGCTGCTCTCCCGTTGCCGGTTTATGTATCTGGATGATTTCCGTAGCCATTTTTCGGAGAAAGTGTTCGCCGAAATGCGCGGCATGTCGGATCAGGACGGCCGCAGTCCCCTGTGGGATGCGCTGGGCCGCCGCTTTTTCGATATGGATTTCAGCGAAGCGGACTATCTGTCCGGCGTTGGTAACAAGTCCTTTATCGCCGAACTGATGCCAAAATTTCCGATTTACCTGCCCCTGCTGCCAGACAACGCCCGGGCGGTGATCGGGCGAGTCCATGACAACACAGCGCCGGCACTGCGCATGTTGCGGTCAGAAGGCTTCAACTTTAACGGCCTGGTTGACATTTTCGATGGGGGACCGGTGGTTGAGGCGTTTGTGCATAACATCCGGACCGTGCGCGAGAGCATCAGTCGTTATGTACTGATCAGTCGCAAGCCGATTGATCTGGATGTGCCCGCGGATCAGCGCGTGATGATCACCAACCGGTCATTCCGTGATTTCAGGGTGACCACGCTGCCGGTGGGCTGCATCGCATCCGACACCGTCAGCGTGCCCCCCGAAGTGGCCGAGGTGTTGCGGGTATCCTCGGGAGACAAGGTGCGGCTGGCGCCCTTGAAAGATGGCGGGTATTCACCAATACAGGCTTCAGGCCACTGATTCGGGGCGTTGTCCCGGGTAAACGTCGGGATTCCCCGGCCATTTAATGGATCGTTTTGTGAGCGTCCGGGAGGGCAACCATGACAATGAAACTAACCGGTGAACTGCTGATCAATGGTTTCTGGCTGACCGGGCACAGCACGGCCCTTCAGTCCGAGCAGCCAGTAACCGGCGAGATTCTCTGGCAAGGCAGCAGCGCCAGTCTGCAGGACGTGGATGCGGCCGTCCGGGGCGCTCGCGAGGCATTTCCGGACTGGCGACGGAAGCCGCTGGCTGAGCGACTGGCCATCATCGAACGGTTTGCGGAGTTGCTGGACGAGCACAAGGAAATCCTGGCAGTCCAGATTGGCGTTGAGACCGGTAAGCCGTTGTGGGAGTCCCGCACCGAAGTGGCGGCGATGATTGGCAAAGTAGGTATTTCGGTGAAGGCCTACGACCAACGCACCGGCTACTCGGAATCCGAGGTGGCGGGCGGGCGTGCTGTATTGCGGCACCGTCCCCATGGCGTTGTGGCGGTGTTCGGGCCCTATAATTTCCCCGGCCACCTGCCCAATGGACATCTTGTCCCGGCCCTGCTGGCAGGCAACACCGCAATCTTCAAGCCCAGTGAACTGGCTCCCGGCGTTGCCGAAATGACAATCCGTCTCTGGGAGCAGGCGGGTCTGCCCAATGGTGTACTCAGTCTGCTTCAGGGCGGCCGGGATACCGGCGCGGCGCTGGCGGGGCACCCCGGTATTGATGGTCTGTTTTTCACCGGCAGTTCCGCCGTGGGCCATCAGCTACACCAACAGTTCGGGGGGCAACCGGAGAAGGTCCTGGCGCTGGAAATGGGCGGGAACAATCCGCTGATTGTGCAGGATGTGGCGGATATCGACGGTGCCGTCCACCACACCATCCAGTCGGCCTTCCTGTCGGCAGGGCAGCGTTGTACCTGTGCCCGCCGTCTGCTGGTTCCCCACGGCGATAAAGGTGACCGGTTCATCGACCGGCTGGTGCAGGTGGCTGGCAACCTGGCCGTTGGGCGCTTTGACGATGAACCCCAACCCTTCATGGGAGCGGTGATTTCCCCCGCCGCGGCGGGCAAGCTTCTGGAAACCCAGGCCAGCATGATCAGTCGTGGTGGCCGCAGTCTCCTGGAAATGCGACGGATCGAACCGGATACCGCTCTGGTGTCACCGGGTATCGTGGAAATGACCGGCGTGGAGAGCCAGGATGAAGAGTTTTTCGGGCCGCTATTGACGGTATATCGCTACAAGGGATTCGACGATGCCCTGGCACTGGCAAACGATACCCGTTACGGCCTGTCCGCTGGCATTCTTTCGGATGATCGCAGCCTTTACGATCGGCTGAGTGAGGAAGTGCGCGCGGGCATCGTGAACTGGAACCGGCCCCTGACAGGGGCCAGCAGCGCTGCGCCGTTTGGCGGCGTCGGCGCCAGTGGCAACCATCGTCCCAGTGCCTGGTACGCCGCGGACTACT
The DNA here is from genome assembly GCA_030149475.1 of Marinobacter sp. GTDB lineage: Bacteria > Pseudomonadota > Gammaproteobacteria > Pseudomonadales > Oleiphilaceae > Marinobacter. The sequence continues at coordinate 5,872 of JASBRL010000056.1, forward strand.
GTGCATGGCCCATGGCATCGCTGGAAGCCGACCACAGCTCCGTGCCGGAAACCCTGGCGCCCGGTCTGACCATGGCCCCGCCAAACTGATCGATGAGGCCCGACATGGCAGAGCATGCAATTGAAGCAAATTTTGACGGTCTCGTTGGCCCGACGCACAATTACGCCGGTCTTTCGTGGGGTAATGTCGCGTCCAAATCCAACCTCAAAGCCGTCTCCAACCCACGGCAAGCAGCCCTGCAAGGGTTGCAGAAAATGAAGCGGCTTGCTGACCGCGGTTACGTTCAGGGCGTGCTGCCTCCCCATGAGCGTCCCCACATCCCCACGCTGAAAGCCCTGGGGTTCCGTGGCACCGATGCTGCCATCCTGACGGCAGTCGCCAAGAGTAATCCGGTGGTGCTCGCCGCCGTGGCCTCAGCCTCCTGCATGTGGACGGCTAATGCGGCGACCGTCTCCCCCAGTGCGGACACTGCTGATCACCGGGTGCACTTCACGCCGGCCAACCTCAGTGCCAAATTCCACCGCTCCATTGAACACGTGGTGACTGGCCGGGCGCTCAAATCGATCTTTGCCGATGAGGCCTACTTTGCCCATCACCCGGCTCTGCCGGCGGTCAGCCAGTTCGGTGACGAGGGCGCCGCCAACCATACCCGTCTTTGTAGTCACTACGGGCAGCCCGGCGTGGAGCTGTTTGTCTACGGCCAGGCGGCCTTTGACGAAAGCGCTCCGGCCCCGTCGCTGTACCCCGCGCGGCAGACGCTGGAAGCCTCCCAGGCGATCGCCCGGCTACACGGACTGAGCGATGCCCATACGGTTTTCGCGCAACAGAATCCGGCGGCGATCGACGCCGGCGTCTTCCACAATGACGTGATCGCAGTGGGCAATGGCAATGTACTGTTCTACCACGAGCAGGCATTTCTCAACGAACAGCGTGTGATGGCTGATATTCGCAGTCGCCTGACCGGCGTCGACCTGCGTGCGGTTCGTGTTTCCGAGTCGGAGGTGCCGCTGGCGGATGCGGTGGCGTCGTATCTGTTCAACAGCCAGCTATTGAGCAGCCCGGAGGGTGGCATGCTGCTGGCGGTCCCAGGGGAGTGCCGGGAAATCGAATCGGTCAGCCGTTACCTGGATCAACTTGTACACGGCGACGGACCTGTCACCAAGGTTGAGGTGTTTGATGTCAAACAGTCCATGCGCAATGGTGGCGGCCCGGCCTGTCTGCGCCTGCGGGTGGCCCTGACCGATGCCGAGCTGGCGGCCCTGGATACCGGGGTACTGATGACCGATGCACTCTATGAGCGCCTGACAAGCTGGGTGAACGCCCATTACCGGGATTCACTGTCCCAGGCCGAACTGGCCGACCCCATGTTGCTGGAGGAGAGCCGTAAAGCGCTGGACGAACTGACCGGTATCATGGGGTTGGGATCTATCTACGATTTCCAGCGGGGGTAGGGGCCGCTGACCGCGGGCGGGCAGGTCAATCTCCCAG
>JASBRL010000135.1 GCA_030149475.1 Marinobacter sp.
CGCGGTACGATGACCGTCATGGGTGGCGAAGTCCTGCACCGCGACTCCGGCGGCCCCGGCATCGACCAGGAACAGCGACAGGCCGTCAACATCCGTGGTCTGACCGCTGGTGCGTGCGGACACGATCAACTGGTCTGCCTGACCGCCATGAATGACCGCGGTTTTTTCGCCGGTCAGCACATAACCGCCGTTGGCACCCTCGGCGCGGGTGTTGACGTAATTGAGCTCGTAACGGGCGCCGGCTTCCGTGTGAGCAAAGGCCAACAGGCGCTCGCCGGCGGTGATGGCGGGCAGGATGTCCGCCTTCTGGGGGTCGTTGCCGCCCTCTCGAATCAGGCCACCGGCGAGCACGACCGTGGCCAGGTAGGGCTCGACCACCAGGGCGCGGCCGAAGCAGTCCATCACCAGCATGGTATCCAGGGCGTTGCCGCCCAGGCCGTCATGCTCTTCCGGGAAGGTGAAACCCAGCAGACCCATCTCGGCGAAGTTGTTCCAGATTGTGCGATCCAGGCCCGTGCCTTCGCCGATGATCGCCGTGCGCTTGTCGAAGGTGTACTCATTGGCCAGAAAGCGACGCAGGGAGTCCTGCAGCATCTGCTGCTCTTCGGTCAGGTTGAAGTTCATCGGTATCTCCTTAAAGGCCAAGAACCATCTGGGCAATGATGTTGCGCTGGATTTCGTTGGAACCACCAAAGATGGTCAGCTTGCGCATGTTGAAGTATTCGCCGGCGGCCGGTGTGGCGGCGGCTGACCCCATTCTGGGGCCTTCATAGCCCGGCTCCAGGGCTTCGGGAATGTGCGCAATGGCATCCTGGCCGGTGGCTTCCATCAGCAGCTCGAACAGCGACTGGCCTATCTCGGTGCCTTTGATCTTGAGGATAGACGCCTGGGGGCCGGGGCCCCCTTCGTTGGTCAGTACCCGCAATACCGTCAGTTCCAGCGCCCGCAGTTCGATATCCAGTTGCGCCAGCCGGTCCCGGAAACGGGTGTTTTCGATGATCGGCCGACCGCCGTCCTGCTCGGTGTGGGCGGCTTCCTTGAGCCGGCGCATCATCGCCTTCCACTGGCCCACATTGGCCAGCCCGGTCCGCTCGTGACCCAGCAGGAACTTGGCGTAGGTCCAGCCCCGGTTTTCCTCACCCACCAGGTTTTCCGCCGGCACGCGGACGTCGTCAAAGTAGACTTCGTTAATTTCGTGTTCGCCGTCGAGCATGATGATCGGCCGGACGGTGATGCCCGGGGTTTTCATGTCGATCAGCAGAAATGAGATGCCTTGCTGGGGCTTGCCCTCGGTACTGGTGCGGACCAGGCAGAAAATCCAGTCGGCGTGCTGGCCCAGGGTGGTCCAGGTCTTCTGGCCATTGACCACGTACTCGCCGTTTTCCAGTTTGGCACTGGTGCGCAGCGAGGCCAGATCAGAGCCGGAACCGGGCTCGGAGTAACCCTGGCACCACCAGTCCTCGCCGGACAGGATGCCCGGCAGGAACCGCTCTTTCTGTTGATCGCTGCCGAAGGTCATGATGACCGGAGCGACCATTCTCAGACCAAAATCCAGCTGGCGCGGTGCACCGGCCAGCGCGCACTCTTCCTCGAAAATCAACTGTTCGATCGCGCTCCAGCCAGTGCCGCCGAACTCCACCGGCCAGTTGGAGGCGCCCCAGCCCTGATCAAACAGGATCTTCTGCCAGCGCTCAGTCATGGCCTTGTCGGGGCGCAGGCGTTTCTGCACACGCTCGCGGATGTCGTCCGGGAGGTTAGTTTGCAGGAATTGTCGCACCTCGGCGCGGAAAACCTGCTGCTCGGGGGTGTAATTCAGATCCATGGTGCGCCTCTTGTCTGGTGGCTGAGGTAAATGGTTTTGGTTTTTGGAGCGGCCTGATACTTTTTAACGCCTTGCCTATTGGCCAGGGTGGCGGTGCGGGTCGGGTAGTCCCTTTCAAAACACGCTCCTTCGGCCCATCCCTGGGGCGCTTGGGCTCCGCCATCCCTGGCTCCGCACAGTTTTGAAAGGGACTACCCGCCCGGCGCTTCGAGTCTGTACGTGCCTGCTTTTACAATTCGCACTCTGTGGTCATGACCCAGCCTCCAGAATTTGCATCTGTTGACCATGGCACAAAGCTGCGGGCGTCTGTTGGGTAGGGGTGTCCAAAACCGTGCGGAGCCATGGATGGCGGAGCTCGAGCGTCACATGGACGTGCCGAAGGAGCGAGTTTTGGACACCCCTACCCAACAGGCGCTCCACCCAAACCTCAGGCAATCAAAGCCTCAAGCCACCTCAAACAACCCGGCAGCCCCCATGCCCGTACCAACACACATCGTCACTACCACGTATTTGACGCCTCGTCGCTTGCCTTCGATCAACGCGTGGCCCACCAGGCGTGAACCGGTGGTGCCGTAGGGATGGCCGACGGCGATGGCGCCACCGTTGACGTTCAGGCGCTCCATCGGGATGCCCAGTTTGCGCTGGCAGTAAAGAACCTGCACGGCAAAGGCTTCGTTCAGTTCCCACAGGCCGATGTCGTCGACGCTCAGGCCGGCCCGCTTGAGCAACTTGGGTACCGCGAAAACCGGGCCAATACCCATTTCATCCGGCTCGCAGCCCGCAACCGCAAAACCCCGGAAGATGCCCAGAGGTGTGGCGCCGCGCTGTTCTGCCAGCTTGCCGTCCATCAGGACACAGGCGGAGGCACCATCGGAGAACTGGCTGGCGTTGCCGGCGGTGACCACGCCGCCTTCCATGGCCGAGCGGATTTTACTCACGCCCTCGAGGTTGGTGTCCGGGCGAATGCCTTCGTCCCGGGATACGGTCACTTCCTGGGACGAGAGCTGGCCCGTAGCTTTGTCGGCCACGCCCATGGTGGTGGTGATGGGCACGATCTCGTCGTCGAACCTGCCTTCTTCCCGGCCCTGGGCCGCCAGTTGCTGACTGCGTACGCCGTATTCGTCCATGTCTTCCTTGCGGATACCATAACGCTGGGCCACGGTTTCGGCGGTTTGCAGCATGGACCAGTAAAGCTCGGGTTTGTTCTGAGCCAGCCAGGGTTCCATGAAATAGTTCTGATTGACGGTGGCCTGGACGGTGGAGATGGACTCAACGCCGCCGGCGACCATCACTGGAACCTTGTCCACGGCGATGTGCTGGGCGGCCATGGCAATGGCTTGCAGGCCTGAGGAGCAGAACCGGTTGATGGTGGCACCGGCGACGCTGACCGGCAGGCCGGCCCGGATCGCGCCCATGCGGGCTACGTCGTTACCGGTGGAGCCTTCGGGCAGGGCACAACCCATCAGTACGTCTTCAATTTCGTCGGGATCGACCCCGGAGCGCTCCACCGCGTGCTGGATGACGTGGCCGGCCAGGGTGGCGCCGTGAGTCATGTTCAGGCCGCCGCGCCAGGATTTGGCCAGCGGGGTACGGGCGGTGGATACAATGACGACATCGTTGGACATTTCAATTCTCCTCAGGGGGCGTTTGTGACGCCCCGGTGATCAATTTGGTCGCGATAATCTGCATTTGCCGGTGTTAGCCAATTGTCTGGTCGATGGTCTGAACTCTCAGTCGTGACAGGCCATGTGTGCCACCGATCCGGACGGCACGTCCGTGTGTCGGCCGGATCTACCGCCGCATCCCTGCGGCTGTTCTACAAATGGCCTGTCCCGACTTGACGGTGCCTCGACCTTTTCAGTCCTTGCAATTACTGACCCTGTTCGTCGAAACCCCGGCCTTCGGCGGCACACTTGGCCAGCAGTGGCGCCGGCTCCCAGAATCCGGGTTCGGTATGGGGGTTTTCGGCAAACGGTTCCATGTTGCGAACCACATTGGCCAGGCCGACTTCTTCGGCGTAATGCATCGGGCCACCCCGGAAGACCGGGAAGCCGTAACCGGTGAGGTAGACCATGTCGATGTCTGAGGCGCGCTGGGCGATGCCTTCTTCCAGCAAGCGCGCGCCTTCGTTGACCAGGGCGTAGACGCAGCGCTCGAGGATTTCCTGATTGCTGATCTTGCGCGGCGTGATGCCCAGTTCGGCGCGGACTTCGTCCACCACCTTGTCAACCTCTGGATCGTGCAGGGCGTTGCGGTTGCCCGGCTCATAGCGGTAGAAACCGGCGCCGGTCTTCTGGCCGTAGCGACCCATCTCGCACAGACGGTCGGCGACGACCATCTTTTTCATGTCCGGCTTTTCGGCATACTGACGCTTGCGGATGGCCCAGCCGATATCGCCGCCGGCCAGGTCAGCCATGCGCAGCGGGCCCATGGCAAAGCCGAATTTCTCGATGGCCTTGTCGATCTGCTGCACGCTGGCGCCTTCCTGCAGCATCAGCAGGGCTTCGCGCTGGTACTGGTTGATCATTCGATTGCCGATAAAACCATCGCAGACGCCGGAGACCACGGCGGTTTTCTTGATGGTTTTGGCCAGTTTCATGGCGGTGGCCAGCACGTCCTTGGCGGTCTTGTCGCCGCGTACCACTTCCAGCAGTTTCATGATGTTAGCCGGGCTGAAGAAGTGCAGGCCAATAACATTTTCCGGGCGCTTGGTGAAGCTGGCGATTTTGTTCACGTCGAGGGTGGAGGTGTTGGAGGCGAGAATGGCGCCGGGCTTACACACCGAATCCAGTTCCTTGAAGACGGACTCTTTCACGCCCATTTCCTCGAACACCGCCTCAATGACCAGGTCGGCGTTGCTCAGGTCGCGGTAGCTCAGGGACGGAGTCAGCAGGTCCATGCAGGCTTTGGCCTTGTCTTCGCTCAGCTTGCCTTTTTTGACCCGGCCTTCGTAGACCTTCTGGATGGCTGCGACGCCGCGGTCCAGACCTTCCTGTTTCATTTCCACCAGGGTCACCGGGATGCCGGCGTTGAGGAAGTTGATGCTGATGCCGGTGCCCATGGTGCCGCCGCCGATGATCCCTACCTGTTTGATCTCGCGGGTGGGGGTGTCCGAGGGCACGTCGGCGATCTTGCTGGTTTTGCGCTCACTGAAAAACGCATGGCGAAGAGCCCGTGATTCGGGCGTCATGACCAGGTACGAAAAGGCGTCGCGCTCGACTTTCATGCCGACATCGAACGGTTTGGTGACCGCGGCTTCAACCGCATCGACGCATTTCAGCGGTGCCGGATAGTTTTTCGCCATGGCGCCGACGGTGTTGCGGGCAACCATGAAGAAGCCTTCGGGGTTCGGGTGTCTGGCTTTCAGGTCGCGCACTTTGTTCAGTGGCATTTTCTCGGCGATGCCTTTTCTGGCGAACGCCAGGGCACCTTCGAGCAGGTCACCTTCTACCATTTCATCGAAAAGCGGACTGCCTTTGAACTGTTTCGCCGGAACGACGGCACCGGAGACGATCATGTTCAAGGCGTGCTCGGCACCAATCAGACGGGGCAGGCGCTGGGTGCCGCCGGCGCCGGGGAGAATACCCAGTTTGACTTCCGGCAGGGCAATCTGGGCGTCGGGCCGTGCCACTCGGTAGTGACAGCTCATGGCCAGTTCCAGGCCACCACCCATGCAGGCGCCGCTGATGGCGGCGATGACCGGTTTACGGCTCGTTTCGACGTAGTGGGTTACGGTGGTCAGGATGGGTTCGGCGTGCATTTTGGGGGTGCCAAATTCGCTGATGTCCGCGCCCCCGGAAAAAGCCCGGTCGGAGCCGATGATCACCACCGCACCGACGTTATTGTCAGCTTCGGCCTGTTTGATGCCGTCAACGATGCCCTGACGCAGGGCAATGCCAAGGCCATTCACCGGTGGATTATCAAGGCGGATGACGGCGACCTCGCCGTTCACTTCGTAGTGCGCGTTGCTCATAAGGGCTCCTTGTTGGCAGGGGTGGGTAGCGGAAATGGAAAAATAGCGCCCGGCTACCCCGTGAATTCTGTAGGCCGTGATGAAAACCGGATTCGAAAGTTTCCATACACTGGTGTATTGTATGGACCATACACTAATGTATGTTGTCGGCAGGGTCAACGACTTGATCGCTGATCGATCGTTGAATACATAGGCCGTGCAGACTCCACCGGACTGGCCCCAGACAGGACCTGATCGTACCCATGAGTGATTCCAAGACCGTCGCCGCAAGCGCTCGCCGTGCCACCGATAAAACCCAACTGACCCGCGACAACTGGCTTGATGCCGCTGCCGGTGAAGTGGCTGCGGGCGGCTTCGGGCACCTTCGGGTGCTGACCCTTGCGAAAAAGCTGGGCGTCAGCCGGGGTAGCTTCTACTGGCATTTCAAGGACCATGACGACTTGGTTATCAGCTTCCTCAATCGCTGGCGGGATCGTCGTCTCCACGAGCTCCAGTACTGGAAGCCCCGGGACGGCGAGGTGGAAACGGAGCTGCGCCAGATTCTGGAGCTGCTGCTGACTGACGCCTCCCGCAATATCCGGCGTTTGCAGGTGGAGTTGGCGGTACGGGACTATGCCCGTCGGAATGATTATGCGGCAGAACTGGTGAATCAGGTGGATGCGGCCCGCATCAACCAGAACTGCACACTGTTTGAACGCCTCAGCGGTGATTCCCAGCGAGTCCGGGATCTGTCGTTGTTACTCTATGTGGCAACGATCGGCTCGCAGGTGGTGCTGACGGGTAAAAAAGGCGACGAGGAGGCCATCGGCCGCATTGAAGATCTGATAGCGCGAGTGGTGCTGGATCAGCGGGACGCCGGTGGCTGAATCCACCGGGACCCGTTTGTTGGTTTTGCTCGTCTTCCTATCAGGGCTGCCGCTCGGGTGGCCGCTGTTAATCAAGCGACGTAGTAGAGGATGGAATTGATGAAACGACGAGTCATCGCAGTACTGTTATCGACTGCCTTCGCGTTGCCGTTGGCTGCCCACGCCAACCCCGGCAAGGGCGGGGATCTACCACCGGGACTCCAGAAAAAGGTGGAACGGGGTGAGTCCCTGCCACCCGGGCTGGCAGAAAAAACTCCACCAGGGTGATCGCCTGCCGGAACACTATGAGCATTACGGCGAGGTCGAGCATGAGAGTGACCGTTACGATCGGGTACGGGTGGAAGACCGGGTCTTCCGGGTCATTCGCGACAGCCGTGAGATTGTGGATATTCTGAACGGGCACTGACGTCTGCGCCTGATCTGGATCATCCAGTCCGTGCGGTTCATGTAGCACGGGCGACGGAACAGGCTAAACTGTCGCGTTCCAATGTCCATCGCCTGCAAGGATCGCCGATATGCCCATCAGTGTTCACTATGCCCTGACCGTCCTGATCTGGGGGCTGACCTGGACTGCCATCCGGTTGCAGGTGGCCTCCGCGCCCGTGGATGTCGCGGTGTTCTATCGATTTGTGTTGGCCGCCATGGTGGCCCTGGGTGGTCTGGCGCTGATACGGCGCTTGCCACGGCTGTCACTGGCGCAGCACCGATGGCTGATCCTGCAGGGGCTGACGTTATACAGCATCAATTTCCTGCTGATTTACCGGGCCGCAGAAACAATGACCAGCGGCCTGCTGGCGGTGGTGTTTTCCCTGGCGGCGCTGTTCAACGCGTTCAACGGCTGGCTGTTGTTGCGTTTACGGCCCAGCACGCGGCTCTATCCGGCGGTCGCGCTGGGCATCATCGGTGTGGCGTTGCTGTTCTGGCACGACCTGCAACTGGGCAACGCCACGCTGGCCAGCATTCTCTTTGCGCTGGCCGGTACCTACTGGTTTTCCCTCGGCAACCTGATCAGTCTCAAGGTACGGGCAGCGGACATTCCGTTGCTGGCGGGCAATGCCTGGGCGATGTTTTACGGCGCGGTGGCCCTGGGTCTGTGGTGTCTGGTGAATGGGGCGCAGTGGCTGATCCCGTCGTCGTCGACCTTTTGGGGCGCCACGGCTTTTCTGGCAATTCCCGGCTCGATCGTCGCGTTTTACAGTTATCTGACGGTCATCCGGACCATCGGCGCTGATAAGGCCGGCTACGCGACAGTCCTGTTTCCGATCGTGGCGTTATCGGCCTCAACCTGGCTGGAAGGTTTCGAATGGACTCTGACCGCAGTGCTGGGCGCGGTGCTGGCACTGCTGGGTAATCTGGTCCTGTTCTGGCGGCGGACGCCCGCCCGGGCGGTGGGCATCCGCGCCGACAAGGCCCCTTAAATGGTCAGGATCGAGGCCCCGGTGGTTTTGCGGGCTTCCAGATCGCGATGGGCGTCGGCCACCTGTGCCAGCGGATAACGCTGGTCGATACGGATCTTGACCGCACCGGTGGTGACCTTGTGGAACAGCGCGCGGGCCATTTCCTGACAGGCTTCATGCCTGGCAATGTGGGTGAACAGGGTGGGCCGGGTGATTTTCAGCGAGCCCTTGGGGCCGAGGATGCCCAGGTCTACCGGCGGTACCTTGCCAGAGGCATTGCCGAAACTGACCATCATGCCCAGGGGCTTGAGGCTGTCCAGTGAGCCCTCGAAGGTGTCCTTGCCCACGGCATCCATCACTACATCGACGCCCTCGCCATGGGTCAGCGCTTTGACCCGGTCGGCAAAATCTTCCGTGCGGTAATTGATCATGTGAGTGGCGCCGTGGGCCAGGGCCAATGCACACTTGTCATCGGATCCGGCGGTGCCGATCAGGGTAATTCCCTCGGCTTTGGCCCACTGGCAGGCGATCAGCCCGACCCCGCCGGCGGCCGCATGGAACAGCACCGTGTCGCCTTTTTTGAGTGGCGTTGTGCGATGGAACAGGTATTCCACCGTCAGGCCCTTGAGCATCATCGCTGCGCCTTCCTCGAAGGAAATATCGTCCGGCAGCGGGCACACCTGGGCGGCCGGCATGACCCGCGCCTCGGTGTAGGCACCCGGCGGCGCCGAGGCATAGGCTACGCGATCGCCGGGTTTGAGGTGCTTGACACCCTCCCCAACGGCTTCGACCACGCCGGATGCTTCCAGCCCCAGGGCGGTGGGCAGCTCCAGCGGGTACAGGCCGGTACGCTGATAGACATCAATGTAGTTGAGGCCACAGGCCTTGTGATGGAGACGAATCTCACCGGGGCCGGGTTCACCAACGTCGCGATCGGTGAGGGTAAGAACATCCGGGCCACCAAAGGCTTCGATAACGACGGTTTTGGCGTGGGCAGTGTGCATGCTGTCTGTCCTTTTCGATAACAGAGCCCCCGACAGTACGCCTATCGGGTTCATTCTGGCTATGCGCCTTGAGTCTGAGTGTGGCGGGTATCAGCCGTCCAGGAACTTATTGAGATGTCCGGCCACAGCCTCCGGTTGCTCTTCCTGCAGGAAGTGACCGGCCTCGATCTGTTCGACGCGGATACTGTCAAAGCAGTCCTCAATGTGATTCAGATACTCCGGAATGATCACCTTGTCCTTGTTGCCATAAATATACAGGCCGGGCATGGGCCAGACGTGTCCGGCGGTGGTCGCCCAACGTTTGGCATCGTCGTGGAAGGTCCGGTAATAGTTGGCGCTGGCGCCCGGGGTGCCGGGAATCCGGAAGGTGCGCACGTATTCGGCAATGGCGTCTTCCGGAAAGCTGCGGGACCAGCCACGGAGAAAATGCCGCAGCCAGGTTTCCTCGTTGCCGGCGATCATCGCCTCCGGCAGGTCCGGGGTCTGCAGGAAGTGTTGGTACCAGTAAGCACGGCCGCTGCCGGAGCGGACTTTCTCGATCACCTCCTGGTTACCTTTGAGATTGTTGATGATGGCAATGTTCATGATCACCAGGCGCTCTACCCGGTCCGCTATCGACAGCGCTATTTCCTGGGCCACAATGCCGCCCCAGTCGTGCCCGACCAGCTGGAACCGGTTCACGCCCAGACCATCCAGCAGGGCAACGACGTCGGCGGCCAGAGCCTGTTTGCGATAGTGCTCCTGGCCGTCGGTTCGTTCGCTGTCCCCCAGACCCCTCAGGTCCGGGGCAATGACCCGAAAACCGGGCCTGAGGTGAGTGGCCACGTCATTCCAGCACCAGGAACTTTCCGGCCAGCCATGAATCATGACCACAACCGGGCCGGTCGCCGGGCCGCTTTCGCGGTAGCTGAACCGGCCGCGTTCAGTGTCGAGTATGTGGGGAGCGCTGAGGGTCATAGGTCGGTTCCGGAATTCGTCAGATCAAATGAATGGGGCTGTGCCCGCCTGAGCGGAACGCTGTTTCACGTGAGACTGAGATTAGTGCGCCGCGACCGAACTGGCAAATTCAGCCGACGAACTCAACAGCCGGGACATGTCGATTGTGCGCAGGAAAGACGCCAGCGTCAGCACACGTCGCATGAACATAAACTGGAAAATCGGTGCCCCGCC
>JASBRL010000077.1 GCA_030149475.1 Marinobacter sp.
GGGAGGGCACTGATGTCGTGCCCCTCGCGGGCGCGTGGATTGAAACCTAAAGGCTAAACTGATAACCCGCAGGCACGTCATGTCGTGCCCCTCGCGGGCGCGTGGATTGAAACATCTGCTCTACGCTGTGATCAAGCTGAATCTTCGGTCGTGCCCCTCGCGGGCGCGTGGATTGAAACCTGCAGAGGGAGCATACCTTGTGTGGCTTGGAATAGTCGTGCCCCTCGCGGGCGCGTGGATTGAAACTTTTCAGGCCATATGCATATGGAGTGCTTGGAAGGTCGTGCCCCTCGCGGGCGCGTGGATTGAAACCCTCGTGGCTCCACGTCTCACCCTTACGGGCCGAGTCGTGCCCCTCGCGGGCGCGTGGATTGAAACAGGCCGTCTGTCGCAACCGCTGCACCCTCGCAAAGTCGTGCCCCTCGCGGGCGCGTGGATTGAAACTCAACCACATCACCAACGCTTACATCAAAACCTTGTCGTGCCCCTCGCGGGCGCGTGGATTGAAACTCAGCCGCCAGGCGAGTTGTCTCGGCAATAACAGAGTCGTGCCCCTCGCGGGCGCGTGGATTGAAACGTGGGCTACCTTGCGAAGCTCTGCTCTGGTGGTGTTGTCGTGCCCCTCGCGGGCGCGTGGATTGAAACTTTCGGCAACCGGTAACCGTCAAACAACTGACCGGTCGCGCCCCTCGCGGGCGCGTGGATTGAAACTCCAGAACCCGGCGCAACTCGGACTCAATGGCCGTCGCGCCCCTCGCGGGCGCGTGGATTGAAACGGATTATTTTGAGGCGTGACCGGTCGATTAGGATCGTCGCGCCCCTCGCGGGCGCGTGGATTGAAACATCACAAGGGGCCGGCCTGAACCAGGCTGCAAAAGTCGCGCCCCTCGCGGGCGCGTGGATTGAAACACCGCATTTAGTGCAAATTACTTTATCCGAGTAAATGTCGCGCCCCTCGCGGGCGCGTGGATTGAAACCGGTCTTCCGCTTTGGCTATGTAGTGAATCGCCTTGTCGCGCCCCTCGCGGGCCCGTGGCGTGGATTGAAACAATAACCTGTACAACGCGGCCACGGATGGCAAGGGTCACCCGATAACTATGGGTTCGGTCTGCCGCGCTCGCAGGGATGAACCGCGGGAAACCGCCGATCAAGTGAAGGCGCACGGTGGGGCCTGCCTCCCGCCCAGAAACGGGCAACCCCACAACGCGCTCCGCTCGTCTTGCAGACGGGCGTGCTACGGCTGGCAGATTTATCACCGTGTCGCGTGCGCCAAAGACAGTGTCCCGTCTGGTTAATTCGTTGATCTACTGCGTGTCGCTGAAGGTTCTGGCCAAGGCGGCGGTCCGCAGGCAGGGTGGTTCCCTGTCAAGGACTGGCAACGCAGGTCCAGAGCCTTCAGCGACGCGCCCTTCGGGAGCCACTGAGACACCGGATAGCCACGTTGCGCCGACTCGATTTGGAGCCACCAAACCTTCGCCGCCCCGCCTTGCTCTCCAGTGTCTCAGGGGCTCAGTAGGTCAACGAATTAACCAGACGGGGCACTGTATGCCCTCAGTTGTGAAAAAGTGAAATGGCCCCCCCGGGGCGCCGCGATCAAGGCCTTCAGTGGTTGGCCTGCGTCGCACAACACGCGTCAGTCGCCTTACCATAGAACCGCGACAACCGTGTATGATGCGCTCCTGCAAACCGACCCGGTTGGAGCGACGTATACCTGTAGCTCCTGTCAGGTGCGAGTGGCAGCCTGTCTCCCGGGCTCCGCGCGTTGTGCTCCCAATGGATAGGGGGTAGACGGTTTCAGGGATCTCTCAACTCATAAAGATACGGGTGTATGTGTGTCGTCGAAATTTTCAATCGGGTATTGATGCTGGTCCGGGGCGTATTGATCGCCGGCGCGCCGTTCGGGTGGTTTGTGGTTACGGTCCAGGCCGCTCCCGTGCATCCCACGACAGTCGATGCGGGGCTGGTGTTGACTCAGGATTATTTCCGCAATCTTGATGGGGGTATTGCGCAAAGATCCGGTGCGCCGGGCATCGGGCATCTGACCGGTTCGGTGAGTGGGCAACTCTGGCAGGGTGGTGGACGTGATCGTTTTCATGTTGATCTGCTGGGTCTGAGTGGCAGTTCTATTTCCGCGCAGGTAGGAGATTTCCAGGGGCTCGACAACATTGAAGCGCACAATACGTTGCGGATTTTTGAGGCCTGGTATCAGCACGATTTTGCGACGAAGAACCTCTGACTCAGGATCGGGATGCAGGATTACAACGCGGTGTTCGATACGCTTGACAGTGCTGCGCTGTTTATCAACAGCTCGTTCGGGCTTGACCCGACAATCAGCCAGACCGATGTGAGTACCTTTCCCGAGACCAGTCTGGGGGTTGTTGCCGGGTTGCACCTGGCTCAGCACATGTACCTCAAAGGAGGCTTATATGATGCAAAGCCAGGCCGGGTAGGTCACCCGAACGGAACTCATATCGAAATCCGGTTCGGCGACGGGGTATTTGCCAACGTTGAGGCCGGGTTCCAGAATGGCGGCGACAAGCTGGGGGTTGGTCTCTGGCATGGCACCAGCAATTATGCCGATCCGTTGGGCCGTCGACGGTATTCGAATACAGGCGGGTATCTGATTGGTGAGCGGCAACTGGGGGCCTTGTCAGGCACCATGCCGGTGTCTGTATTTGTGATGCTGGGTCTGGCCGACAGTAACCGGAATATGGTTGACCAGTATACCGGAGCTGGAGCAACAATCCGCGGCCTGCTGCCCGGTCGTCCGGATGACCAGGCCGGTCTGGCTGTTGCGCGGGCTCGTACCAGTCAGGCCTATCAGCAGGCCGAGGGCGTCAACATTAATGCCGAAACAGCGTTTGAGCTGACGTACCGGGCGGCTATTGCTGACTATGTGAATATCCAGCCGGACCTTCAGTATATTGTCAGCCCTGGCGCTATCAATTTACCTGATGCTGGGTATTGGGGGTTCGGGCCGATGTGGCCTGGTAGGTGCCGGTGGTGCCTTGGGATGAGATGCCGTCGTCGTACGACAGACTGACAGGCCTGCCGTATGACGTGTCCGGATCGATCAGAACTGGTAAATCAGCCGGAGGCGATTGTCGATGAACGTTGGCTGGCCGTTCCAGGCGACGATGCCAATATTGTTACCGATTGACAGTCCCTCGAGGTTGGCGCTCATGCCTGCCAGTTGGTAGGTAAAACCGACATCCAGCCCATAACCGGTCTGGCCTTTACTGATCACTGCATTGGCGGGGTAGCCCTGGCTGCCGCTGAAGTCGTAATAGTTTCCATTAAAACCATAGCTTGCTTTGTGCCAGACGTATCGGGTGAATGCCGACAGGTTGTCAGTGACGGAGCCGCTCAGCCGGACACCCCAGGAACGGCCGGGGCCGCTGTCCTCGATACCGGAGTTCATCGTGTCGTCGAACAGGGTTCCGCTCAGGTCAGAATAGGGATGAACGAAACCGCCGTTGCGGAAACTTCCCCGGCTGACCGGAGAATACTGCGCCAGAATCGAGGCTTTCCAGTCACGGCCCTGCACTCCGAGTTTCCCGCCGTAGATGGTGGCGTCGACCGGACCAAGCGACGCTGATCCAGACTCTGTTTCACGTAATGCCTGGAGGCGCACGAAGGGTCGTATACCGTAGCCGGAAAGTGGCGGTAGCTGATAGCCGGCTTCAGCGTACCCCATTTTTGCGATATTGAAAAAATTGTAGAACCACGCCTGCCCGAGAAGGCCGCCCATGGGTGTCTGCTGCTGATACTGAATGCCGGCTGTCATCAGGCCGCTGGTTTCGCCAACCGGGTAGCCGGTGGTGTTGCGGTCGCTCCACTGGTCGGTGAACCGACCCTGCGTGCGGGTGAATCGCGCCCAGTACACTTTCAGGTCGGGGGTTGAGGTGCCCGGATCGTAACTGAAGGGCATATACTGTGATACTTCGTAGCGGGCATTTTTAACTTCCTGGGGGCCATGGTGCTGGAAGGTGTCGTACAGGGAGACGGTGCCTGAAACACCATAAAAGGATCTTGGCAGCAGAGTGAACATGTCGGTATTCGCAAACGGCGTATTGATCAACTGACGCCCGGCACGTACTCGAACCCCCTGCTTTTGATACTGCACAAAGCCTTCGGTAATCTGATTCAGATCCCGGGGTTGCCCCAGCACGCCGTTGTACACCTTGTCATCGTAATTGACCAGAGGGTGCGTGGTGAACAGGGAGGTATGGACGCTGAAGCCATACAGGCGGCCGGTGGATACCGACAGGTCGCCGCCATAGGCGGTACCGCGCCGGTCATAGGTCTGGTCTTGCTGTGCAGCGGGTGTCTGCGGTGTCGGGTAGGGCGCATTACCGTCGTTGCGACGACGGAAGTCGTACAGACGCAGGTGGCCTGATACGGTGGCGTTACCGACGAGTTTGTTGCTGACTTCATCGTGCAGGGTGGCCGCACCGCCGGAGCCGGCCGCGCTCAGCCCGAACACCATTGCCAGGGTGCCGAGCGTGCGACGGGTAAACCAATACCGGTGAGCCATGTGAGCGCCTGTGGTGGCGGTTTTCAGGACAAAAGGTTGTTGTGGAGACATACGGGTTCCTTCTCTTTGTTGTTGGGTTTTCAGGAAGCGCTAACCAATCCTTTGCCCGGTATCCGGGTCAAAATAGACTGTGCGTGCCATGTCGAACATGAGCTGGGTGGGTTCGCCGGCCCGGGCCGGATGTTCGGGGTTAAGCCGGCAGTGAACCGCCACATCGTTGAGTCTGATGAGCGCGATCACATCTGGACCGGTGGGTTCGGTGACCTCGATCGTCAGTTCGGCGCGGGTCACCAGCGGGTGCTCAATGCGGGCAGCCTCCGGCTGGCTGATGTGTTCCGGCCGGATGCCCAGGGTGATCTGGCGACCCAGATAGGGCGACAGCCCCTGGGGTAAGGGCAAGCGGAGGGTTTCGCGGTTGGCGCCGGTCACCCGGGCAGCCAGTCCCTGGTCGGTTTCGGTAACGGTAATCGGTATGAAGCTCATGGCCGGGGAACCAATAAAACTGGCGACGAACTGGTTGGCGGGCGTTTCATAGACCTCTTTCGGGGTGCCCAATTGCAGCAGTTCGCCGTCCTTGATGACCGCAATCCGGTCGGCAAGGGTCATGGCTTCAATCTGGTCGTGAGTAACGTAGACGATGGTGGTGTTCAATTGCTGGTGCAGGCGTTTGATTTCAGTACGCATTTCCACCCTTAGCTTGGCATCCAGGTTGGACAGCGGCTCGTCAAACAGATAGATTTTGGGCCGGCGCGCCAGGGCCCGGCCCATGGCGACCCGCTGTTGTTGACCTCCGGACAGCTGCGAAGGTTTTTTGTCCAGCAGCGGCTCGATCTGCAGCATGCTGGCCACCCGGCTGACCTCGGCATTGATCTGGTCCCGGGGCTGGCGCCGGATCTTCAGGCCGAAGGCGATGTTGTCGCGTACGCTCATGGTCGGATAGAGCGCGTAGGACTGGAATACCATGGCAATATCCCGGTCTTTAGGCGGTACCTGGCTGATGTCCCGCCCATTGATCGAGATAGAACCCCCGGACAGACTCTCCAGCCCCGCAATCGAGTTCATCAGGGTTGATTTGCCGCAGCCGGACGGCCCGACGAGGATCAGAAACTCTCCGGATTCGATCTCAATGTTGATACCCTTGAGGGTTTCTTCCGGTGAATTTTTATAGGTTTTACGAATATCTTTCAGTTGTAACTGTGCCATCTTGCGTCTCCGTGAACGTCCGCATAAGGCGGGCATTCGCTGTCTGTTAACCCTTGACGGAACCGGCCGTCAGGCCCCGGATAAAGTATTTACCGGCGACGATATACACCAACAGGGTGGGTAGGGCGGCGATCATGGCGGCGGCCATGTCGACGTTGTATTCCTTTACGCCGGTGCTGGTATTGACCAGGTTGTTGATCGCCACGGTAATGGGTTGCCCATGGCCGCTTGCGAATACCACGCCGAACAGGAAGTCATTCCAGATCTGGGTGAACTGCCAGATCAGACAGACCATGAAAATCGGTGTGGACAGCGGAATCAGGATTCGGAAAAAAATGGTAAAGAATCCGGCACCGTCCAGGCGGGCGGCTTTGATCAGCGCATCCGGAACCGACACGTAATAGTTGCGGAAGAACAGCGTAGTGAAGGCCACGCCATAGATCACATGGACAAGGACCAGCCCGGTCAGGGTGTTGGCCAGCCCCAGTTTACCGAGGGTGAACGCCATCGGGAGGATGATTACCTGGAACGGAATGAAACAGCCGAACAGCAGCAGGCTGAAAAACAGGTTGGAACCGCGGAATGACCATTTTGACAGCACATAGCCATTGAACGAGCCCAGAATGGTGGAAATCAGCACCGCGGGAACGGTCATCCGGAAGGAGTTCCAGAAAAAGCCGTGCACACCTTCACACTGAACGCCCGTGCAGGCACTTGACCAGGCTTTGCTCCAACCCTCCAGAGTCCAGGTGGTCGGCAGTGCAAGCAGGTTGCCGGCACGGATATCGCCCGTGGTCTTGAAGCTGTTGAGCAGCATCACGACGACCGGTATCAGATAAACCAGCATGGCCACAATCAGGGTTGCGTAGATTGCAACCCGGCTGATGCTGAATGGCCGGGTGTTGGTGTCATGCATGACGTTTCTCCCGTAATTCCGAGTACAGGTAGGGGACCAGCAGCGCCAGCACTGCGCCCAGCATCAGCATGGCGCTGGCGGCGCCCAGGCCCATCTGGCCGCGAGTGAATGTGGTGGAGTACATGAACAGCGCGGGCAGATCAGAGGCATAACCGGGACCACCGGCGGTCATGGCGGTGACCAGGTCGAAGCTCTTGATGGCTATGTGCGCGAGCACCATCACCGCACTGAAATAGACCGGGCGCAGGGCGGGTAAGACGATGCGCAGGTAAATGGTTGGCAGACCGGCACCGTCCACCCGGGCGGCACTGATGATCGCCGGATCAATACCCCGCAGTCCCGCCAGAAACAGTGCCATGACGAACCCGGAGGCTTGCCAGACGGCCGCAATGACCAGGGTGTAAACCACCATCTGCGAGTTCACCAGCCAGTCAAAGGAAAAACTGGTCCAGCCCCAGTCATGCATCAGCTTTTCCAGCCCGAGGCTCGGATTGAGCAGCCACTTCCAGACCACGCCGGTGACAATCATCGACAAGGCCATGGGGTAGAGATACACGGTACGAATAAAGCCTTCCTGGCGGATACGCTGATCGAGAAAGATGGCCAGAACGATACCGATGGCCAGGCAGATCAGGATGAACAGCCCGCCAAAAATTCCGAGGTTGGTGGAGGCCACCAGCCAGCGGTCGTTGTGCATAAGCTTGATGTATTGCTCGAACCCGGCGAAATCGTAGCTGGGCAGGAAGCTGGAGTGGGTTGTCAATGGCCATTTATTTTGACCCACCTTTGGCCAATAAAATTGACCCACCTTTCATAGTCTAGCTTGTAACTTTCTGCTTCAGTCGATAGCTTTCTCCTCCCAACATAAAGATGTGCGAATGGTGGATGACCCGGTCAATGATCGGCACCGCCACGTTGTCGTCGTGGAAGAACTCGCCCCAGTTGGTGAAGTCCTTGTTGGTGGTCAGGATGATGGAGCGGTATTCGTACAGGCTGTTGATCAGCTGGAACAGGTTGTACCGGGCCTGCCGGGTCATGGGCAGGTAACCCAGCTCATCGATGATCAGCAGGTCGTATTTGGCCAATGTGCTGACCCGCTTTTTCAGCTCACCCTTCATCTCGGCCAGTTCCAGCTCTTCTACCAGATCCAGGGCATTGCGGAACAATACCCGGTAACCAGCTTCCACTGCCTTGTGGCCAATACCGATGGCCAGGTGGGTCTTGCCCACACCCGGCGGGCCAATGAACACCAGGTTGTTCCGTTCGTCGAGGAACTGGAAGTCCAGCAAGGCGTTGACCTGCCGTTTGGTAATGGTGGTCTGGTGCCGGTAGTCGAAGCCCTCAAGGCGCTTCTCGGCGGGGAACGCGGCCATCTTCCGATTCCGGTGGATGCGCTTGTCCTGCCGTTGAACCATTTCGTGTTCGGCAAGCCGATCCGCGAAGCTGAGATAGGACATCTCGTTGGCTTCTGCCTCGGCCAGCAGGTTGATTAGTTCATCGGCGGCTGCGCTCAGGCGCAGGCTGCGGTAACGGGCTACAGTCTGTTCAAGCTGGCTCATGGGTCACCCCCTGGCCACTGGAGTGGCCAATACAACGATAAGCACTTAGGTCCAGTGCTTCCTTGGGCTCTGCCAGAGGTTCCGGCTGCCGTTCCCGGAGGACGGCGGCCTGGGCCGCTTCAAGGTAGCTTTGCAGACGTGTGGCCGTCATGCCGGGGCGTTCTGCCAGCGCTGTGATCAACTCTGGATCCACCGGCGCATGGCGCTTGAGCAGGTCACGGGCAGCCACCAACTGATCCTTGTAGATCTTGGGCTCGGAGCGCTTGAGCTGCTGACAC
>JASBRL010000093.1 GCA_030149475.1 Marinobacter sp.
GAACTGCCGGACCGTTTCTGCACCGGCTCGTCCATCATGCCGCAGAAGAAAAATCCGGATGTGCCGGAACTGGTGCGGGGCAAGACCGGGCGGGTCAACGGCCACCTGATCAGTCTGCTGACGCTGATGAAAGGCCAGCCACTGGCCTATAACAAGGACAATCAGGAAGACAAGGAACCGCTGTTCGATGCGGTGGATACGGTCAAAGGATGCCTGAAGGCTTACGCGGATATGGTGCCGGCGATTGAGGCGAAAGCTGACAATATGCGGGTTGCCG
Organism: Marinobacter sp.; assembly: GCA_030149475.1. Classification (GTDB taxonomy): domain Bacteria; phylum Pseudomonadota; class Gammaproteobacteria; order Pseudomonadales; family Oleiphilaceae; genus Marinobacter. Next base: position 278 of record JASBRL010000093.1, read on the forward strand.
CGCGCCGGGGGTTCTCCACCGCCACCGATCTGGCTGATTACCTGGTGAAGAAAGGTGTGGCTTTCCGGGATGCTCATGAAATTGTCGGCAAGGCGGTCGGTTTTGGCGTAGCGGAGAAACGTGACCTCGCCGATATGACACTGGCGGAACTGCGTCAGTTCTCGGACGTGATCACTGCGGACGTGTTTGATGTTCTGACGCTTGATGGCTCGGTCCAGGCCCGGAATCATCTGGGGGGTACGGCGCCGACGCAGGTTCGCGCAGCGGTCGCCCGCGCCCGCGCGAGACGCGGTTAACACGCGGTCTGCTTGCCGCCGACCCGGTCGTTGTGTTGTGAAGCGCCTTCGCTTCGAGCAGTACAGTGTCGTGCCATTCAATGTTTTGCCCAGACGATGACATATCAGCAACCGCGGCCCGACGTCGATCCCCGGCGGGCCGCGCACGACCTCGCCAGAAAAGATTACATGGATGTCATCTCAGTGTCAGGCTGTTGACGGATTGGCCTGCTAGAAATGATGTTTCAATGAGCCTGAAGGCTGGATTGACGCATGATGCTAAAAAGCTCACGAAGGCGAATCGGCTTGGCCATGGCGATCCTTTTGCTGGTCACCCTGACCGGCTGCGCGAGTTATCAGCCAAGACCGTTGTCGGCACCTGAAACGGCTGCCGCGTTCTCTGAGCGTTCGCTCGACAATGCCGGGCTGCGTGCCTTCATGGAAGCCCAGCTCGGGCATCCGGTAACGCCGTGGCCACCCCGGACCTGGACGCTGGACCAACTTACCCTGGCTGCACTGCACTATCACTCCAGACTCGCGCTGGCACGTGCACAATGGGCGAGCGCCCGGGCCAACGCAGTAACCGTTGGCGCTTACCCGAATCCGTCGGTGCAATTTCTGCCGCAATATGCGACCAATGCGGCCGCGGCGATGTCGCCGTGGACCGTTGGGCTGACGGTGAACGTGCCGATAGTGACCGCCGGCAAACGGTCCTACCGCGTTGCCGAGGCCCGTGCTCAAGCCGAGGCGGCCCGGCTCGATGTCATCCAGACCGCATGGCAAATCCGGGCAAACGTCCGTCAGCCGCTGATACAGCTCGATGCCGCACGCCGACGGGTTACCCTGCTCGATGCCCAGGCAGGCGATGCATTGGCGTTGCTCGATGCGCTCCGGCAACGGCTTTCCGCCGGGCAGATCTCCCGGTTCCAGGTGGTTCAGGCGCGCCTGCAATGGAGCCGCGTTCAGCTCGCCCTCGCCGACGCCCGGGCCGCCGAAAATCAGGCCCGCACCGTGTTGGCGGGCGCTATCGGGGTGCCCGCGGGCGCGCTACGCGCGGTATCGTTCGACTTCGATGGGCTGCACGACCTGCCGGCGCCGGAAACCTTCCCCATTACGCGGTTCAAGACCTATGCGCTCACTCAGCGCCCTGACATTCGCGCCGCACTCATGCGCTATGCGGCCAGCGCCCAGGCGATAAAGCTTCAGATCGCGCGCCAATACCCTGATCTGGACATCGGTCCCGGCTACAGCTGGGATCAGGGCACCCGCAAATGGTCGATCGGTTTTTCCCTGAGCCTGCCGGTGTTCAACCAGAACCAGGGCCCTATCGCCCAGGCCCGTGCCCGTCGCGACGAACAGGCGGCGCGGTTTCGCGTCCTGCAGGCGCACATCACCAATCAGTTCAGCAGCGCATTGGCCGCTTATCGCGATGACAGACACAAACTGGAACTTGCGCGGCGTCTGCTCCAGGCCAGCCAGAGCCGGCTGGCTTCTGCGCGCGCGTCCTATCGGGCGGGAGAAACGAATCACGTGGATTTATTGCGCATTCAGCTGGAAACCCAGGGCGATCGTCTTGCCCTGCTCCAGGCGCGGGTGCAAGCCGCACAAGCTCTGGCAAAACTCGAAGACACGCTGGAGTATCCCTTGCAACGACCCACGGCTGCGTCCCATGCCATCGATGAGGTGGCGCCCGGGAAGCCCGGCCCATCCCGTAACCCATCAGCGGAGGGCCATGCCTTATGATCCGACAGACTCGTCTTGCACATCTCGTTTTCGTTTTGGTGGCCGGCCTGCTCACCTATCCGGCGGCGCAAGCGGATGATGATGAAGGCCCGCCGATCGCGACACCGCAGCGTGTTTTCACCGAGCAGGGTGTCACCTACGTCAAGCTGGACCCCGATACCCAGCAAGCCATTGGCCTGCGGACGACGACATTAAAGACCACCACGTATCAGACGCGCCGAACGGCCTACGGTGAAGTCGTTGATGTCAGCGACTTGCTGGCCGATTACCAGCAGTTTGCCAGCGTCAGGGCCAGGGCGGCGCAGACCCGGGCGCAGCTCGCCGCATCGCGTGCGGAGTACCGCCGCGTGTCGGGTCTGTATAAACATCAGCGCAACGTCTCGGAAAAGGAGGTCCAGGCGGCCCGTGCAACCTGGCGATCCGATCAGGCATCCAGTCAGGAAGCCAGGGCCCGTCTGGCGGCGGCCAGGAATACCATCGGGGCCCGGTGGGGCGCGTCGATTGCTGAGTGGGTCATCGAAGACCAGCCGGCCGTCGAAAAACTCAGCACGAACAAAACGCGACTGCTCAAACTGACGTTGCCTTTGGGTGAAACACCGACCCAGCCGCCGGCGGCGGCGCAGATTCCGTTATCCGGCGGTACCCTCGTGGTATCGCTGATTTCACCCGCGCCCCGGGTCGAACCCGACCTGCAAGGCCAAAGCTATTTTTTTCTGGCCACATCCGGGCTCGATGATTTGCCTTACGGGCGTCGTGTGACGGGCTTGATGTCTTACGGCCCGCAGCGTCGTGGGGTGATTGTCCCGGACACGGCCGTGGTCTGGTCCCGGGGCAGTGCCTGGGTGTATATCAAGTCCGGCCCGGCGCAGTTCCAGCGCCAACCTGTGCGCATCGACGCGCCTGTGCCGGGCGGTTGGTTTCAGGCCAGCGGCTTGAGCCCCGGAGCACACGTTGTCACCCGGGGCGCCCAGGTGCTGTTGTCGGTCCAGACGCTGGCCAGCGCGCCCAAAGGCCAGGCGGCGGGCGGCGACGCAGGGGGTAACGACTGATGCTCAAGCGCCTGATCACTGCATCGCTGCGTCATCGCTGGGTGGTGCTCGCGCTCGCGGGACTTCTGGTCCTCTACGGCGGTTATCGTCTGAACGACGCGCGGTACGGCGTTTTCCCGCAGTTCGCACCGCCGCAGGTGGTCATCCAGACCGAAGCATCCGGGCTGGCGCCGCGTCAGGTCGAGCAACTGGTGACCACGCCGATCGAAAGCGCGGTCAACGGCGTACCGGGCATCGAATCGCTGCGCTCGGGTTCGATTCTGGGCTTGTCGGTGATCACCGTGACCTTCGATCCGAGCACCGATATCTATCGCGATCGTCAGGTGGTCGCCGAACGGCTTGCGTCGATCAATGGGCAATTGCCGGCGGCCGCGCAGCCCCCGACGATGACGCCGTTGAGCTCGGCGACCGGCACAGTGCTTACCGTGGGTTTGAGTTCCAGGAGCCGCTCGCTGATGGCGGTGCATACTATGGCCCAGTGGACCGTTCGACGCCGGCTGGAAGCAGTGAAAGGCGTATCGAATGTCGTGATCTTTGGCGGTCATGTCCGGCAACTGCAGATACAGCTGCATCCGCAGCAACTCACACATTACGGCTTGTCGGTGGCGGATGTGACGGCGGCCGCGCGCAAGGCCACCGGCATCCGCGGTACCGGCTTTATCGAGACTGGCAATCAACGCATCGAATTGCAAAGCCAGGGCCAGTCGATCACGCCGGCGGCTTTGGCCGACGTCATCCTGACTACCCGCCACGGGGTGCCGGTCACGCTCGGCGCGGTCGCTACCGTCACGGCCGCACCCGCACCGCCCGTCGGGGCCGCATTGATCAATGGCCAGCCCGGTGTGGCGCTGATCGTATCTCAGCAGTATGGCGCCAATGCGGTGCAAGTGACTCAGCGTCTCGAAGCGGCGCTCAAAGACCTTCGACCAACCCTCGCTGCGGCCGATATCCAGATGGCGCCCAACCTGTTTCGGCCGGCGTCTTTCGTTGATCGGGCCATTGGCAATCTGCGCTCCGCCCTGACCATCGGCGGTCTGTTGGTGACGGTTGTCCTGTTCCTGTTTTTGTTCAACTGGCGTACGGCGCTTATTTCGTTGGCGGCGATCCCGCTGTCGTTGCTCAGCGCTACGCTGGTGCTGGAGTTGTTGGGCTTTACGCTGAATACCATGACGCTAGGCGGCCTGGCCATCGCCGTCGGCCTGCTCGTCGACGACGCGGTCATTACCGTCGAGAATATCTATCGCCGCTTGCGCGAGAATCACGCCCGGTCGCAACCCCGGCCCACGCTGCCGGTCGTCCGCGATGCGACACTGGAGGTGCGCAGTGCGGTGGTCTACGCCACACTCGCCATTGCCATGGTCTTCATTCCGGTGCTCACCCTGCCGGGGGTGGCAGGGCGTCTGTTCGGCCCGGTGGCTTACGCCTATATCCTCGCGACGCTGGCATCGCTGGCGGTTGCATTGACGGTGACGCCGGCGCTGAGCCTGTGGCTACTGGCCCATCGCAAACTCGAGGCACACGAGCCACCGCTCGCCGGTTGGTTAAAACCACGCTATAGCCGGTTGCTCGGCGGTGTCGACCGACATTACCGGTGGGTGATGACTGTCGTGGTGCTGGGGATTGGCGCAGGCCTGGCCGCCGTGCCGTTTCTGGGGGCGAAGTTCATTCCCGAACTCAAGGAAGGCCACTACATCGTGCATATGACCGCAGCCGCAGGTACCTCGCTTGACCAGACGGTCGCACTGGGCCAGGCCGTGACCCACAAGTTATTGCAACTGCCCTACGTTCGCTCGGTCGCGCAGAGAGTCGGCCGAGCGGCCCAGTCCCAGGATATCCTGGGCCCCAATGCCAGTGAATTCGACGTCGCCCTCAAATCGCTGACCGGTGCCCAGTCTGAGGCCGCACGGCGCGCGATCCAGAAAACCCTCGCAACCGTTCCGGGTGCCGATTTCGCCGTCAAGACGTTTCTGTCGGAGCGCATCGAGGAAACCATTTCCGGGCAGACGGCGCCGGTGGTCATTCACGTCTTTGGCCAGCAAATCGACGAACTCAACCAGCAAGCCGAGGCGATCGCCGGTATCCTGCGCCAGATACCCGGGGCCAGCGGCGTGCAACTGCAAGCCCAGCCGGCCAGTCCCAAACTGATGATTCACCTGCGCCCGGCCGCCTTGAAGCGCTGGGGCTTTCACCCCCTGGACGTACTGGATACGTTGCATACCGTCTATGGCGGCGACGTGGTGGGCCAGGTCTATGACGGCGACCGCATCTTCGATGTTGCCGTGATCCTGCCGCCGAAGGATCGCTCCCGCGTGGCCGACGTTGGTAATCTGCTGGTCAAAAGTGGCACCGGCGTTTACGTGCCACTCGAAAAGCTGGCGCGCGTTTATGTCACCAGTGGGCCGAAAACCATTCTGCACGAAGGCGGGCGGCGGGTCGCGACGGTGACCGCGAACGTGACCGGAGGCAATACGGCGGCATTCGTCGCCCAGGCCAGAAAGCGCATTGCGCAGAGCATTCACCTGCCGGCCAGCAGCTACGTCGAATACGCGGGCACCGCGCAACAACAGTCAAAATCCACGCAGCAACTGCTGGTCAACGCGTTGATCGCCGCGGTATTCACCGTGATATTGCTGTCACTGGTGCTGGCCTGGCCGCGCAATCTACTACTGATTCTGGTCAATCTTCCATTCGCCCTGGTGGGCTGCGTGCTCGCCGCGATGATCTTTTTGGGGGCCACACTGTCGATGGGCGGCATGGTCGGGTTTGTTACCGTCTTCGGTATTACCCTGCGCAATTCCATCATGCTGATTGCCCACTACGAGCACCTGGTTCGCCACGAAAACGTAGTGTGGGGGGCACAAGCCGCCATCCGCGGGGCTCAAGAGCGCCTTGCGCCGATCCTGATGACCGCGCTGGTCACCGGTCTGGGTCTGCTGCCATTGGCGCTGGCCAGCGAAGCGCCGGGCAACGCGATCGAAGGCCCTATGGCCCTCGTGATACTTGGTGGCCTGGCAACCTCGACGCTTTTGAACCTGCTGGTCATGCCGGCACTGGCCTTGCGATATGGGCGTTTTGTCTGACCTGTGCCCGAACAGATGTCGGACACAGGAGCGGGCGGGTACACGGTGCCTTGCTCATGTGATGCCCGCAGGTGGTCTGCTATCGGGTGGTCTTTGCTGATCGCCCACGTCTGGCTCTCCCGGCCTTGCCGCAACGGTATCGATCCGGGATGCTTCTGGTTTAAACTGATTCTTGACCGGCCCTTCTCAAGAAATTCTGCACCGGAGCCCCAGTGACAGTCCACAGCCTCCCGATCACTCTCGATTTCGACGAGGGCATCGACCGCAAGACCTTGCGACAACTGCGGGATCGGTTCGGTGAGGTCAATCAGGCCCGCTGGCACCGCGCACGATCGGCGCTGACTTACCGTCAGCAGTCGGTGCTGGATGTGCTGCCGCTGGTGTTTCACCTGAATCATCCCGCGCTGCCGGGCTATCTCGATCACGATTGTCCATTCGGTCTCGCCCACTATCAGCCGTCAGCGGATGAAGCGGCGGCAGCGCAGCGGCTGGCCCGGTCGTTCACGTTGCGAGACAGCGGCAAACGGCGCCCGGACATTGATGCAATGTTTCTGATGGGCAGCCCGGGCACCCTGGGGCACTCCACGGCCAGCGATCTGGATGTCTGGCTGTGTCACCGGGACGATTTACCCGAGCCCGGTATTCGCAAGCTGGAGCGTAAGTCCGGGCAGATCGCGGAGTGGGCCGCAAGCCTCGGCCTGGAGCTCCACGTTTTCGTGTTTTCTGCCCGGGACTGGCGGGCGGGCCGTCAGCGGGCGGAGGTAAACGGAGAGAATTGCGGCAGCGCCCAGCATTTCCTGCTGCTGGACGAGTTCTATCGGACCAGCATCCATCTGGGCGGTCGCTTCCCGCTGTGGTGGTTGATTCCGGTCGACGCAGAACGCCGTTATCAGGAGCTTACCGGTCAGCTGATCGACTGTCGGTTCATCCGTGGTGACGAGTACATTGATTTCGGAGCCGTGCCGGATATCCCTGAGGAGGAGTTTCTGGGGGCCGGGGTCTGGCAACTGTACAAGGGCATTGACGCGCCCTGGAAAGCCCTGTTGAAGTTATTGCTGATTGAGTGCTATGCCCGGGATCCGTCCAGTGATCTGCTGTCCATGGCCTTCAAGCGAGCGGTGTACAGCGGTATCACCGACCCTGATCATCTCGACCCGTACAGGTTGTTGTACCAACGCCTTGAGCGCTGGCTGATCCGGGTTGACGAGCCGGACCGGCTCGATCTGGTGCGGCGCAGCCTCTACCTCAAGGCTGGCCTGCCCCTCAGCCGGGCAGACGTCAGTGGCGAGCGGTGGCGTGGCCAACTGTTGCGCCATCTGGTTGCCGGCTGGGGCTGGGAGGACACCACCGTCAAGACATTGGACAACCGCGCCGAGTGGCGCGCGGAGCAAGTGGTTGCGATACGCCGTGCCGTTGTCCGCGAGCTGACCCACAGCTATCGGTTCCTGTCGCGACTGGCCAGAACCCACGCCATGAAAGCTGCGATCAGCCCGCGGGACATGGGGTTGCTCGGGCGTAAACTTTACGCGGCGTTCCAGCGTAAGGCCGGCAAGATCGAACTGATCAACCCGAATCTCGTGCCGACGCTGGCGGAAGAAAACCTGGCCTTCTATCATCAGTCTGCGCAGACCGGTAGCGATGGACCCGACGGCTGGCTTCTGTATCGGGACCTGGAGAATCCCGCCGATGTCTTCTGGAAACCGGCGATCCGTCGCGCAGGGAACCTGACGGAGATGCTCGTCTGGTGCCACTGCAATGGGTTGTTGACGCGCAGCACCCGGCTGAATGTTCGCGCCGGTCACAGTGCATTAACCCTTGGTGAGTTACGGGATCTGATCGAATCCCTGCAGCAGGCCCTGCCGGTTCCCATTGAGCCGGCCAGTCGTGAGGCCCTGGAGGCTCCGGTTCGTCCGTTGCGGTCCCTTTTGTTGATCAACGTGGCACTGGATCCTCAGGCGCGTCTCACCGAGCGTGGGTTGCACAAGCTCAGCGCCCGGCACGATTCCCTGGGATTCAGCGGGGGTCGCGAAAATCTGGTGCAGTCCATTGATCAGGTTACCTTGAGCAGTTGGCACGAAGTCAGTCTGCAGCATTATGCCGCCGGCGACACCCTGATTCAGTGTCTGAAAAACTACCTGGCAGCGGTCGTGGACAGCCCTGGGCAACTGCCGGCGCTGTCGGTGTTCAGTCACAGCAGCAGTCACGGCGTGGCCATCGCCCGCCGGGTGCAGGCCCTGTTTGAGGATGTTCAACGCCATTTCTATGCCGGCGGTGCGGGGCCACACCCGTTGCGTTACGTCATTGAAATGGATAGCCGGTTTTTCGTCCTCCAGTTTCAGGATCGTCAGCCCGGGTTTGTCGGCCTGGACAGCCGGGCGGCGCTGGATGAGTATCTGCAAAAACCTCAGTCAGTCTATGCGCCGGTGATACTGGATACTCACGCATTGGCGGACGATCCATGGTTGCGGGTGGTCTGTGAGGCCAGTCAGCCGGACAGCGTGCAGGTGTTTTATGTGGTCAGGCCTGAGCGTGTACATATCTGGGTAGTGGACGAAATGGGTTCGGTGTCGTCCTGGCAGCAAGCCAATCCCGGTCGCCAGTGCGTACTGGCGCCGCTACTGCGCTTTCTGGAAAATCGCCTTGAGCGGCGGCAGTTGCGTGATATGTCGGGGCCGTTCGGCGACAACGCGGCCCTGCTGTGCAGCGAGTTGGTTGTGCGCGACGGGCAATGGCGGTCAGAGCCGAGGCCGTCGCTGACGGTTGAAATGCCGCTGAACGGGTTTGAGGTGCAGGCGATTGGCGTGCAGGAAGGTGGTCGCTTCCTGCGTTTTGACCTGTATTGCGGCCATCAGGAATTTACCGCGGCGGAGTATGGTGATGAGCTGATTCCAGCGGTCGCCCACTACATCCGTTCCCGGCGCCGGGCCGGCGATCGCTATCCGGTTTATCTCACCGATGTTTACCTGCCTCATGACCTGGAGCCTCATTTTTACCAGCAGGACCTGCAGACCTGTCAGTATCTGTATTACCGCCAGACGCTGGAACAGGCATTGAATCAGTCGCTGGCGGCGTCAGTCAGTGACTCCGTTGATCCGGGTTTCAAGGCTCCCTAGCAGCCTGTCGGACTTAAGGTTGATCTACTGTGCCGGTGGGAAAGCGGCTCACATTTCCCGGATTTTTCGTTACATAGAGCCACTATGCGCCTCAAAATCCAAAAAATTTGCGCTCGCTTTCCCACCTTGCTCGTGACGATCACTTAAGTCCGACAGGCTGCTAGCTGCGGCGGACTCAGGTATACTGCGGGCAAACCATGTATCAGGCAGAGGACGGTTCATGCGGTTCCCAATGATAATCGGACTGGCGTTCGCCATGGGCAGCCTGCTGGCCGGTTGCGGCCAGAAAGGCGTGCTTTATCGGGAGCAGCCTGAGCCGGCGCCGGCAACCAGCCACAAGTCACCAGATCAGGCCCGCGAGGTCACCGGGAAAACGGGGCAGGAGGCCCCTCCCGAGTCCAGATAACAGGAGTCCGGATGGACCATTTTAATTACCGGGACGGCCAACTCTACGCGGAGGATGTGGCCGTTTCCGATATTGCCACACGCTATGGCACGCCAGCATACATCTACTCCCGGGCAACTCTGGAGCGGCATTACCGCGCCTATGACGAAGCGCTCGCCGGGCGAGAGCACCTGATCTGTTATGCGGTCAAGGCCAACAGCAACCTGGCGGTGCTGGGTGTACTGGCGCGCCTCGGCGCCGGCTTTGATATTGTGTCTGCCGGAGAGTTGGAGCGGGTTCTGCGGGCAGGTGGAGATCCGTCGAAGGTGGTTTTTTCCGGCGTTGGCAAGCAGCCCTGGGAAATGCGTCGGGCCCTGGAAGTCGGTGTGCATTGTTTCAATGTGGAATCCGATACCGAGCTGGACCGGCTCAATCAGGTTGCCGGTGAGCTCGGGGTGAAGGCACCGGTGTCCCTGCGGGTCAACCCGGATGTGGACGCAGGTACGCATCCGTACATTTCCACCGGGCTGAAAGAGAATAAATTCGGCATTGACATCAATGAGGCCCCCGGCGTGTACGCCCGTGCCGCCGGACTCCCTCACCTGGCCATTCGTGGGGTAGATTGCCATATCGGCTCCCAGTTGACCTCTGTGGCACCGTTTCTGGATGCCCTGGATCGGGTGCTGGCACTGATTGATCAGCTCGCCACAGACGGGATCACCATTCATCACCTGGATATGGGTGGTGGTCTGGGTGTGACTTACAACGATGAAACGCCGCCGCAGCCGGCCGAGTACACCGCCCGAATCGCCGAGCGACTGGGCGACCGGCATCTGGGGCTGGTATTGGAGCCGGGGCGGTCGATTGCCGCCAACGCCGGTATCCTGCTTACGCAGGTGGAGTTCCTGAAGTGTACCGGGCATCGCAATTTTGCGGTAATCGATGCCGCCATGAACGACCTGATCCGGCCGGCGCTGTACAGTGCGTGGCAGAACATTATCCCGGTGGCGCCTCGTGAAGACGGCAACGACAAGATCTGGGACCTGGTCGGACCCGTGTGCGAAACCGGCGATTTTCTTGGCAAGGAGCGGCGCCTGAGTCTGGCCGCGGGCGATCTGCTGGCGATCCGCTCAGCCGGTGCCTACGGCTTTGTGATGAGTTCCAACTATAACAGTCGTAATCGACCACCGGAGCTGATGGTGGACGGCGATCAGGTCCACGTGGCGCGGGCACGGGAAACGCTGGACGACCAGATGCGACTGGAAAGCCTGCTGCCGGAGCGGGGACTGGTATGACCGATGCGAGACGTGGACAGCAGGGCCCGCTGGTCCGATTTACCAAAATGCATGGGCTGGGCAATGACTTCATGGTCATCGATGCCATCAGCCAGCCGTTCCGTCTGCGACCTGAAATGATCCGGCATTTGGCTGACCGTCATTTCGGCATTGGTTTCGACCAGTTACTGGTGGTCGAGCCGCCCGGGCTGCCAGAGGTGGATTTCCGCTACCGGATCTTCAACGCGGATGGCTCGGAAGTGGAGCAGTGTGGCAACGGCGCCCGCTGTTTCGCCCGTTTTGTCCGGGATCAGCATCTGACCAACAAGAAAGTCATCCGTGTCCAGACTGCCGGGGGCATCCTGGAGCTGCGCTCCGGCCGCGACGGCTGGGTGACGGTGAATATGGGCATCCCTGAACTGCAGCCGGCGGCCATCCCGTTTGCCGCAGATCAGTATCAGACCGTTTATACCGTGACCGTCGATGGCGAGCAGGTGGAACTGAGTGCCGTGTCCCTGGGCAACCCCCACGCCGTCTTGTTGGTGGATGATGTGGATTCTGCCCCGGTCGAGCGCCTGGGGCGGGCACTGGAACGGCATTCCCGCTTCCCGTCACGGGCCAATATCGGTTTCCTGCAAATCATCGATCGCGGGCAGGCTCGGCTTCGCGTTTATGAGCGTGGCGCCGGCGAGACCCTGGCTTGTGGCAGCGGTGCCTGTGCTGCCGTGGTCGCTGGTCAGTTGCGGGGGCTGCTGGATCAGCGCGTGGAGATGATGCTGCGAGGCGGCAGCCTGGTGATCGAATGGCAGGGTGAGGGGACCCCTGTTATGATGGATGGGCCAACGTCGCGGGTCTTTGAGGGCGAGCTACGCCTGCCCGCAGAGCCGGGTACACGTCGCGGCCGACGGCCTGAGCGTGCAGGCCGTCATCGAGGTTAGACGGTGGATGTGCATCGACACCCGACCCATCGGCGGGTGACTGAAGGAGAACACAATGGACGATCAAACGGCCCAAAAGAAGGCCGGGGCGCTGACCCGCGAGCAGGTTGCAGACTATCTGCGCAACCATCCGGATTTTTTTGTCGAGCAGGATGAACTGCTGCGCCAGCTAACGCTGCCCCATGACAGTGGCCGCGCTATTTCGCTGGTTGAACGCCAGGTTCATCTGTTCCGCGAGCAGCGGGACACGCTGCGCCATGAACTGGTCGAGTTGGTGTCCATTGCACGCCATAATGACCGTCTGTTTGAAAAAACCAAGCGCCTGCTGATGCAGGTGATTGAGGCCACGTCGCTCAATGATCTTGCGGCGGCGATTGATGACAGCATTCGCGGGGACTTCGGCCTGGACGCCGCCTCTGTGTTACTGTTTACTGACCGCCCGCTGGCGGTCAGTCCCGAAGGTGCATTACACGTGGTGGCGCCAGACGAGGCCCAGGCCCGCCTTGGTAATCTGTTGGAGGGTGATCGGGCGGTCTGTGGCCATTTTGATGAAAGCGAACGCAGCTTTCTGTTCCCGGACCGGGTTGAGCCGGTGGTTTCGGTAGCACTGGTACCGCTCAGACATAACGAACTGGTCGGCGTATTTGCGGTGGGTAGCTGTGAGCCCGGTTATTTCGATCAGAGTATGGGCGCGCTCTTCCTCACCTACATCAGCGACACACTGAGCCGGTTGCTGACGCCCATGCTTCAGCGCCATGCGGAGGCACTCGAGCCAATAACAGAAGCTGTCGCCGAGTCGCGCTGACCATGGCCGGCCCGGTGCTGACCAACCCACCCGCCGACGGACCGGAGGGCGGCCCCCCGGTGTTGTGGGTCGATGGTTTTATTGACCATCTGGCTGCGGAGCGGCGCCAGTCGCCTCATACCTGCCGCAATTACCAGCGCGACCTGTTACGTTTTCATCAGTTCCTTGCCACCCAATCCTGCCACGGCTGGGCAGAGGTTGACCATACCAGGCTGCGTCGTTACGTGGCCTTTCTGAGTGAGGCGGGGCTTGCGGGTCGCAGCATCGCACGTCATCTGTCGGCTATCCGTCGCTTTTACCATTATCTGTTACGCGAGAAACAGGTGGCCGACAACCCGGCACTGGATATTCGCGCGCCCAAATCGGGCCGTCGCCTGCCGGGGGTCGCTGATGTTGATCAACTGGCTCACCTGCTGAACCGGACAGTGGACGAGCCGCTCGATATCCGCGACCGGGCTGTCTTCGAGCTGATCTACTCATCCGGGTTGCGGCTTGCGGAGCTGGTCGGCGTGGATCTGACGCATGTGGACACCGGAGCGGGTGAGATACGGGTGCTGGGCAAAGGCAACAAGGCGCGGGTGCTGCCGATTGGCCGCAAAGCCCGACTGGCCATCCAGGACTGGCTGAAGGTGCGCGCCTCGCTGGCCGCTGAAGGCGAGCCGGCGCTGTTTGTCAGTCAGCGAGGTTCTCGGCTGAGTCCGCGCAGCGTACAGGCTCGCCTGGGTCGGTGGGGGCTGATCAACGGTGCGGATCAGCGGCTGTATCCGCACCTGTTGCGACATTCCTTCGCCAGTCATCTGCTGGAGTCCAGTGGCGATTTGCGGGCGGTTCAGGAATTGTTGGGCCATGCGGACATCTCGACCACGCAGATCTATACCCATCTGGACTTTCAGCATCTGGCCCGGGTTTATGACCAGAGTCATCCCCGTGCCCGACGCCGGCACGGGGAGTCCCAGGCGGGCTCGAGCTCCGGTGAGTCATGAGTCGGGTTCGTCCACCGGGCATGGGCCGTGGTAAGTCAGAGCCGGGCACCCATGGCCGGGTCAGCGCTTTACCGGGCGGAGTTCAATGATTGTAACCGCGTCGTGGGGCTCGGCGATCAGTGACGCAACAGCGCGTCCAGTTCGTCAACAATTTCGGCCCAGTCGGAATCCTCGTCCAGGCTTTCCCGGATAAAATGTGCCTGCCCCTGGTTCCAGAAGGGGGCGTCGGCCAGCGCGATACCCTGATCGAGCGGTGAGTGACTGGCAATGAAGTGCTCAATGCCGGATCGGTCCGCCGGCAGGCCCAGTTGTTCGAACAGGGTGCTCAGTGAAGAATGCGCGCTGGTATCCATAACACAGGTTCTCATGCATGTGAGTGATCGTGCACACCTGAGAGGCATCAGCAAACGCCTCTCTCATACTCATTACTGTAGCCAGCCGGAGGTGAAGTCACAATGACCCGGACTGTCGGGATAGTGCTTGCCGGTGTGCTGTGGCTGCTGGCCGCACAGGTGACGCGGGCGGACCCGCCGCAGTCCTCGCCAATGCCGGTGCTTGGCGCTGCCGAGCTCAACTGGCTGGCGAGCCATGATCAGTTCCGGATCGGTGTGCGGGCGGGGCAGGTGCCGCTTGCTTTTCGCGGCCCTGATGGCGCACTGGTGGGTACCTATGTTGATTATCTGAAACGCCTGGGCGAGAAACTGAACGTCACCGTCAACGTGGTCAGCGGCGATGAAGCCAGCCTTGCCCGGCGCCTTGAATCCGGGAATCTGGATGCCGTGCTGACCGCCCGGTCATCGAACCAGCCATTGCCGGAAAACCGCATAGTCACCCAGCCACTGATGAGTCTGACCTACGGGCTGTTTGTGGGAACCGGTGACGCCGGCATTCGGCAATTGTCAGACCTGGAGGGCCGGCGGATCGCGCTGATCGGCGAGGACAGTAACCAGTATCGCCTGCTGGATCCGGTAGAGTCATTTACTCCGGTGTCTGTCGATAACGTGGGTGAGGCCGTCAGTAGTTTGCTGTCAGGGCAGGCGGATGCCTTTGTAGGGCCAGTTCCGGTGGTATCCGAGTACCTGCAGTCAGCGTTGATCAAAGGCGTTGGCCTGGCGTCTCTGCTCAGCGACCAGTCGGTGGACGTGGTACTGACGATGCCGGCCGATCGAAAGGCGCTGTTCACCGCACTGAACGAAGCGATACGGTCGCTCAGTCATACCGAGCACCGTGCCATTCGGGAATCCTGGGTGCCGTTTTCGGTGCCCAAGGCGAATTCGCCGGACAGTGTTGAGCTGACCGCCTCCGAACGCGACTGGCTGAAACGCCACCCGGGGCTGAAAATCGCGTTTCGTCCTGACTGGCCGCCGTTTGAATTCGAGCAGGACGGCAGGACTCGCGGTTTGGTGCCGGACCTGGTGTCGCGGGTTGAGGACCAGCTGGATGTCAGTTTTGAGCGCGAGACTGTAGATGACTGGCTCAAGGCGGAGCAGTCGCTGAAAGATGGCCGTATCGATATCCTGGCGGCCATGCCACGATCACCTCGCCGGAAAGACGATTTCCTGTATACCCGCACTTATCTGAGCCTGCCGATTGCCCTGGTTATCCGTGACGACGGTCGTTTTATTGGTGATCTGCGGGAACTGCAGAATGAGCGGGTGGGGGTTGTCCAGCACCAGGCCAGCTATGACTTCCTGTTGATCAACCATCCGAATCTCAATCTTTACCCGGTCAAGTCGATCGAGGAAGGTCTGCTGGCGCTGTCCAACGGTGATCTTGATGTGATGGTGACGCACATACCGGGTGTCAGCTATACCGTGGCCAGGCTGGGGTTGTCCAACCTGAGGATCACCAGCATCACGCCTTACCAGTTTGACCTGCGTTTTGCGGTGCGCAAGGACCGGCCCGAACTGGTGCGCATCCTCAACAAGGGGCTGGACAGTCTGGATGCGTCCGAAACAGAGGCGATCTACAACCGCTGGATCCACCTGGATATCGAACATGGCACAGACTATACGGCGATCAGGCGTGTGGTGCTGATCGCCTTTGTGGTGGTGCTGATCTTTCTGTACTGGAATCGCAAGCTGTCCCGCGAGGTTGATGAGCGGATTCGTTCCGAAAATGCCCTGCGCCTCAGTGAAGACGAGCTGCGAGCGGCCAAGCTGGAGGCGGAACGGCTGGCGCGCGAGGCTGAAAGTGCCAACCGGGCGAAGAGTGAATTCCTGGCCAATATGTCCCATGAGATTCGTACGCCGATGAACGCGGTGATTGGTTACAGTGACCTGCTTGGCAACAGTGTGACCGATCCCCAGCATCGACAGTATCTGGACGCGATCCGGGCTGGCAGTCGCAGCCTGTTGATGCTGATCAACGATATTCTGGACCTGTCTCGGATTGAAGCGGGCAAGATGCGCCTGGAGTTTGCACCGCTGGAAGTGCAGCGACTGCTGGACGATGTGCACCATATTTTCGACCTTCGGGCGCGGGAGCAGGGCATCCGCCTGGATGTTGAGGTGGATTCGGACATGCCGGCAGCCATGGTGCTCGATGAAACCCGAATTCGCCAGGTTCTGTTCAACCTGGTGGGTAATGCCATCAAATTCACCCATGAGGGTACAGTGACTGTGGTGGCGCGGGCTCGGCGCTGTCGCCAGCAACCCGGAGAGTGCCCACGTTGCGAATTGGTGATTTCAGTGACTGATACGGGTATCGGAATTGCCCCGGGTCAGCAGCAGTTCATTTTCGAGGCGTTTGAACAACAGGAAGGCCAGAGCAGTCGCAAGTACGGTGGCACCGGATTGGGGCTGGCAATCAGTCGTAAGCTGGCACGCATGATGGGTGGTGAGTTGAGTGTCGAGAGCGAGCCCGGTGTGGGGTCCACATTTACCCTGGTCATCCCCGATGTCCAGACGGCCAACCCCGCGCCGGCACGGCATCATCGGTCCGAGTCCCGTGAGCAGGTGCTGACACTGACCGAAACGCTCAACCGCCAGGAACAGGGGTGGTTGCGCCACCAGTTATCGCGGGATTTCGAGGCGGACTGGAAGCGGGTGCGCGAGAGCGGAGACCCGGAGCAAATGCGGGCCTTTGCTGAGCGTTTGCAGGCGTGGGGACAGCGTTTTCGTTCACCGGTTGTAACGGAATTCGGCGAAACCCTGTTGGCGGACGTGGAGTCGTTTAATCTGGATGCCATCAACGAGGCACTGGACGCGTTTCCCCGGCTGCTGGGTAATGGCGACAGCGGGTACTCAACGGAGGCTGACCTATAGGCAGTCGTACTGGGACTGGCGATCGAAGGCGACAGACACCATGTCGTAGCCGCGCTCAGTCAGCGAGCGGATCAGGGCGCGGTCCTTGATAAGCGTCATGCAGATCTGATGAATACTGGCCTGAACGGTTTCCTGGGGAGGCGTGCCGTGAAAGCGGAAGTCGACAATCAGATACTTCCGGTCCACATTGGACGACTCGGGAATATCGACCCGCACGACACTGTCAAAGCCAATGTAGCTGGGCTGCTGTTGCGGGAATACGCTGCTCATCAGCACATCGATATTTTCGGCCTGTGCAGGAGACGCCAGTAACGCGGTCGTCGCCAGAACGGGTAACATGCGGCATGGAAGCATCGTCTTCATGATCATCGCGTAACGGTATGTTAGAAAGTGTTACAGAGGATTATCGCAGACCCGCAGGATTTGTGTAGTGCCGCGTACCTGTTTTGCGATTGTTTGCATTCTCGATAGATCATCGATGGCTGGCACGTAGTCCGCTGGATTTCCGGGCGGCCCGGAGATCATCTATGATAGAAATACAGGGGGTAGTCGTGCGACGGCCGGCGATCGAACAGCCTATCGGTGAGGGAGAGCACAATCATGTATCAACTGATTTTCAGGGGTGAGTGTACCCCGGGAACGTCTCTCGGTGAAGCCCGCCAGCAGGCCCGGGCTCTGTTCAAGGCCTCGCTGGAGCAGGTGGACCGGATGTTCAGTGGTCAGCCTGTCATAATTCGCAACAAACTGGAGCAGGCCCAGGCAGAGAAGTATCGTGAGGTGCTGCACAGGCACGGGCTGCTATCGTATGTGCAGCCTATGCCTGGCACGGCCGCAACTGAATCCGGGACAGCGTCCGGGCCCGCTCGGACGGCAGCCACAAATCCGTCTCCCGCGCCTGCCGGCAAGCTGACGGAACCCGCTCCGCGTCCGAGGGAGGTGGCTGCTCAGTCGTCGGTTGACGTGGAGCCTGGAGACCGTCTGCCGGTCGCCGGAGAGAAGGTTGACCGCATACTTGAGGGCTCTGGTCTGTCACTGGATCCGGTCGGGGTGACGCTCTCGACCCACCAGGATGTGGAGCCACCCATGTTCGAGCACATTGAAGACTGGACGCTCGCGCCGCCCGGGACTGATCTGGGGGAGCATCGTCAGCAGCCGCCACCGATGGTGCCGGATGTGTCCCATCTGTCGCTGGCTGACGATAAGGACTCCGGCCAGTAGCCGTTGCCTGGCGTTACTGTGGGCGCCTGCTTGCAGCATCGAGCGGTGCCGGGGACGCGGGTTGTCGCCGCAGGGGTCTGTCGCGCCCCCGGATTGTCCCTGAAACCGGGGTTCAGGCACCGATTGATTACCGCAGACCGATTAAACCGGATCGAACAGAATCAGCCTGGCATCCGGACATGGACCACTTATGGGGCGGCGCAGCAGAGCCTTGAATTCGTCGTCGGGCCGGGCGCCTGTCGGCACGGTATGGAACAGCACGTCATCGCCGGGGAAAAACTGCCAGGTGCCGGACTCGCCGGCCATGGCCAGAAGTTTGGCGATGCCGCGGACATCCGCCCAGGCACAGGGTTTCGGATTTGGTTGGGAGGGCATAGGCCTTGCGTCGGGAGACTCCACCGTGATCGGGTTGGGGTGATCCCCCTTGCTGGCGGGCGCGCGTTCGGCGGCACCATTCGGTGGCGTCGGGCCCGGGCTGGTGGCACAGGCACCAAGAATCAGCGCCAGGGCAGGCGCTGCCAGCCGCAGGTGCCGTTCAATGTGGCGCATCGTTACCGGCTGTTCGGGAGTCGATGGAAGCCAGCACCTGCGCACACTGCTGATCTGCATAGTCGCAGAGTATCCGCGTGAGCCGCTCTTCGTCATGATTGCGGATGGCTTCAATAGACTCTCGCATGTGAGTCAGGTTGTCCTCCAGGACGCGATGGCTGGAATGCTGGAAAGCAACAAATGCACAGCGTTTGGCAGAGGGCCAGAGATCGCGGATTGCGGATACGATGAAATAGTTGTCGGCGTAGGTCAGGGACGCCTGGGTATATTCAATACCCAGTTCCAGAAACGCCATCAGGTCCTGTTTTTCATAGCAGGCCACCATGCGCTCGTAGAGCGACTCCAGTTTTTCCATATCGGCTGGTTGCCACTGCCGTGCCAGTTTGCGGCCGGTGTGGCAGAGGTACAGCTCCAGAACCTCGTAAAGGCTTTTTACGAAGAAGCCATCGAGATCGGTGACAAAGCAGCCCCGGCGTGGAACGTTGCGAACCAGGTGGCGCTTCTCCAGTAGCAGCAGTCCTTCCCGGATTGAGCCGTGGCTGACGTGCAGCTGTTTGGCCATGGCGCCTTCGTAAATTCGTTCGCCGGAACGCAGTTGACCGAATGCGATCAGATTTTCAATATGGCGAGCAACCTGCTCGGTGAGTGTTTCGCGGGGCTTAAAGGGTGTCATGAGCCGGTTCCGGTGGCAAATGCTGGGTCAAAAGTCCGCCCATACTCTCATAATCTCTGGTCTCGGAAAATCCTCACAATACCGGGGCCATCAGGCGGGCACCGCGGCATGCAAGGCGAAACCACCGGGACCGCTGTTGGTAGTCGGCCGGCGTCATCTGGCGGCAGGCATCGAGGTCATCCGTGAGCATCTGGCTGACATCCCGGACAAAATCAGCGCCAGTGGACAGGGCCGTAATTTCGAAATTCAGGCGCATCGAACGGTTATCCAGGTTTGCCGTGCCTACGGCAGCATAGCGCTCATCGACCAGCATGACTTTCTGGTGCATAAAGCCGGGCTTGTACTGATAGACACCGATACCGGCTCGACAGGCCTGAACCAGATAGGAATAGGTGGCCAGCCGGATGAACAGGTTGTCGGATTTTTCAGGGATCAGGATTCTGACATCCACGCCCCGTAATGCCGCCAGTTGCAGCGCATTGACAATCTGCACATCGGGTACGAAGTACGGCGAGGCTATCCACAGTCGGCTGCGGGCGTTGTTGATGCAGTTCAGGAAAAACAGCGTGCAGGTTTCAAAGGGATCAGCGGGGCCGGACGGCAGCACCAGCACCTCCTGACGACCGGGGCCCTGCTTCACCGGTTGCCAGCTCAGATCAACCTTGACATTGCTGGCCCATTGCCAGTCTTCCAGCCAGGCCAGTTGAAGCCCCAGCACGGCAGGTCCGCGCAGACGGCAGTGGGTATCACGCCACGGGCTCCGGTCCATGGAGGTACCCAGGTATTCATCGCCCAGGTTGAGGCCGCCCACAAAACCGGTTTCTCCATCACAGATCAGGAGCTTGCGATGGTTTCGGAAGTTCAGCTGCAGGCGCCGGCGACGGTAGTCACCATCGCCAAATGATGCCACCTGTGCGCCGGCCCGGTTTAGCTCGGCAAGATAGCGGCGCGGTAGCCAGACGCTGCCGATGTCATCGTAGAGAAAATAAACCTTCACCCCTTGTGCGAGCTTGCGTTTCAGAATCGACTTGATGCGCTGTCCGACCCGATCCGAACGCACCAGGTAGAACTCCATCAGGATATAGTTCCGGGCGTCTTCCATCGCTTCGAAAAGAGCATCGAACGTGCTGGCGCCGTCCTTCAGCAGGGTGCACTGATTGTTATCGGTAAAGGGCTGGTTTGCCAGAATACTGAGCACCTGCAATTCGTCGCGCTCAGAATCCAGGCCCGGTCGACAGCGTGAACCGACCTCTTGTTCCAGTTGGTTGGCCAGATAGCTCAGACTCTGCTCTCCCATTCGGCGGGCATGCACGTAACCGGCGAAGCGGTTGCGGCCGAAAAAGGCGAACAGCGGTATGGCCAGATAAGGCAGACTCAGCAGCGCAATGATCCAGGCAATCGCGCCCTGTGCTGTGCGATAGGTAAGCAGTATGCGGTAGACCAACGCAAAAGCGACGCAGTAAATGATTGCCAGGGCAATCGCGATAAACGACAGGTCCGGCATGATCAGAGTTCCCGGCTGTGGTGGTGCAAACGATACGGGGCGGGTGCCGCAACTGTCCAGTGTTTGTGTACCGGTTGCTCCGGGTTGTCAATAAACGGGTACGACGACGGTAAAGCCATGCGCACACCGTCACGCAATCGAATCCGCGATTTTTATACCCCACAACGAGCGTCAGCAACGTCATAGTGAGGCACTTGCCGGGTATCTGATTAAGTCTATTGACGATTCTGCAAGTGTTGAGAGGCTCATTGGCAAGGCGCGATTCGCCGGTAATGGCCGACGTCCCTGCCAGGAATCTTGACGCGGCCAGCCGTCAGTTGTGGTCCATGCTGCCCTGCAGTTTGTCGATGTCTGACAGTGGCTGAATCTTCAGTTTCAGCTTTTCACTGCGCTCCAGAATCCCTTCAATCCGCCCCAACTGGGCCACGAGGTGATCGGACCTCATAAGACGATTGGCGTTGAAGTCGAATCCCACCCCATAGAGCGGTCCGCTGCCCGGCTGATCGCGCATGTTGTGAACAATGGCCACCACCCGGCCTACGCTCAGCGTGCCGGCCTCCATGACCAGTTCCAGGGCCATTTCGACGGTATCGCCGGGAGCCAGTGTGTCTTCCGGGTTGAGTCTCAGGGACAGCCCATTGCGAGTGAAATCAAGGCCTTTCGCAGGCCTGTATCGATGAAACAGACCCTTGCGGGGGCGCCAGGATACATTGAGTTCGGCGGCGGGCAGTCGGCGGAGCTGACGACGCTCACTGGGGTGCTTGTCGGACATGAACGACGGGGTTCCTTGGTCAAGAGAAATAGTGGCCAGCCGGCTTGCGGTGTGATGTAGGTGCCGTTAGCGGGTTGCCGGCAGGTAAGGCCGATCATTCAGTGGTAATGTAACCCGCCTGCCGGAATTATTGCAGGGTTACCGATAAAAACGTTGAGCTTGATCCGAGGATTTTTGACGTGCTTCCCATTACGCCTCTCTTTGACGTTGACGCTGGCCTGCTGGACGACGAATGGCTTGCGGAACAGATGCGTTTGCTGGTGGGGCTGGTCAGCCAGGACCGCACTGCCGGGGTAGGCAGTCGGGTGCCGGTTTTATGGCAAGGCCATGAAGATGCGCTCGCGCTGCGTCTCAATCAGTTGATGTCTGAAATGGTGCTGCGGGGCAAGGCCATTCCCGGATATCTGGTGATTACCTCGGAGTCCCTGCTCTGGCCGGCGCTGGACCTCCGCTCACTGGTCGGGCAACTGGAGGCTGTTCGTGATCGTGCCGGGGCGGGCAAACACGGTCGCATCCGCATGCCCCGAAACGATCATGAACTTTGGGCGACCTATAAATACAGCGTGCTGGCCCGCAACACTCGCGCCTATCAGAACTTCGGCCAGCGCGTGGCGTCGCGGTCGGTGCCGGTGGAACTGCTCTGGGCCAGCATGATCAATGCGACGCGTGTGGCACCTTCTTCCGGTGGGATTCGCAATGCTCTGCAGCACATGTGGGGCTACGTGTCGGGCCACGCCACCGTTAATCCCCAGACCGATGACCTGACCGCGCTGGCCAATCACATTCAGACACTGGCTGCCGAGCATCAGGTATCGTATCTTCTCAATTCCACGGCCCTGTCCGAACTCCGGGTCTGGCTGTAACATCGGTAAGGAGGTAAAGATGACGGTGACATTGCATCATCGGGTAACGGGCGAGGGCGAACCGCTGATTCTTTTGCATGGTCTGTTTGGCTCGCTGGAGAACCTGGGTGGCGTTGCCCAGAGACTGCAAGACCGTTGGCAGATTCATGCCCTTGATCAGCGTAACCACGGACGTTCCCCTCATACGGATGAGATGAATTATGCCGCCATGGCTGAGGATGTAATGGCCTACCTGGATGAACAGGGGCTTGATCGGGTGGCACTGCTGGGGCACTCGATGGGGGGGAAGGTTGCCATGCAGGCAGCATTGGCCCATCCTGAACGGGTCAGCAGGGTTATTGTGGCGGATATCGCGCCGGTAGATTACAAACCCCGGCACGACGCCATTCTGGAGGGAATGCTGGCGATGGATTTTAACCGCATCGGAAGTCGGCGGGAGGCGGACGAGGCGCTGAAATCCCACGTCGAAGAAGAGGCTGTCCGCCAGTTTCTGCTCAAGAATCTGGAGCGGGTGCCCGCATCGGAGTCCGGAGAGGGGGCAGTATTCCGCTGGCGCCTCAATCTGCCGGTGATCAGCGCATGTTACGGCAATCTGGCCAGGGCACCGTCGGCGACCGGCCCCTATGAAGGCCCCGTACTGTTTATCAAGGGCGCCGATTCAGCCTACATTCAGGCCAAGCACGAGGACAGCATCCGACGACTCTTTCCCGATGCTATGCTCAAGGTTATCGAAGGGACCGGTCACTGGCTTCATGCTGAAAAGGCCGACACCTTCGCCACTTTATGCCGCCGCTTTCTGGACAAGCAGACTGGAGAGCACCAGTCTGAGGCACACTAGTCGCCATTGCGCAGCGCCTCCATTTCAGGATCGAAAACGGTTCTGTGGTGTGGGGCAATACCGGCGATGATCAGAACCGATGTCATCGTAAAGAGCGGTGAGCCAACGTGGCCCGGCATGGCCGTCTCCGGAGCGGGTGACTTTGCGATCGATGATCGTTTGAAACGTGGGCGGCGACGGTACCGAAGGCCCCGGAGTGCTTCAAACTGTGGATAACCGAGCGGCGGGTGTGATGTGGTTATGAAGTGGTTGATGGGTGGATTGCTGGTACTGTTTGTGTTGGTCGGCGGGTTCCTTCTGTCGCCATCTCCCATCGACAGCAAAGCCTGGTTGCCCCCCTTGCCGCCCGGACTCGACGGCCCGCTGAAACCGAACGAGCGCCTGCGTCTGGCCGACCTGCTGGCGGTAGGCGAGGTATCAGGGCCTGAAGATACCACCGTTGATGCGCAGGGGCGGTTGTATACCGGCAATAGTGACGGCCGGATTCTGCGTATCTGGCCGGATGGCCGGGTGGAAAACTGGGCCGACACGGGCGGGCGTCCGCTGGGTATGGTGTTCGATCATCACGGTAACCTGATTGTTGCCGATGCCCGTCGGGGTTTGCTTGAAGTGACGCCTGAGGGTCGGGTGCAGGTCCTTACCCGCGAATCAGAGGGTCTGCCGTTTCGTTTTACGGATGATGTGGCCGTCGCGCCAGACGGGCGTATCTATTTTACCGACGCCAGTTCGCGTTTCGGTCCGGGTCAATACCGGCTTGACCTGCTGGAAATGCGCCCCCACGCCCGTTTACTGCGGTACGACCCGGACACAGGAAAAACCGGGACCCTGATGGCCAACCTTTACTTTGCCAATGGCGTTGTCGTTGCACCGGATGGCAAATCGGTACTGGTGAACGAAACCTGGAAGTACCGCATACTGCGCTATTGGCTTGAAGGCCCCAAGGCGGGCCAGGCCGAGGTGTTTGCCCGGAACCTGCCGGGGTTTCCCGACAACCTGGCGGTCGATGGCCACGGTCGCTACTGGGTGGCTTTTCCTACCTTGCGCAATGGTGAGGTGGACGCCCTGCATCAACAGCCCTGGCTCAAGGATCTCGTCGCCAAGCTACCTGAGGCCCTGCAGCCGGCTGTCCGGGACTATGGGCTTGTGGTGGCCTATGACGGCACCGGTAAGGCGTTGCTGAGCCTTCAGGACACCACGGGGACTCACCTCAAGGAGATTACCTCGGTCAATCCGGTGAACGGTGTCTTGTACTTTGGTTCACTACACAATGACCGGATCGGGCGGTTACCGTTAAAGGCCATTCCCGGATTTGGAGATATCCAGCGATGACCCGTCAGCCTGCCCGTGAAGTAATGTGGGACTTGCCCCACCCCTTCATACTGGAGATAAGGGTGCAACCGGACGATACCGACCGTCTGGGTCATGCCAATAATGTTGTGTACGTTCGTTGGCTGGAAGACGTGAGTTGGGCACACATCGACAGTCTGGGCATGAGCTGGGAACGGCATCAGGCGACAGGCAAGGCGATGGCGATTACCCGCACCGAAATTGACTACCTGGCGGCGGCAAATGCCGGTGATCAATTGTTACTCGGTACCTGGCTGACCGGTTTTGACGGGCGTTTCCGTTCATCGCGGCATTTTCAGCTCGTGCGTCCCGCGGATGGGCGGACTCTGATGCGGGCAATGTCCAATCACGCTTGCGTTGATCTCAAAACCCAGCGGCCTACACGGGTTCCGCCAGAGTACGGCGAAATTCTCGGGAGCGCTGTCATCGACATCGCAGCCCGTTAGCGAATCGACCAGACGGAACACTGACTCTGGTGTTATAACGCACAGATTCTGTAACCGGAACGGGTGGAGCAGAGATGGAGAACACTATGGGCACCGTTATGCGTCGAATTGTGTTTGACCGGTTCGGGGGCGCTGATGTGTTGCGCGTCGCTGAGGCCGCTGTTCCACGGCCGGGTGATGGGCAGGTGTGCGTGCGTGTGGTGGGCGCCGGCCTCAATCCCATCGACTGGAAAACGCGGCAGGGGCTCGGCTTCGCGGCCCTGCAGATCAAAGATTCACTGCCCTGGACGCCGGGTTTCGACCTCGCTGGTGAGGTGGTTGCGGTCGGTGACCAGGTCTCGACGCTGAAGACCGGCGACCGGGTTATGGGGCTGGTCGGCTTTCCCGACACGGGAGGTTGTTATGCCGAGTACGCATTGGCGCGGGCGGACGAATTGGTCATTGTGCCCGATGAACTCGACCTGGTGAGTGCCGGTGGTTTGCCGCTGGCGGCGCTGACCGCCTGGCAGGCCCTGTTCGAGATGGCCGAACTGGAACCGGAACAGAAAGTGCTGGTGCTGGCAGGTGCCGGTGGTGTCGGTCACTTTGCGGTACAGTTTGCCCGGGTTCACGGCGCTCATGTGATTGCCACGGCGTCGGCGTCAAACCACGATTTTCTGGCGGAACTCGGGGTGCATGAGGTGATTGACTATCACACCACCGATATTCGCGAGGAATGTTACGGACTGGATGTCGTAATCGACCTTGTGGGTGGAGAAACCGGTCAGCAGGCGCTGCACACGCTGGCCCATGACGGCGTATTGATTACCCTGCCCACGATAACCGCGGATGAGATCGTGACCACCGCCGAAGCGCTGTCCTTGCGGGCACACGGAATGACCGTGCGCCCCGACGTGTTCCACCTGGACGAAATTGCCGAGCTGATCGAGGACGGCGACGTCCGGGTGCATGTAGACACGATCGTGTCGCTGGCAGAAATCGCAGGTGCTCACCGGCTGCTTGAGCAGGGCCACGTCCGTGGCAAAATCGTGATCGACTGCCACCGTCGGGTTGACTGAGTCAGGCGGGCGAGGTCTGCGGCGCGGGCTCTTTCTCCCGTCGTTCTTTCGGCGGCTGGGGTGGCACCAGACTGATCAGCACCCAGCCCTTGTCGGGCTTCCCGGGCATCTCGCTGGTGACCACCGAAATCCGCTCTCGAGGGTCAATGGTGAACAGAACGCGGGCCTGTTGATCGTACTGCTCCTTGAATTGCTGGTAGCTGAACGTGTCGCTCAACTGGGTCGTTTTTACGGTGTAGCCTTTGCTCACAAGTGTCGCGAGCTTGGCGTAGCTGACATCGCCAAACAGCCCCCGGGTTTGCTGAATTTTTTCGGCTGTCTGATGTCGGGCCTTCTGGTCCTGGTCACCCTCCGACAGGCTATGGACTCTGCCGTTCCCGAGCCAGTCGAGAAAGTGATAAGTCGCCAGGGAGTTGAACTGTTTATAGGGTGATATGATCAGCAGGTTACCAATGCCGGTCAGATCCAGGTGGGTCGAAGCGTGCTCTGATACAGGGTTGCCGAAGTAGACCTGCAGATTATTCATGCGGGCCAGACGCGCATTTTCCCAGTTGGTGTCGGTCAGGACTACGGGCACGTTGAGCTTCTTCAGTGCCAGTCCGATCTGCCGGGCGACCTGATTGGCCCCGAGAATCAGGAATCCGTAGTCGGCGGGTTCCGCGACGTGCAGCAACCGGGCAACCAGTCGAGCGGTCAGGCTCTGGAGCGTGACTGTGGTGATGATCACCATCAGTACCAGGGGCACCAGAATGTCAGCGTCGTCGTGCCCGAGTGTCTGCAACTGAAAGGCGAACAGCGCGGACACGGCGGCGGCCACAATTCCACGAGGGGCCACCCAGCTCAGAAACAGTTTGTCCCGCCAACTCAGGCTGGTGCCGATGGCCGACAGAAAAATGCTGACCGGGCGGGCCACCAGAATCAACAACGCCAGCACCGTCACCAGGCCCCAGCCAAGATCGGCAATAGCGGTAAACTCTACCCGCGCTGCAAGGATAATAAACAGGGCCGAAATCAGCAAAACGCTGAGGGATTCCTTGAATTCCAGAATGCTCTCGATGGGCACCTGCTTCATGTTGGCCATCCAGATGCCCATGATGGTCACCGTAAGCAGCCCGGACTCGTGCGCCATTTCGTTGGACAGGGCGTAGGCGCCCAGCATGAAGGTCAGGGTGCCGGCATTATGCAGATACTGGGGGATCAGGTGCTTGCGCAGGGCAAAGCCGTTGAGCCAGCCGGCCGCGGCGCCCAGGGCCAGGCCCACCGCAACGGTGGTGGCAAATATATACAGGGAGTGACTGAATACGTTGGCCTGGCCCCAGGAAACGATCCCCTCAAACACCAGGACCGCCAGCAGAGCGCCCACGGGGTCAATGATAATGCCCTCCCAGCGGAGGATGTTGGCAAGCCGCGCGGCAGGCCTGACGGAGCGGAGCAAAGGCGCGATTACGGTTGGGCCGGTAACAATGGTGATGGCCCCGAACAGCAGGGCGATCTCCCAGGACACGTCGAGCCCCCAATGCACCGCCAGCGTGCCTACCGTGCAGGTTATCACCGAGCCAACGGGCACCAGGTTGCGCACCATTTTGCCGTGGCCTTTTATTTCCTCGAATTCCAGGGTCAGGCTGCCCTCGAACAGAATAATCGCAACGGCCAGGGAAATGACCGGAAACAGCAGGTCACCAAACACCGCCTCTGGCTCCAGCCAGCCGGTCAGCGGCCCAGCAGCAATGCCGCCGGCCAGCAGCAGCAAAATGGCCGGGACACGCAGGCGCCAGGCGAGCCATTGGCAGAACAGGGACAGCACGCCGATACTGGCGAGGACGAGAACGGTATTGGCGGCCATAATAAAATCGGGTCCAGTCAGTATATTCTTTGGGCGGCTGCGCGTGGTGGATCAGCGAGTCAATCAGACCGGGCGCCAGGCGACGCTCTCAGTTCGCGTCAGCGGCGACGTCTGCACTGACGGCAAGCTGCCGCGCCTGCCTGGCGAGACGGTTGATGATCCGGCTTGCGGCAACAAAACCGAAGCTTGCTGTTACCGGGCTGGCCGCGCCGAATCCGGAGGCGCAGTCCAGCCGAACAGGGCCGGTGGTGTCCGGCTTCTGCAGGCAGACCTCGCCGTCCCCGGCAGGATACGTGAGCTGTTCCAGCGAGTACACCGCTTCGATACCGAACCGGCGTTTGGGGTTACGGGAAAAGCCGTAGTCACGGCGCAGCAGGTTGCGCACCTTGGCCAGCAGGGGGTCCTGAGTGGTTCGGCTGAGGTCACTGACCTGTATCCGGGTCGGATCCATCTGACCGCCTGCGCCACCGGCGCAGATCAACGGAATCTTGTGGCGTTTGCAGTGGGCAATCAGCGCGGCTTTCGGCTTGACGCTGTCGATGCCGTCAATCACGCCATCAAGCTTGCTGTCGATCAACCTGGTGACGTTTGCGGACGTCAGAAAACCAAAGTGTTCCACGATGTCGGCATGAGGATTGATGGCGCGCAAACGCCCGGCCACCGAGGCTGTTTTGGTCTGGCCGTACTGGCCGTTGAGAGCATGTAACTGGCGGTTGGTGTTGGACACACAGACATCGTCCATGTCGATCAGCACAATCCTGCCAATGCCCGTCCGCGCCAGCGCCTCGGCTGCCCACGAACCGACACCGCCGAGGCCGACCACCGCAACCGAGGCTCCCCGGAACGCCTGCAACGCAACCCGCCCGTAAAGGCGTTCAATGCCGCCAAAACGAAAATTGTAATCGTCAGCTTCAGTCATGGTGCAACAGGATCCTGTCAGTCCGTCAATGCGGCGTCATTGTACCTGAAGGCGTGGCGGGGACACAGGCGATGCGGGCTTGCAAGTCCCCGCTCACGACTGGGCGGGTCTTTTTTTCGACAGGCGGGTATCGACTGGCCGGCAGACCGGTGTCTCAGTGAATAAACGGATTGAGCAGGCGGGTGAATGTGCCCGTCAGTTTTACCGGAGCGCTCAGCACCGACAGCGTGATGCAGTCATCGCCGGGTAGTGCAATGGGTTTGTGATCGTCCTGGCTGTCCAGAGTGACAAAATCCCATTGATTGAAAACGCCCTTGTTGTCAGTGAAAGCCCCTTGCAGAACGATGGTCGTTTCCTCCCCACGGTGGGTGTGGGCAGGTGCCTTACCGCCAGCGGTCAGTTTCTGCAAAACCACCTGTTCATTCTGGCCGGGAAACCGATCGGTGATGTCATAGACGCTGGCGTCGCCAAGTTGTCGCTTCCACGGCAGGTTGTTCAGGTTCTCACCGAGTAATTTACGCAGCGGACCCGCCGAGTCCGGGATCGAGGGGCTGAACGGTTCATCTGCAGACTCGTCAATGCGCGCCAGAATGGCATCAAACATCGAGTGTGAAACACTGACCGGAGACTGCTGTTCCAGCATCACCGCACCCAGGCTATCCAGCATATCGGCGCGGCTGCGGCAGTGGGGACATTGATCGAGGTGAAGTCGGATGCACAGTGCATGCGGGTCGCTGAGATTGCCAGCGCTGTACTCCATCAACTTCAGGCTGTCGGGGTGATGCCGGGTCATGCGTTCTGATCCTGCAGAATGACTTTGAGCTTGTTCAACGCCAGGCGTACCCGGCTTTTCACGGTTCCCAGCGGGATGTTCAGTTCGTTGGCCACGCGCTGGTGCGACTTGTTTTCCATGTACACCTTGGCGATGACCGTGGTCTGCTCTTCCGGCAGGTGCTTGAGCGACTCGCGGATACGGCGTTCGGACATAAGCCGGTGGAGAGAGGTGACCGGCTCGTCCTCGTTGTTGCCCGGAATCTGCCACAGATCATCGGTTTCAACGGTCATTTCCACGCTGGTACGACGCATCTTCCGCAACATATCGATGCGCTGGTTACGGGCGATGGTGAAAATCCAGGTGGAAGCCGCCGCTTTGCGCCAGTCGTACAGGCAGGAGCGACGCCAGATCGAGACAAACACCTCCTGCACCAGCTCCTCGGCGTGGCTGGCAAGGCCGTTGGCCATGGCGTAATACTTGATCTGTGGGCCAAAGTGTTCGAACAGGGCGTGGTAGGCCTGTCGGTCCTGGGATTTGCCCACTTTTTCCAACAACGGACTCCAGGGGTCCTTTCGGCCCTCGGACCGCGCTGACGTTTGCTCCAGTGTGGTCACCGGATGCTCCTTGACAATGGCATGCGTGGAATTAGCTAGTTTCATTGTATGCACCCGTCCGAGGTTTGTCAGTCACCTAAATACGTATAACGGGCATAGGGAGATCAAATCGATGGCCGGCTTTTTGTAACAGACTGTAGAGAGTGGAACGCCGGGGTGAAGGGCGCGCCGACCGCTGCTACCGGCCGGCGAGGACCGTTGTTACTCTTCAAGCGTTGTTACTCTTCAAGATAGGTGTAGCCGTTCAGGCCGTTTTCCAGTTCGTTCAGCAGGGCAGTCTGCTCGCTGGCGGGCAGGTTGCTGTCAGAAAATTTGCCACGGTAGGCGTCAAGCAGCAGGCCGGGCTCGAAATTGACGTAACGCAGGACTTTCGCCACGGTGTCGCCCTCGATCGGGTCGCTGAGGCGATAGCCACCGTCCGGATGACGGCGGACGTCCACGGAGTGAGTGTCGCCAAACAGGTTGTGCATGTCGCCCAGAATTTCCTGGTAGGCGCCGGTCATGAAAAAACCAATCAGTTGGCTTTCACCAGGCTGGCTTTCAGGAACAGGCAGGGTGCTTTCCACACCCTGGCCATCGACGTAACGATCAATCCGGCCGTCGGAGTCGCAGGTGATGTCCTGCACCACGGCGCGGCGCGTCAGTGGCCGGTTCAGCCCGGAAATGGGCAGCACCGGAAAGATCTGGTCGATGCCCCAGACATCGGGCAGGGACTGGAACAGGGAAAAGTTCACGAACAGCTTTTCGGCGAGCTTCTCGTTCAGTTCGTCAATAACCTCACGGTGGGCCCGATTACTGGTGGTCAACTGATCCCTCAACAACCGGCAAGACGCCGTGTACAGGCTTTCCGCCTCGGCCCGGTGCGCCAGGGACAGCAGGCCGTGGGCAAACTGGGCGTGGACGTCGCCCATGGCGTGCAAAAGGTCGTGATAAAGCTCGATCTGGGAGCGTGAAGAACCTTCATCCTGCAGATTGAGGTAGTCCTGCCAGAGGTCGTGCAGAGGGCCGGGCGCGTCATGATCAGGTTGCGCCGGATATTCCGGGTCTGGTGCTTCGCGGTCGATCACATTGGTGATCAGGACGGCATGGTGGGCTGTCAGTGCGCGTCCCGATTCGCTGATCAGGTGGGGATGGGGAATGGCTGCCCGGTCGCACTCGATCTGCAGGGTGTGAATCACGTTATAGGCATACTCAGACACGCTGTAGTTCATGGAGCAACTGCTGCGGGAGCGGGTGCCCTCGTAATCCACGCCCAGGCCTCCGCCAATATCGACGGTGTCGATGGGGGCACCGAGCCGCCGCAATTCGCTGTAAAAGCGGGCGCATTCCCGCAGGCCGGTCTGAATGTCGCGGATGTTGGCGATCTGAGAGCCCAGGTGAAAGTGCAGCAATTGCAGCGAATCCTTGGCGCCCGCCTTGTCGAGGTCGGCCATGACTTTGAGGATCTGGCTCGCCGACAGACCGAACTTGGATTTTTCGCCGCCGGTGTTCTGCCAGTTGCCCTTGCCTATGGTGGCCAGGCGGGCGCGAACGCCGATCAGTGGTTTGATCCCCAGCCTGCTGGCTTCCTCCAGAATCAACGGCAGTTCGGACAGCTTCTCGACCACAATGAATACCCGGTGGCCAAGTTTCTGTCCAATCAGCGCCAGGCGCACGTATTCGCGGTCCTTGTAACCGTTGCAGACAATCACTGAATTGGTCTGTTTGGCGAGCGCCAGAACTATCATCAGTTCCGGTTTACTGCCGGCTTCCAGGCCGATCTGCTGCTGACTGGCGGCTGGCTCTGAGCGAATGAGTTCCTCCACCACGCGACGCTGCTGATTGACCTTGATCGGATAGACGGCGGTGTAGTGACCGCCATAGCCCTGCTCGGCCGCCACCCGGTTAAAGGCATTACACAGTTTGTTGACCCGGTCATGCAGGATATCGGTAAAGCGCAGCAATACGGGCAACTGGACGCCGCGTTCCTGCAGGGTGCGCGTCAGTTCCGGCAGGTTGATGTCTTCCCCGCTGTGGCCCCGGTCCGGACGAATCAGCACATCGCCCTGGGCGCTGACGTCGATATAGCCATCGCTCCAGTGGGGAATGTTGTAGACCTTTTTGGCGTTGGCGCCGGGCAGTTCAATCATGGTTCGGGTCCTGTCCTGAGCCGCAGTCTGACAGGGTGCCAGCGGGCAGGTCGCTATTGTAGGGTTTCAGTTGCGCGGCTAAAAGTCCGGGCACGAAACGACCGGATAAAAATACCCGCGGTGAGACTTTTGCTGGCTGCATCGGGCACCTACAATGGCCTGCCAGGGGTCACCCTCACCGCCTACGCATTATAAACCGGAGAACAGACGATGACGGCGCTAAACGAAAGCTGGTTTACCGAAATTTTTCAGGATCAGGGCACCGCATTTTCGCTCCAGATCAACCGCAAGCTCCACGAGGAGCAGACGGAGTTCCAGAAACTGGAGATCTACGACACCGCAACCTTCGGTAACCTGATGGTGCTTGATGGTTGTGTGATGCTGACGGCCCGGGATAACTTTCTATACCACGAAATGATGACCCACCCGGCGTTGTTTACCCACAAAAACCCGAAAAACGTGGTGATTATTGGTGGTGGTGATTGCGGAACCCTGCGGGAAGTCCTGCGGCACCCGGGTGTCGAAGAGGCCTGGCAGGTCGAGATTGATGAGCGGGTTACCCGTAACTCGGAAAAATATTTTCCGGATCTGTGTGAATCCAATGAAGACCCCCGCGCCAACTTCTTTTTTGGCGATGGTATTCAGTGGATCCGTGACCGGGCGCCCAACAGCGTTGACCTGATCATTGTGGACAGCACCGACCCGGTCGGGCCGGCTGAGGGTCTGTTCGCCACGGATTTTTACCGTGACTGCCTGCTGGCGCTGCGGGATGGTGGCATTGTGGTTCAACAGAGTGAATCACCGTTGCTGCACGCCGACACGATCATAAAAACCATTCATCAGGATATGAAAAAGGCCGGGTTTGACCACGTGCACACCCTGCCGTTCCCGCAACCGGTGTATCCCACCGGATGGTGGAGTTGCACGCTGGGTGGCAAGGACAAGCCGCTGCGCTATTTCCGGGAGGCGGATGCGGCCGACCGTCCGTTCGTGACCCGTTATTACAACGAGGCGATCCACAAAGCAGCGCTGGCACAGCCACAGTTTATGGTCGATCTGCTGGCGGATTGATTCGCCACTCGTTGCTGGCCGGGTTACACCGGGTTATGTCCGGTCTGCCTGTATCTCGTCAGGGAGGAATGGTCCGGTCTTTCGTCAAAGGAGGGCAGGTCATGGTTCGTGGCGGGAAGCAGGACAGGCACTCGCACAGTCGACGCCTTCCGGTATAAATAACAGAAAAAAGGCGCCCCGCGGGGCGCCTTACGTTTTTCCCGGGTCGTGTTGTCAGCCTATTTGCCGCTGACAAACTCCGGGTAGGCTTCCATGCCACATTCGGACAGGTCCACCCCTTCGTACTCTTCTTCTTCGGTCACGCGCAGGCCGAAGACCGCCTTGAGAATGCCCCAGACG
>JASBRL010000100.1 GCA_030149475.1 Marinobacter sp.
AGCAAGGCCGCAACCGAGTAGAAATACGCCGCACTGGAGCCAATCATCACCAGACTGTTCATCCCGGGGCTCGCATGCCGGAGTTCGGCGTAGCCGGAACGGAAAAACCGCGCCCCGGCATAGAACATCACTGGCGTGGTCAGCACCCATTCAACCGCCATCCAGCCCCGGTGAGGCAGCAGACTGGTGTAGAAAGTCTCGAGGCCAGGGATCAGCTTGCCCATGGCTATCAGAAATACCGGAATGGTCAGTGCCGCCGCAAAGATCACTTTTCGGCGAAGGTCGATGCCCTCTCTATCTTCGTCTTCTTCGCCTGCACCCTGCCCGGTCCCCTCAGACTCCTTTACGTCATAGCCGGTGTCTCTTATCGCCTGGTGGATTCGCGGCAACGACAGGGCGTCAGGCATGAACTCCACAAAAGCCTTTTGCGTGGTCAGGTTGACACTGGCGCTGATCATTCCTGGCTGCCGGGTCAGCGCCCGCTCGACCCGGGACACACAGGAGCCGCAGTTCATTCCGGTAACGGAGACATCGGCCGACTGTATCCGTGGCTGGTAACCCGCCTCCCGGATAGTATTGACCAGACCAGCCAGTGTTGCAGACTCATCAAGTTCAACGGTTGCCTTTTCTGTAGCCAGGTTTACCTGCGCTGCCAAAACGCCGGGCTGTGCGTTAAGCGCCCGCTCAACACGGCCGACACAGGAAGCGCAGGACATGCCTTCAATACCTATTTCTGTCTTTTTCATCCAGATCTTGCTCCTTCGCGCAAAAATCAGCGCCTTTGAATCAGTTTCATCAATTCACTCAACAAGGGGCCGGGACGTTAAATTTTCTCGGCAATGGCTTCAATAATCGGGCAGCCGTCCATCGGACCCTCCCCCGAACATTCCTCCAGAGTTTTCGACAGAACCGCCTCTATGCGGGACAGACTCTGGATCTGGTGCCGTATTTTTCCCAGTTGTTTTCTCGCGATGCGCTTCGCATCCGCGCGATCACCATTGGCATCCTGAAGCATCAACAACTCCCGGATCTCCTCGAGCGTGAAGCCCCATTGCTTGGCATGCATGATAAACTGCAGCCGGGCAAGGGCATCCTCCGGATAACGGCGATAATTGGATTGCGTTCGCGCAGGCTCGGGCATGAGATTTTCCCGTTCGTAGAAACGGATCGCATGACTGGCAACACCGCTTTTTTGCGAAAGCTCCCCGATATTGAACGTTTTCATTCAGACACCTCAGGTGTACTTTTGGAAATATGTGGCTAACCATAACCTTAAAGTAGACTTCAAGGTCAAGGGGTTTTCTACCGGCCCAGGTGTTTCTGGCTACGCACATCAGGCCGCTCACCCGGGCACTGACCGGATCTCGGAGAAAGGAAATGAAGCAAAACAAAGTTCAGCGCCGGACTATACTCCGGGTGATGGCAAGCTCAGGTGCGCTCATGGCGCTGTCGCCGGGATTTTTGCTGACCGGCTGTGATAGCGGTGTTAGCGCCGCCGAGCCGGGCGTGCTCGGCCTGGACCTGGACGACTACGATGTGGAACTGAGTCTGCGGGCCACTCCCGATTCGGTCCGCATACTGGCCGGCGAACCCAGTGAGGTATGGCGTTACAAGGCAGAATTGGAAAAAGGTCCGGCCGATACGGTCGCTGAGAACACAGCGGGTTACCTGGGCCCGACGATTCGGCTGCGGAGAGGTCAGACAGTAAAAATCCGGATTCACAATGAACTGCCTGAAGACACCACCGTGCACTGGCACGGACTTCATGTGCCGTCCGACGTCGACGGGCAACCGCGGCTGCCAATCCGCCCTGGCGAAACCATGACCGTTGGCTTCAAGGTGCGGGACCGGGCAGGACTGTTCTGGTATCACTCCCATGCCCACGGCGAAGACGGAGGGCGCGTGGGCTTCCAGAGTTACTCCGGGCTTGCCGGGCTGCTGATTGTTGAAGATGATGAGGAAGCGGACCTCCGACTGCCGGCCGGCAAGAACGAACTGTTACTGGTGCTTCAGGACCGGACTTTCACGTCATCCAACAAACTCGTCTACCTCAGCGACGGCATGGGCGCCATGATGGACCGCATGCGCGGTTTTCTGGGGAACCGGATGCTGCTCAACGGTGTGCCTCCGACCACGCACCAGGTCGCCGCCCGGCCCTATCGGATTCGGGTCCTCAATGGCTCCAATTCACGCATCTACAAGCTGGCCTGGAGCGATGGCCGCCCTGTTACCGTTATCGGAGCCGACGGCGGCCTGCTTCAGACACCGGAAGACAAGCCTTATGCGGTTCTGGCGCCGGCTCAGCGGCTTGATGTCTGGGTAAATCTTGCCGATTCCCGGCCAGGGAGCAGATTGAAACTCATCAGCGACAGCTATGATGCTGGCATGATGAGCGGCGGCATGATGGGCGGAATGGGGATGTCGGGAACCTCAGATCTACCCGCCGGCAGCCGGTTCAACCTGATGACGCTGAAGGTGAGCGAAGCAGCCGATACCGCCGAAACCCTCCCGACGCAACTCGCCGTAAAGCGCAAAAGAATACCGGTGACCGACGCCACACGCGTCAGAAAATTTGAGCTAAGCCACGTGATGATGCGGGGGTTTGCGATCAATGGCCGTCAATTTAAAGGAGCTACCGTGGCGGACGACGAAAAAGTCCGGTTGGGTGACACGGAAATTTGGGAATTCCGGAACAACACACCCATGCCCCACCCTATGCATATTCACGGCTTGCAATTCAACGTTATCGGGCGCAACAGCAGCAGCGGCACCCGCGGCTGGGGTGGCCTCAGACAAGGAATTGTAGACAGTGGCTGGCATGACACCGCACTGGTGTTGCCGGGCGAGGCGGTAAGGCTGGCGATGACGTTCGAGCGCTTTGAGGGCCTCTACATCTACCACTGTCACAATATGGAACATGAAGACACGGGGATGATGCGTTATTTTCAGGTGAAAAGTTAAGAACCTGATTAAGTCTATTGACGATTCTGCAAGTGTTGCAAGGCTCAGTGGCCAGGAGCGATTCGCCGGTACTGGCCGACGTTCTTGCCAGGAATCGTAACGCGGATTCCGCGTCAGAATGTCCGCGTCGAGTGCGCAGCACTGGAAACCCCGGACCGCTGAGCCACCGACTGCGTGTCACCGGCCTCGCTTACCTGCTCACCCGCTGTCACCGAGCCCGGCTTTTCCTTACATTTCATCATGCAAAAGCCAAAACCGCACATGACGAGGCAGGGTAAAAGGGCGATCAGTATAGGCGCAATTCCGAACAGCACGAGCTTATCCCAGCCAAAAATCAGCCCGGCGGTAACCCCGATGGCACCGAACAACCACCAGCGCCGCGGCCCTGTCAGCAATCCCGTCAGTTTGCCCGAGCCAGCACCCGAATGACTGTTGACCTTGTCATCGCCGTTCGCTTTATTATTACAACAGCTCATTATGATTCCTCACGTTTACCACAGTCGTTTTTGATTGCTCACTGCCACCCAGTTGCAGAAAACACACTTGCAACTGGCGATTTCACCGAAACATAACGTTGAAGCACCGTTTAAGGTCAAGCCTTTTCAGGAGGCGCCAGCCAGAATTTGCCCGGCGTCCGGCAATTTCCAGGCAGCGGTGTCATCAACATAAAAAACTGCTAGACTCGAATGAACCTTAGGCCTGAGTATGTGTCAGATGCTTGAGTACCTATAGCCTGGCGATCAAAATTCAGTATGACCTCAACGAACCGTCACCTCATCTCCGTGCTGCTATCACTCATTATGGTGATAAGCCTGCCCGCGTCAGCCTTTCCCGACATGGCGAAGGTGCCGGCGAGTGCAGCAAGCACAACGATGATGGATTGCGGCTCCATGATGACTGGCCCGAGCCACAAACCCGGTTCTGCATCCGGGGACGAAAGCGGCTGCTTCTCGGGTTCAGGTATGGACTGCCCGACTGCCAGCGTACCGAACAACTGCGGCGTCAATGCCGGTCTCTTGCTGAGTCGCCCCATCGGTTTAATGGATGTCGGCTCCCAGCCCCTGCCAGGGGCCATTGAAGACAACTACCAAAACCCCTTCCCGGCCTCCACGACGCCCCCTCCGCGGCCTCGCGCCTGAGCCACACCCGGATCTCTGCCCGTTCAGGGCAGCTTGCTGGTATTTTTTTCTGAAAATCAAACCCCGTGCTTTTAAACAGTTGCCGCGGGGCTTTACCTGGAGTGAACAAAATGCGTAATTCAAAAATCAGGCTTGCAATCACAGTAGCTATTCTGGCCGGCACCGTCGGCGCCACATCTGCATTTGCCGCTGATAGCAAAGGACAAGACACAACGTCTTCGGAGAACATGCAGGGCATGGAAGGCATGAAGGGCATGGAAGGCATGGAAGGCATGATGGGGATGATGAAAATGATGTCGTCGAAAGAACACAAAGCCATGGCCAATGCGTGCCTTGCGATGATGCAGAATCATGGCGGCGACGGCAATAAAATGAGCGGTGCCAAAGAAGACAAGACCGCCAGCTGAGAGCCCGGGTAAGGTCCCGGATTGACACAGGCGTTTCCCCGGGGCAGGAGGCAAAGGCCCCGGGGCTTGCCCGCCCATACTGATTCAGATCGAGGATAACCATGAACACCAAAAAGACAGCTCTTTACACAGGGGTGGCTGCCATCGTGCTTACCGCCGGTGCTGCGACGCTGGCCATCCAGGCCGATGAACCCACCGGATCATCACCGGCGGTGGCTACCGCTGAGGCAACCGGGCCTGCCATCACCATCTACAAAAATCCCAATTGCGGTTGCTGCAAGTCCTGGGCTGAATACCTTGAGGCCAATGGCTTCAAAACCCGGATCATTGAAACGGACAACCTCAATGAGATCATGAAGACCCATGGCGTACCCCGCGAACTGGCCTCCTGCCATACTGCGCTGATTGGCGACCTGGTGATTGAAGGGCATGTCCCGGCCGAAGACATTCTGGCGTACCTGAAAAAGCCCCTGTTCAATACCATCGGCCTGTCGGTACCGGGCATGGTCCAGGGCAGCCCGGGTATGGAGACCGGCCGCAAGGAGAACTATCAGGTCATCGCGTTCACGGCCAACGGGCAGCAGAGTGTTTTCCGTGAGCACAAAGACTACTGAGCCTTTGGCGCGGGAATGATTATCCAAAACCGCTGACTCCGGAGCAGTTTGATGCCTGACCTGGCAACCTGGGGGATACTGGCCGCGTTTTTCGGCGGCCTTGTGTCGTTTTTCTCGCCGTGCACGCTCCCCCTCGTGCCCGGCTACTTGTCACTCATTACCGGTGGCGCCTCGAATCAGGCATCCCATCGCCTGCACGCGTTCTGGCTGAGCCTGTGCTTTGTACTCGGGTTCAGCCTGGTTTTCGTTGCGCTCGGCGCAAGCGCCAGCCTCCTTGGCCAGTGGCTGACAGCCTATCGCCAGCAAGCCAATCTGGCAGCGGGCGCACTGATCGTGCTGATGGGCCTGTTTATGCTGGGCTGGTGGAGTATGCCCGCGCTGCAACGCGAATGGCGACTGGGGCAGACGCTCGAGGGCGGTCGCCCTACCGCGGCTTTCCTGCTGGGTCTGGCGTTCGCGATCGGCTGGACACCCTGCATCGGTCCCGTGCTCGGAGCTATTCTGGCTCTGAGTTCCACATACGCCAGTGCCGAAACCGGCATGTTGTACCTTAGTGTGTATTCACTGGGGCTCGCACTGCCATTCCTGGGCGCAGCGCTGTCCATCGAACATTTCCGCCAACGAATGCGGCGGTTCAGTCGCTGGAGCAGGCCGTTAAGAGCCTTGGCAGGCCTGGTGTTAATCATCATGGGTGTGATGGTGCTGACGGGAAAGATGACCCTGTTTACCACCTGGATGCTGTCGGCATTTCCGGTACTGGGCAAGCTCGGGTAAGTTCAGCGTTTCCTCAAGTCTGGGCCGCTTCACTGATCCCTGTGCGCAGCGATGCAATGAGCGGGCAGGCAACATTGCCTTGCTGCGCCTGACATCGGGCAACCATATCGCTCAGAACCTGTTCAATTCTCGCAAGCCTGGCGATCTTATCCTGCACACTCTGCAGCTTTTGCCCGGCCAGGACACTGGCCTCCTGACAGTGAGCGCCATCTTCCAGCCGAAGCAGATCGACGATCTCGTCGAGACTGAAACCCAGGCTTTGCGCCGACTTCACAAACGTTAACCTCTCGATATCGGCCACACCATAACGCCTGATTCCGCCCGGCGGACGTTGTGGCTCCGATAACAGACCCCGTCGCTGGTAATAGCGAATGGTCTCGACATGCACACCGGCTGCTCTGGCCAGCCCTCCGATGGTGAGTGAATTCATTTTATTCGGCATATGAGTTGACTCCGTAGCTGACTACAGGGTCAACCCTAACTCAGAAGACCGGTCCTCGAAAGATGTCATTTGCACTGACAGGACCAGGGACTTCGCCTGTACATCGAAATGGCGGGATGCTCTTCGCATCATATAGAGCAACTGGAACGCCGCCTTATTCAGGGTAAACGGATGCCCCACGGGAGCAAACACGCAGAGATAGTGCGATAAGCCAACCACACCAGCGCTTCCCTGGGCTGTTGGTCACCGTAGCGCCATCTATTTCACTGTTGCGTTAATAAATTATTTCAACTATTATTGAACTATGACACACGACAGCAATCACATCGCAGCGAAAAAACTGGCGGCCCTTGGTCACCCTTTGCGCCTGGCGGCCATTCGTCAACTGGCGGCGGCAGGGCCTGCTGGCCTGGCCGCGGGCAAGCTCGCCGAGCGTCTGGATACGGCGCCTAGCGCACTCACATTCCATTTACAGAAACTGGCCGTCGCCGGACTGGTGACCTCACACCGTGAGGGCCAGTTCGTTTATTACCAGGCGGAGTTCAATACTTTGCTGGCATTGACGGACCATCTGGTCGGCGCCTGCTGTGCCGAATCGGATGACCGCTGTGGGCCAAAGTGCCCGTCGGCTGGCGCGAAGGCGCCGGATGCCGACTGATTTCTATGAACCGGAGAGGAGAGCGAATATGACAGATTCCATCGCAGCAAAATCTACCTGGACGCGGGCAATCGGCATAGGGATCGGGGTTTCCCTTCTCACCGCCATCGTGTCGGTGGTCGCGTTGAAAGCCGGGGTGTCGCCTTTTCCGAAACCCCCGTCCCTGGCCTTTGCCGAAACCCTGCTGGACCGGGCTCTTCCACTGCCCGTGGGGCTGCTTTTCCACACGGCGTACGTCACCTTCTGGTCCGTTGTATTCGTGCGATTTTTCCCAAAGCGCGGCTTCTGGCCCGCCATGGCGCTTGGCGGTGCACTCTGGCTCTTCATCCTGGCCGCGTTCTTCCCCCTCGTTGGCTGGGGTTTCGCGGGCTTACAGGTCAGCCCGAAGCTGATTCCGGCCTCCTTTGTCCCCCATTTCCTGTTCGGTCTCTTCCTCTGGGCGCTGGACACATACACTCCGGGCAAGCACCCGGCAACCTCTGGAGATCAGTCATGATCGAACCGATAGATACCGCCACGCTGCGCGACTGGCAACGCCAGGAATATGACTTCACCCTGATCGACACCCTGCCGGGCAACGTTTTTGCTGAGGGACATCTGCCGGGCGCGATCAACCTGCCGTCCGACGACATTCTGGCACAGGCACCCGCGCGCTTGCCGGACAGGGACGCAAGGATCGTGGTCTATTGCGCCAGCACCACCTGCAAGCGCGCAGGCCTCTCTGCCGGACGACTTGAGCAACTCGGCTACACCCGCATTTTCCACTACGAGGAGGGCAAGCGGGGCTGGCAGGCCGAGGGTCTGTCCCTGGAACCTGATCGCCGATGATGCGATGGTCAGAGACCGCTGCACCATTGAGCCGGGATCGAGGCATAGCCGGGGTATCCAAAAATGATGCCCTTGGGCGTGTCCAGCCTTTGTCAGCACCTGGCTACAGCGATACATTACTTCCCTTTACGGCACCTCGCATTGACGCTTTACCGGGCGCATCATGTTCCAGACAGAAGAGACAACCATCAATACAAGGCCGGCGTAAAAAACAAATTGCGCATAGGACGCGTATTGGCCTAACTTGAGCTGGAAAGGGAGGACACCGGCAAACACCAGAAGCGGCCCCACTACCCCCAGAATCCCGCGGCCACGCTGCCGGTGGATGCGCCACGTCATGACATTGGCAACCAGAGCGATGAACGCAAAAATCGGGATCAGGGTCGTTATGAAAACCCGCTCCCATGACGCCAGGAAACCGAGGCCCAACGTCGCCCCGATGCCAGCCAATGCGGGAAAACAGGCGGCGCAACCCATTCCGGACACTACGCTGCCGATGGAACCCGCTTTATCGGCAAGTCGCGAGATGAAATCCATGATTCTGCTCCTCTGCTTTCAATTCTGACTTTTTAAATGGCACTCGTTTCGAAAACCGGAAAAACGGCTGTAGCATCCAGTTATCCTTTCAGACTCAGCCGTTTCATGGTGCCACGCAGATCACCCCCGGGCTGCCTTGCCTTATCCCGCGCAGCAGGATAACTGTTTGACATCCTTGGTGAACGTCTGGGCACACAGCTTCAGACCCTCCACCATCGTCAGGTACGGAAACAGCTCATCGGCAATCTCGTTGACGGTCATGCGCGCACGCAGTGCCATCACGGCGGTCTGGATCAGTTCGCCGGCCTCACCCGCCACGGATTGCACACCCAGTAACCGTCCACTTTCCCGTTCCGCGACCATTTTAATGAAGCCTCCGGTATCAAAGTTGACCAGGGCCCGTGGCACGTTGTCGAGGGTCAGGGTGCGGCTGTCGGTGACGTAG
This sequence comes from Marinobacter sp., assembly GCA_030149475.1. Taxonomy (GTDB): domain Bacteria; phylum Pseudomonadota; class Gammaproteobacteria; order Pseudomonadales; family Oleiphilaceae; genus Marinobacter. The sequence goes on from JASBRL010000100.1 coordinate 8,806, forward strand.
CCTCTTGCCTCGGCGTCGGCCTCGGATAGACC
>JASBRL010000123.1 GCA_030149475.1 Marinobacter sp.
AAAATTTTTCTGGAATAAACACGCTCGCCAATCGTTATCCGAATGAACACAACGGAAAATCCGGAGGGTTAACGATGATGAAACGTACGCTTACACTCGCGATCTGTTCGATTCTTGCAATTTCCGCAAACGCTGCAGAAACTCAGGGCTCTGGCCAGGCAAGCGCCAACGCGCATATGAGTGCCCGGGGCAGCGCCGGTGGCAGCAACGCCGGCGAAGCCCGTGCCAATGGCCGCGCAAAGGGCGAGGCCGGATTGTCTGCGGGGATGTCGGGGGAGTCGGCAAGCTCGGGCACGATCGGACTGTCTGCCGATGGACAGTCTGGCGGTGACGCAGCTGTTGACTCGGACGCTGCCCGTGCTCAGGGCCAGGCAGTCGCGGCCGACGCGCGAGCGAAGGGCGACAGTGCCCGTGATCAGGCCAGCCGCCTGAGCGCTCAGGCCCGGGAGTCGGGCCGGCAGGCGGCCACAGCCGGCGTCGAGACCGGGAACCGGGCCCGTAGCCAAGCCAGCGCTCAGGCCCGGGCGGCCCGCGATGAGGGCGCCGGGCGTCGTGAGCAGACCCGGGAACAGTTGCAGTCGGCTCAGAAGGCGGCGGTACAGGCTGAAACCCGTCAGCAGGTGGGCGCCTCGGTGTCCGACAGCGTGAAATCCGAGGTCAGTGACAGCGTCCAGTCGGAGGTCAGCGACAGCGTCGGCAATTCTGTTCGCGATTCGGTTCAGGGTGGCCTGCTCTGATATCGTTCAGGCCTTGCCCGAAGGGCCTTCCAGAGCCCTGGCCCGGCCCCGGAAGGCGGTGTGAAAGTCGTTGCTCTGGTGACGTTTTCACACTGTCTCCCGGGGACGCTCTGATCAATTCCCGTATACCTCTGGCTTCAGGTTTTTATGACAAAGGCTTTTACCCATGCAACACAGGCAACCCATGCAACATAGACAGCGAATGAATCAGTGGCTGACGGCCGCCCTGCTGATTGCGGGCCTGCCAGCCAATGCAAAGGCTGCGACGGTTGACGGGCATGTGGAAACCGGTGCCCTCTATGACAGCAATCTGAACGTCGCTGAGCTGAATCAGGCATCAGGCAAAAGTGATCAGGCGCTGTTACTCGGCGCCGGCGCCGAAGCCAGCGGGCATCCGCTGACTAACCTGACGCTGACCGGTACCTACGACTTTACCTCCCGCGACTACGCCGCCAACGATGCGTTTGATCAGACGATTCAGTTGGCCTCAGTGGACCTGAGTTACGATATCAATTCGGTGACTGTTGGCGCCAGCCATCATTATTCCCACGCCACGCTGGCTTCGGAGCCCTTTCTTGATTACAACCGCACCAGTGTCTACCTGGGAAAACTGCTGGATGACGACGTGTATGTCATGGCCAGCCTGCTCAGCAAGCGCAAGTCATTCGACAAGAACAATGCCCGCGATGCCCACACCCGGGGCGTCAGCCTGGACAATTATTTTTTCTTCCAGCAGCGCCAGACTCTGTTTGTACTGGGCGTTGAGGGTAATCAACAGGACGCAAATTCGGATGCCTACGATTACCTGATGCTGGCGGGGCGCGCGCGCTTCAAACATCACTTCAAGGTATCCGGCCACCAAAACACGTTTCAGGCCGGGGTGCGCTATGAGGCCCGGGATTACGACAAGCCAGTCTCGTCTGTGGATCAGCCGATGCTGCCCCTGGCGGGGCCCGCTCCGTCCAGCACCCGCAGTGATCGTATTATCATCGCCGATATCCGCTGGGCTGTGGGCCTGACGGATTGGCTGACCACCGAAGCAAAAGTAGAGCGTAGCGACTATCAGTCGACACTGGATTCGGCCGACTACGCCAAAACAGTTGCGTCGCTGACGCTAAGGGCCGATTTCTGAGCAAGAGGTTCCCGGGCGCACAGTTCAGTCGGCGGTGAGGAACCCGTATCCGTAAACCGGGTCCCGCCCGCGCGCGCCCAGATCCACCGCCCGGTCGGCGAGTGTTTGAATCAGGTCCGATAACGGGGCCTGCGAGTTGACAACGCGACAGGCGAGTTGCGCCGTTACTATCGGCGTTGCCATGGAAGTACCGCTTAGTTGCGTAAACCCGCCGCCGTTCTGTGCCACCGCCACGTTGACGCCGACGGCGGCAAAGTCCACCTGTTCGCCCTGGTTGGCCCAGCGGTAAACCTGATGGCGACTGTCTACAGCCGTGACCCCCACAACGTCCGGATAAGCGGCCGGATAAAGCGGTGGCGCCGCTGGTCCGTCGTTGCCGACCGCCGCCACCAAGGGCACGCCCGCCGCCGTGATACGTTCGATAACCCGGGCCAGCAGTCGGTTGTCGGGGCCTGCCATACTGATATTGATCAGATCAACATGCTGTGACACCAGCCAGTTCAGCCCCCTGATCAAATGCATCAGGGTCGCGCCGGATGCCTGTTGCTTGCGGCTGTAGAACACCGAGGCGTTAACCAGTGTGGCCCCGGGCAGCGGCGCGATGGTCTGGTCCGGGCCATGGCCCACCAACAGACTGGCGACGGCGGTGCCGTGAGCCTCGGGTTCGCGGAACGGCGTGGCGAGGGCGGTCGTGTCCAGAAAGTGTTTCTGAATGATGTGAGCACCGGCAAAACTCGGGTGGTTCGTCTGTATCGCAGTATCGACCATGCCGACCTTCACCTTGCGGTCACAAACGGCGTGCGGTGGTACCTGGCGGCGGCTGACACCACCGGCTGCCCCCTCCTCGGGGCGGTAGATATGGTTGCGATCCAGACGCTCCACCAGCGAAGCCGGCAGGAGGCCTTTCAGGGCGGCGCGGGAATCCAGGTCCTTATCCACCCGGAACCGCACCACCCTGAGGCCCAGGTCTGCGAGCCGGGTCTGGTCGATGATGTGAATGCCGGGCTGCTTTAACTGGCCCAGTTCGTCGTCCCCGAGCATAACCAGCCACTGCCCTTCCACGGCCCGCCAGCCATCTTCAACCCGAACATCGGCAAAGGCTTCCGAGCCATCCGCCGACAGGATTGGCAGCCGGTCCGGTAGTTTGGCCGGAGCGTGCCGGAGCACTGAATCTGGCGGCTGCAGCGCCTGTTCCGCCCGGCGTTTGATGGCCTGCTCGACCTGCCGCTCGGTGCGGTTTTCGATCTGCCGTTCGGCGCGGTCCTCCACTCGTTGCCGGATGCGCTCGAGGGAGGGTTGCACCAGGCTGCCAGCGTCCAGCGCATGGCTGGTTGGTACCAGACTCATACTGGCCAGAAAGATTGCGGTACTGTAAAAAACAGAGCTTCTAATGTTCATACTGTGAAAACGTCCGGTTCCCCAAAAAATTCCTGAGGCATTGGAATAAACCGCCTCCCCGGCCGTTAACCGGGTATGACAACGAGACACGGCACTATGCATCACGAACTCACGCAACTGCTGCCCGGGCTGAGGCGCTTTGCCTATTCCCTGACCGGATCCGTTCCGGAAGCAGACGATCTGTTGCAGGGTACCGTTGAAAAGCTGCTGCGGCGAGCGCCGCCGGACGGAGTGGGGCTGGATCGCTGGGCGTTTCGTGTGTGTCGCAACCTCTGGATAGACGAATGCCGGGCCCGGAAGGTTCGCCAGGACGCCGCCCGGAAGCCGGAACTGAGCGAGGGCCAGGTGGTGGATGGCGAGCGCCAAACGGCCAGCGAGATTCATCTTGGTCAGGTGGACGCCGCCATGGCAAAGCTGCCGGAAGGTCAGCGGGAAATTATTGCGCTGGTCGCGATTCAGGGCCTCACCTACCAGGCTGTTGCGGACGCGCTGGAGATCCCCAGGGGAACGGTGATGAGTCGTCTGGCCCGGGCGCGCGCCGCCCTCAGTGAGCTATTGAAATCAGAACCTGCGAGGACACAGGCATGAACATCACAGATCAGACCCTGTCCGCGTTTCTCGACGCCGAGTTGCCAGAGCCGGAGATGCAGGCGGTTCGCGAAAGCCTGCGGACCGACCCCGCCCTGAGTGATCGGCTGGCAGAGTTGGCAGCGGTGGATTCACGGCTTTTGCGGCACTATTCGACCATCGACACTCAACCCCTGCCCGCGTCGGTCAACGACACGCTGGCGGCGGGCTCCGATGGTTCCACCGTCAGCTCACCGGACAACGTGGTTGCGTTTGCTGGCTGGCGTCGGCTGCGGGTTGCCGGCGTGGCCGTTGCCGCGGTGCTGGTGCTGGCGCTGGCTGTGGCCCAGTTGTTTGACGGGGGCCGCGACGCCTCCTGGCAGTCGGTCGCGCAGGGGCTTGAAAGCGTGCCCAGTGGCAAGCCTGTTCAGCTGGCGGATGGTCGCACGCTGACCCCCCGACTGACGTTCCGCAACCGGCAGGGGGATTACTGTCGTCAGTTTCACCTGCAGGGACCAGCGCAGGCTTCGGAAAACATTGCCTGCCGCAGCCGGGAAAGCTGGACCCTGGCCGCGCAAACCGAGGTTGCACCGTCGCCGGGAAACCGGGGCTACCAGACCGCCAGCGGTGGCTCGGTGCTGGACGATACCCTGGATAGAATGATGGCCGGTGGCGTCATCGGCCCGTCGCAGGAACGCCAACTGATCGAATCCGGGTGGGCAAGCGCCGATTAATGGCCGGTCCTGGTGGTGGGCGGTTCTGCCGGGTCAGGACCCGGGCATGATGCTGCCGGATTATGGGTAAATATGCGCATAGTCCGGGGGACTGAAAAGCCCTACTGTCGCGTTTTTGCGGGTATCGCAGTGTCCTTGTGATGCCTTTTCTGGCTGGTTCGCTCCGGGAGGGAGACACCGCACATGACCGATCAGACTGCCATTCAGGTGAATGACTACTTCGACCCTGAAACCTTTAACCGTATCAAGGCGTTTGCCGATACCCGGGAAACGCCGTTTGTGGTGATCGATACGGCGACCATCAGTCGCCAGTACGATGAGCTGACGGACGGCTTTCCGTTTGCCAGCATCTATTACGCGGTCAAGGCGAATCCGGCACCTGAAATTCTCACCCTGCTGCGGGACAAAGGATCAAACTTTGATATCGCGTCGATCTACGAGCTCGACAAGGTGCTTTCCCATGGCGTGTCGCCGGACCGTATCAGTTATGGCAACACCATCAAGAAAAGCCGTGATATCCGCTCGTTCTACGAGAAAGGTGTGCGCCTGTATGCGACTGACTCTGAGGCAGACCTGCGCAATATTGCCAAGGCCGCTCCGGGCTCCAAAGTCTATGTGCGGATTCTGACGGAAGGCACCCTGACCGCGGACTGGCCCCTGTCCCGCAAGTTCGGCTGTCAGACCGATATGGCCATGGATTTGTTGATTCTGGCCCGGGACCTGGGTCTGGTGCCTTACGGCGTGTCATTCCACGTGGGCTCCCAGCAGCGTGAAATTGGCGCCTGGGACTCAGCCCTGGGCACGGTCAAGGTGATCTTTGAGCGACTCAGGGAAGAAGACGGTATTGAGTTGAAAATGATCAACATGGGCGGCGGCTTCCCGGCCAATTACATTACCCGGACCCATGACCTGAAAACCTATGCCCAGGAGATCGAACGGTTTATCCGTGAAGATTTTGGCGATGATTTCCCGGAAATCATCATTGAGCCGGGTCGATCGCTGATCTCCAACGCGGGCGTGCTGGTCAGCGAAGTGGTGCTGATCTCCCGCAAGTCCCGCACCGCCCTGCATCGCTGGGTGTTTACCGATGTGGGCAAGTTTTCCGGTCTGATCGAAACTCTGGATGAGTCCATCAAGTTTCCGATCTATACGGAGAAAAAGGGGGAGTCGGAGGATGTGGTCATCGCAGGGCCGACGTGTGACAGTGCCGACATCATGTACGAGCATCACAAGTACGCGCTGCCTCTGAATCTGGCGATTGGAGACCGGATGTACTGGTTGTCGACCGGCGCCTATACCACCACGTACAGTGCCGTCGAGTTCAACGGTTTTCCACCGCTGGAAGACTACTACATCTGACCGGGCCGCCATTGCCGGGAGGTGATGGCGGCCTTGCCGCTTACTCGTCTTCGACGAGGGAGTAGGCACCGTCTGCATCGTGGGTTTCACGACCGGTGACCGGGGGGTTGAATGCGCAGATCAGGCGCATGTCCTCGGTGCCGCCGTGCAACTGGTGATGATCGTGCTTGTCCAGCGCATACAGAGTGCCATCGGTAATCTGATGGGTCTCGCCCGTTTCGAGGTCGGTGATGGAACCGTTCCCGGACACGCAGTAAACCGCCTCCAGGTGATTCTTGTACCAGAACTCGTGCTCTGAACCGGCAGGGATGATGGTTTCATGGAACGAAAAGCCCATGCCGTCTTTTTTCAGCAACAGACGACGACTGACCCAGGGTGATTCCTCACCCGCCACTTCACGCTCGCTACCGATGATGTCCTGTACGCGTACAATTTTCATAGCAGTCCTCACTGATTGATGGAACAACTACCAGTATAAACACCCCTTTCAGTCCGGATTCAAGCGCCACGTCTGATAGGCGGTCATCACCTCAGTGATCACGGCGGCCAGCCGGTGTCGTTCTGCCGGCTCCAGGGTTTTGTTTTTCCATGTTTTATTGAAAAGTCGCTGAAGCTCCTGGCGAGGGCCGCGAGCCAACTCGGTCAGCCAGTGCGAGTCGTGTGGCGCGAGGTCCAAAGGCGCCTGGCCGGCGTGATTACGTTGGCTGATATGCCACCAGTGGTCCACCGCCCGACCAAGTACGATATAGCCGAATTGTGCGTCCTGAACGGGGCCGAACCGGATCGTTTGCAGACCCTCTTTAAGCGGACCCCGCCGCCAGAGGGACTGCGCCAGCCGGTCACCATAGAACACACTGCCGGCGGCACCGACGAGGCCTCCGATCAGTGCCCCGGCGCCCAGGGATGAACCCAGCGTCAGGGCATCAAGGCCCACGCCCCCAAGCGCGCCTGCGCCGAATCCCGCCGCGGCAAGATAACCCCGGCTGACGCCCCAGAGTCGCCGGCTACGCTCGCTGAACAGGTCGTGCTCATGGTGCCAGGTCAATTCGGGTTCCTGGCGCTGAATGCGACGGTGCTGGTAGAGGTTTTCGACCGCCAGCCGCAGGGATTGCTCCCGCTGACGTTGATGCTGATACCAGCGTTGTCGCAGGTCCTGCGCGACCGGATCAGTGGCAGCCAGGGAAGTGGTGCCGGCGGGCACTGTCCGGCGTTCCTGCCAGGCCATCATGTCCGCCAGGGCAGCAGCAATCAGTTCCGCTGCCTGCCACTGCCGTTGCTCGCGCTGAGCAGCAAGGTAATGAACCGCCTGTTCCAGGGCGGGTTCCCACGCGGGCTCCAGTTGCCCGAACGCCTTCAGTAACCCCAGATGGTGCTCGAACGGTGCGCGTACCGCATCGAAACGGCGGACCACCTGGAAAAACTGACCCAGAGCTGCCTGCCAGGCCGGGGCATAATCGTCGGGGCCAATGCTGTTGATCAGCGCGAGGCTGGGACGCCCGGTCCACCGGAGTATCGTCATTTCGGCTTCGTGCTCGGCGCTGTAGGGGACTGACCCGTCAACCACGTAAATAATGCCGGCGCCGTCCATCAAGGGCATGAGCAGTTCGCATTCGTCGGTGAAGAGATCACTGTCCCGGTACTGGTTCAGAAATGCAATGACAGTATCGGCATGGTCGGTAGCTGAAAGGCTGTGGGCTTCGAGCCAGGCCAGCACCCGTCTTGGCCGTTGGAACCCCGGGGTATCCACCAACCGGTAGAGCACCTCACCGTCGACGGACAGAGGGTAGGTCTGGCGTTGTCGGGTGGTGCCCGGCTCCAGCGCAATGGCGATGGCGTCGTTCTGGGACAGGGTGGCGACGACGCTGGATTTGCCCTTGTTGGGATGGCCCACCACCGCAAACAGTGGTACTTCAGTCATGACTGGCCTCCGATGCCCGGACTTCGTCACCCGCTGAGGTGGGTGAATCGGGCTGGCAAAGCTGGATCGATGGTGTTTGCAGGCGATCCACAAACCTCAGCCACTGGCCCAGGTGCGACGGCTCGGCGCCCCGGGGTCCCGCACCGACCGGCACCAGGGCAATCAGCGTGCGCTCGGGCCAGGCCTGGCGGGCATCGACAAGGAAATCCGCCAGTTCGCCGGTGGGCGGCTGCCAGGCCTGGGTCACAACGGTAACCGTCGGCGTACGTTCATTGGCGAGGCGGAACCTGGCCTGTTGCAGTGCCTGACGGTCCTCGGCCAGCGTTGCCGAACCACCGGCTGCCAGGACCAGCATGCCGTCCTCGCCAGGCGGTTCCGGCCAGCTCATGGCGGCATTGGCTCCGGCCCAGTGAATCCGCACAGGACTGACAGGCAGAGGCAGCGCCCGGCGGTGAGTGGTCAGGTCGGGTGTATCCGTCGCGTCGGCGTCACCATTGCCGGTTTCCAGGGCCGGTGTTTCCATCCGGTAAAGCAGGGCTGCCAGCCCCGGATGCTGACGCAGCAGCCGGCGCGCCTGCACGCTGAGTTGAATTCGCGCCAGCACCAACAGTACCGCACGGGGGATAACCACATAACAAATCCAGGCCAGGGCCAGAAATGGCCACCAGTCACCCCAGCGCCCGGGCGCCAGGGTACTGGTCGTCGCAATGCGAAAAAAACGGGAGTCACGAACCAGATCGGCGGACGGGACGGCGGCCGGCCAGAGCGAGTGCCAGGGCGTGCTGATCAATTCCACGAAGTGATGGTAGGCACCGGCTCCCGCTGCCAGCGTGGAACTCCAGCCAAATGCCAGATCCTGCACCACCACCAGATACAGCAGTGTCAGGCCTCCGGTCAGGCCAAACATAAGTCCGCCGAGATGGGCGCACCCGGCCATCAGTGCCGGTTGCAGGCGGGTAAGTGCCGGGCGCTCGGCCCCCCCGGACCCGCGCGCATTCAGCCACGACACCAGCCGTCCCCACGGTCGCCAACCGAGCATCGACTGTGCCGTGGTGAGTACTGCCAGCATCAGTTGCAGGGCAATAAAGGCCAGGATCATGGTCACGTTGATCTGCTGCCCGCCGTCGTAGAACAGCAACCCGAGCATGGTGAGAACGCCAAGGACGGCGCCGGCGAGGCTGAAGCCGACAGCCAGTGTCCGCCAGTGTGCCAGTGGTCGGGCGGACGACGACGTCGGGGGGCTGAGCGAGTGCAGGTGATCCAGCCATTGCCGCGGCCCCGGGGTCTGACCGGAGGCGGCACTGGTGAGGGCGAATTTGCGGTCCCGCCGGTGCAGGAAGACCGGGGACTGAGCCTGGTCACGACGAACCTGATCGTCAAACTGGATAAGCAGTGAAAGGGGTGACTTGGTCATTGCAGGTCCTGAACCAGTGGGTCGACTGGCTTGAGTGTACCCTGTTCCCGCCCCGGCCTGCCAAGACCGGCGCTGAGTGTTACCATAGCGATCAGGATTGCCCCCAACGGGATATCACCATGCCCTATCAATTGATGAATCTGCGCCATGTGCCCGACGACGAAGCGGATGAAATCCGGGCGTTGTTCGAGTCTGAAGCCGTGGTCTATTACGAAACGCCGCCCAGTCGCTGGGGTATCAGTATGGGCGGGATCTGGGTGCATGATGTGGAGGAGGCCGCCCGGGCGAAGGCTCTGCTACAGGCCTATCAGCGGGAACGCCTTCGGCGTCAGCGCGAGACTTACCATGAGGAGTGTGAAGCGGGGCAGGTTCTGGGCTTCTGGGGGCGTCTCCGCCACCGCCCGTTGACCACATTGATGGCCTGTCTGGCGATCACCGTGATACTGGCCCTGACCCTGGCTCCCTATCTCAACCTTTGACAACGCCACGGTATTGACTCAGGTCGAACGGCCGGTGCGCTTGAGGCGTGAAAACGTCGCCGGCGCCACGCCCAGCCAGGCAGCAAGCTGGAAATCCGGTACCCGCTGAATCAGTTCAGGGTAGTCTTTTACCAGCATCCAGTAGCGTTCCGCAGCCGGCAATGTCTGCTTGTGAAACTCACGCATGGTGGACAGTTCGGCGAGCTCCTCGGTCAGCGCCAGTGCAAACCTTGCCCAGCGACCCTCGCTGTGTGAGCGGATAACCGAGCGGAAGGCGCTGAAATCGGCAACCCATAGAGTGCAGGGTGTGACCGAGGTCAGACACAGGGTATTGCGCGGAGTGCGACTGCGCCCGAACACCGGCCAGATCATGTCGCCTTCGGTGAAAAAGTGGTGAATGGCCACCTTGCCTGTAGCGGATTCCCGGAACAGTCGCAACACGCCATGCTGAACCAGGTAAACGTTGCCCCAGGGACGATGATGACGCTCCAGCGGCGTCTCGCTGCCGGCCCTGGCGCGCTGGAACAGTTGTGCCACATCGCCGAGAAAATGGCTATCCGGATGGTGGGTGTCGTCGTTCAGGCGAATGCCGAACACCCGGCTCAGGCTGTTGAGCAGTGCCAGCGACTCGCCCGGAGGCTCAACCGTCAGAATGTCCGGGTGGGACTCTCCCAACAGGCATGGAGAAGACGACAGTTGCGGGTTTGGCGAATCAGGCTGATTAATCATGGCGGTTGATGAGTTTCCCTGCAGGCGGATATGTGGGAACGTCCGACGATGGCAATGGCCGATTCTGGCTTGCAGCGGACGCTGAAATCAAGCCGGGCGCGGCGAACCAGTTGGCCTTTTTCAGGCGCGCGTGACGCTGAGTCCGGTTTCAGCACGGGCCCGGTCATCTGCCCCCACGCCTGCGGAGTCGTCAAAAGTTCCACCCAAGTCTAGAACATTATTCCATCGGTTTCAGCGTTCCCGGAAACCGGCATTCCGGTTTGGCAATCGGTCAGTCAGTCGCCGGGCCCGGTTGTCCCCGGGGTCAAGAATCCGAATCGGCAATGTCCGCCCGTACGGCAGTGGTCAGTGCCTGCAGATCCGTCGGGGCCAGCTCAATTTCCAGCCCGCGACGACCCGCGCTGACAAAAACTGTCGGCCAGCCGGTGGCTGATTCATCCAGCACCGTGCGCAAGGACTTTTTCTGGCCCAGCGGGCTGACACCGCCCAGCACGTAGCCGCTGGAGCGTTCCACGTTGCCAGCCTCGGCCATGGCCGCTTTTTTCGCACCGAGAGCCCGGGCCAGACGCTTCATGTTGAGGTGCGATGCCACCGGCAGAATGGCGACTACCAGCTCCCGGGTGTCCAGGGTGGCCACCAGGGTTTTAAAGACCTGTCCGCGGGGCAGCGCCAGCTTCTCTGCCGCTTCGAGTCCGTAGGACGGACTGGCCGGATCGTGCTGGTAGTTGTGTATGTGATAGCGGATGCCGGATCGTTTTGCGGCTGTAATGGCGGGTGTCATGATGTCTGGATAATCTCCACCGTTGAGAACGGGCCTGCCGGATCGGTGCAGTCGTGCCCCGTCCGGGGGACAACTATCCCGGCAAAACTCAGTGGCCTGTGTCACACTGGTGATGTGTTGCTGGGTCCGTCCCGGACATCCGATTATCGCGCACTTGTGGAGAACGTCCAAGTGATCGGTTGTGGGTGTCTGCAGCCTCGAGGGACGGCAAGATCCGTAGGGGGGTTCCATGGAGCTGGATGCGCTTCAAACTGTTCTGACCAACCCTCTGTGGCTGGTGATGATCGCAGTGGCGGTGATCATTGTGCTGGTTGTGATTGTTGTCCTGTGGCGGTTCTGGCAAGCAATGCTGGCACGCCATGCTTCCCTGCAGACCCGACTCGATTCCCTTTGGCATGAAATGGACTATCTCCGGCTACAGGCGCCGGAGGTTGACCCCGCGGCCACCGTGCCGATGGACCGGGCTGCGTTGGTGGGTGAGCAGTTTGCCTCGGAAAAAGCCGTGTTCGAGCAGATATGGCCGGCGATCTGGGATCTGCATGACAAGCTGGGGGTGTTTCTGCGGGCTGTGGAATCCGGCGAAGAGACGACCGACAGCCGGCTGGCGGCGCGCACAGCAGCGCTGCATGCCCGTGCCACAACCAACCGCCTGCGGCCTTTTTACGACGAGCAGCTGGATGATCTTCTGAGCAGACTGATCGATGCAGATATCAAGGCTCATCTGGCGGCCTGCCAGTATCTGGATCGGCGTCAGGGCAGAGCGAGCGAATCGCCTGATGGGCAACGCGAAAAGTTCCGACTGATCTATGAAGGTGATGCCCGGGATCTGCTTGGCCAACTAATCGGGGTGATGCGCCGACGAATGGTGCGGCCTCTATAGCGTGGGCGCTGATTGCGCTGTCCCGGGTGCGCTTCTATACTCTCTCGCTGCCTGTCCGTCCGTTGTAGTGGTCTGCGTTGCGGGCGTACAACGAAGCCACCCTCTGCCTGTCGCCTACTGCCATGAATCAACCGTTTGCCAACAGCCGCAGAAATGGACTCACGCGGGAGCTGATTGAAGCCCTGTTTCCCATGTTCGAGCAGGCCAGCGCCGGGGCCATTGCCGTGGATTGCGACAGTCGCATTACCTGGATCAACAGCCGCTACGCCGAGCTGCTGGGCCTGGATGATCCCGCCGGGGCAATTGGCAGGCTGGTGCGGCAGGTAATTCCGCAGACCCGCATGCCGGAAGTTGTTGACTCCGGCAAACCCCTGTTGCTCGATATCATGGAGCACAACCGGCAGCAACTGGTGGTGACACGCCTGCCCTACTACGACGACGAGGGCCGTATCGTGGGTGCCGTGGCGTTCGTGCTTTACGATGACCTGCAACCTCTTACCCCGCTGGTGACCAAATACCGGCGTCTGCATCAGGATCTGGTGGCAGCCCGCAAGGCGCTCGCCAAAAAAGTTCGGGGCACCCGCTACAGTCTGGGTGATTTCGTCGGCGCCAGCCCGCTGGCGCTGGAAGTCAAGCGCCGGGCCCGACTTGCGGCTGGTCGTGACATGCCGGTTCTGCTGTTGGGTGAAACCGGCACCGGGAAGGAGGTGCTGGCACAGGCGATTCATTCGGTGTCTGCGCGGGCGGTAAAACCTTTTGTCGGGGTCAATGTGGCGGCCGTTCCCGATAATCTGCTCGAAGCCGAGTTTTTTGGTGTGGCGCCGGGGGCTTACACCGGTGCCGACCGTCGTGTCCGCGAGGGGAAGTTCGCGTTGGCGGACGGCGGCACGTTATTTCTTGATGAGGTCGGTGATATGCCGCTGGCCTTGCAGGTTAAATTGCTCAGGGCCCTGCAGGAGGGTGAAATTGAACCTCTCGGTTCCAACAGGGTAGCGTCGGTTGACGTCCGGGTGATTGCGGCCACCAGCCGCCCGCTGGAAGCGATGGTTGCCGAGGGCAGTTTCCGTTCGGACCTGTATTACCGCTTGAACGTGCTGGAGATCCCGATTCCGCCATTGCGCGATCGGCTGGTGGATCTCGGTGTGCTTTGTGAGGCTCTGCTGGGTGATATCTGCGACGGTCTGGAGATGCGGGGTGAAATTACCGATGCCGGCATTGCCGCACTTGGCAGTTATGACTGGCCCGGCAATATCCGTGAGTTACGCAATGTCCTGGAGCGTGCGCTGGCGATGGGAGAAGACAGTGGTCTGTTGGATGCCGATGCCATCTTCAGGGCACTCCCGCGTAATGACCGGCACAGCGTCGCCACTGCGAGCCCGAAGCCGGTCCGCCCCCTGGCTCAAACCCTTGCCGAAGCCGAAGCCCACGCCATTGAGGAAGCGCTGGTGGCGTGTCGTGGCAATCGGACGCGCGCGGCCAGACGTCTGGGCATTTCCCGGTCCGTCCTGTACCAGAAGCTTGCCAGACTGTCCTGATATCAGGACATATGTCCTAAAATCAGAACAGTTATCTGCGGCTGAAGTCTAAAAGTGTCCGAATATAGAGACAGTTTTCCCTCCTGAAATGTCTTATGTCTACGTATGTCTTTGTTTTAATTTATAAAAAATTAAATGGCACGGTGTCTGCTATTGCCCGGTCGCAGGACGTCAGAACAACGCTGAAAACAAGACTGGCGGGGATCGTAAAACACCACCACTGGCCTGCCCGTCTCGTTTCCTGCGATGTCTGATCACCTTCAGATCAGGTCTGCCAGAGCATGAACTGGCTGACCAGACACAATAAAAATTCAGGAGACTTGTCCATGAAATTCTTCAATGTCCTCACCGGGATCGCCATTGTTGTTGCGTTGTCCACCGGATCGGCGACTGCCGACAACCTGCGTTGGAAAATGCCGGTCGCGTTCTCGACCAAGCTGCCGGGCCTTGGCTCTCCCGCTGCCTGGGTTGCTGATAACCTCACGACCGCATCCGGCGGCAGTATCCAGGTCCGGGTCTATGAGCCGGGGAAGCTGGTTCCGCCATTCGACATCCTGCAGGCCGTCTCCGATGGCAAAGTGGCGGCCGGCTATACCTGGATCGGATATGACCAGGGCAAAGTGCCGGCGGTACCCCTGTTTGCCGCTGTGCCGTTCGGTATGAAGCCCTGGGCTTACACCGGCTGGTATTACTATGGCGGTGGCGAGACGATGTTGCAGGAGACCTATGCGCACAAAGGCTACAATGTTCACGCCCAGCTTTGCGGCATCGTCGGCCCTGAAACGGCCGGCTGGTACAAGCACAAGATCGAATCCCTGGATGATTACAAGGGGCTGAAGATCCGGTTTGCGGGGTTGGGTGGCAAAGTGCTGGAGAAACTGGGCGCGTCGGTCACCATGATGCCGGGCGGCGAACTCTACCAGGCGCTGGAAAAAGGCACGATTGACGCAACGGAATTCTCCATGCCCGCTATCGACCAGATCCTGGGCTTCGATCAGGTGGTCAAGTACAACCTCTTCCCGGGCTGGCACCAGCAATTCACCGCCCAGTACATGTTGATCAACAAGGATGAGTGGGCAAAGGCCAGCAAGGCCCAGAAAGCCCTGATCGATGCTTCCTGCACGGCTGCGACCACTCGTGGCCTGGCCGAAGGCGAATACAAGAACGGTGCGGTACTGGCTGGCTTCCAGAAGGAAGGTGTGCATGCCGACCAGATTCCCCGCAAGGTTCTGCTGAAACTCAAGGAAGTCACGGATCAGGTCCTCAACGAGGAAGCGGCCAGGGACGCCGATTTCAAGCGCGTTTACCAGAGCCAGCAGGACTTCCTGAAAACCTACCGTGTCTGGGACAAGCGCGCCTATCTGCCAGCGGATCTGTAGAGGTCGCTGACGCTTTTCCTCTGCACTTAACGGTGCCGGATGTGCGTTGATCCAGACAGATGGCCCTGCGGGGCCATCTCTGCTCAAGGGTGACTGCCGGGCAGTCCCGCCTGGCACTGATGTTCAGAATGTCGCCCGAATTTCCCACGTAATGACTCTCCGAGTGAGGAGCTCGCTTATGACCGTGTCCGAACACGACCCGGCTGACAACGGCCGCGCACCTGTAACCGAGGCAGACGAACTGATCCATCACCACACGGCATTTCCGGATACCCGCATCAGCCTCAGGCTGGACCGATGGCTGACCGCCGTTGGCAAGGCAGCATCCTGGTTGTGGGTGGTGGTGACGGCGATGATTATCTGGGCGGTTGTCGCCCGCTATGTTTTTGGTGAAGGATCGGTGCTGCTGGAGGAACTTCAATGGCACGTTTCCGGTGTGGCCTGGCTGATGGGGCTGGCCTACACCCTGGTCGTGGACGATCACGTTCGGGTTGACGTGATCCACGAGCGCCTCGGCCTGCGGACTCAGGGCTGGATCGAATTGGTGGGTATTCTGTGCCTGCTGTTGCCCTTCGTCATTATTGCCGTGACCGAAATGGTGCCTTATGCCTTTGCCGCCTATTCAGTAGGTGAGGGCAGCCCTGCCCCGGCCGGACTGCCGGATCGCTGGATTCTCAAGGCGGTATTGCCGCTGTCGTTCATGCTGATCGGGGTGGCTGCAATTGCCCGTCTGCTCAAGGTTACTGCTTTGCTGTTTGGCTGGCCCGGACCCGTGGCGGCGGGTAACGGTAACGCCAAACGCGGGGAGGCCATCTGATGGCGCTTGAAACCCTGTTCGTTATTGGCATGTTCCTGACTTTCGGCGCGCTGTTGCTGACCGGCTATCCGGTAGCCTGGGTGCTTGGCGGCACGGCGGTTATCTGGACGGTGATCGGGGTCGTTGCGGTGAACGATTTTGGCGCCAGCCTGTGGTTCGACTACCCCTCGTCGATGGGCCTGGTGCCAGAAAGAATCTGGGGTATCGTGAACAGCGAAACGCTGGTGGCGTTACCCATGTTTATCTTTATGGGCATCATGCTTGATCAGTCCGGCGTTGCCGAACGTCTGATGAAAAGTATGGTGAAGCTGTTTGGCGCTGTCCGCGGCGGCTATGCGGTTACTGTCATCATCATCGGGGTGTTGCTGGCGGCTACAACCGGCATTATCGGCGCTTCCGTGGTGCTGTTGGGCATGCTGTCATTACCGGTGATGCTGGAAAGCAACTACGATAAAGGCTTCGCCGTAGGCACCGCCTGTGCGACCGGGACCCTGGGCATCCTGATCCCGCCATCGATCATGCTGGTGCTGATGGCCGACCGGCTGGCGGTTCCGGAAGCGTCGGTGGGTGATCTGTTCATGGGCGCGTTTTTCCCCGGGCTGTTGCTGGGGGCCATGTATGTGGCCTATGCCATCATCCGGCCGTTGTTGCAGCCGCAGGTGGCGCCGGTTCCCGAGGGCATTGGCAAGGTTGGTCCGGCAGTGGCCTGGGAAGTATTCAAGGCGGTGATTCCCACCGCGGCGCTGATTCTCGGCGTGCTGGGATCGATTTTTGCCGGCGTGGCGACGCCCACAGAGGCATCGGGTGTCGGAGCGCTGGGGGCGATGGTGCTGGCGGCGATGTCCAGGCGGCTGACGCTGTCCGTGCTGAGGGCCTCGCTGCATCAGACTACCCGGACATCGGCATTCATTTTCGCCATTTTTGTCGGGGCGACGGCCTTTTCGGTGGTGCTTCGGGGGCTGGGCGGCGATACGGTGATCGAAAACGCGCTGCTGGGACTCCCGTTTGGACCGTACGGTGTGGTACTGACGATTCTGTTGGCGGTGTTCGTGCTCGGGTTTTTCCTGGACTGGGTGGAGATTACGCTCATCATACTGCCGCTGGTGGCGCCGGTTGTTGCGCAGCTCGGGTTCGACCTGGTCTGGTTCACCATCCTGTTTGCCATGTGCCTGCAGACGTCTTTCCTGACCCCGCCTGTTGGCTTTGCGCTGTTCTACATCAAGGGCGTGGCGCCGCCGGAAATCAAAGTGACTGATATCTATCGTGGCGTCGTGCCGTTTATCATTATCCAGTTGGTTGCCCTGGCGATTGTGTTCCTGGTGCCTGGTATCGCAACCTGGCTGCCTGGCGTGGCCTACAACTGAGGAGACAATAATCATGCGTCTTGAAAACAGAATTGCGCTGATCACCGGCGCGGGCCGAGGTATTGGCCGGGCGATTGCCGAACAGTATGGCCGCGAGGGTGCCCGGGTAGCGGTGGCCGACCTTACTCCGGACAGCGCACAGGAGGTTGCTGATGTGATCGAGGCGGCAGGCGGATGTGCACTGCCACTGGTCATGGACGTCACCGATGAACGCGCGGTGGACGACGGTGTGGCGGAGATCGTCAGGCAATGGGGTGGTCTCGATATTGCTCTGGCCAATGCGGGTGTCCAGCATATTGAGCCGGTACACAAACTGTCCCTGGAAAACTGGCGCAAGGTCGTGAGTGTGCACCTGGACGGTGCGTTTCTGGTTACCCGGGCGGCGCTTGCGCAAATGTACGCCGGTGGTGGTGGTAGCATGCTGTACATGGGGTCGGTCCATTCCCTGGAGGCGTCACCCCTGAAATCGCCTTATGTCGCGGCCAAACACGGTATGTTGGGCCTTTGCCGGGCGGTTGCAAAAGAGGGAGCCGAGCATGGGGTCCGTAGTAATATTATCTGTCCGGGCTTTGTGCGTACGCCGCTGGTGGACAAGCAGATTCCGGAGCAGGCCCGGGAACTGGGCATTTCGGAAGACGCGGTGATCCGCGACGTAATGCTGAAAAATACGATTGACGGGGCGTTTACCACGGTGGAGGACATTGCCGAGCTGGCCGTGCACCTGGCAGCGTTTCCCTCGTTGGCGCTCAGCGGTCAGTCGGTGGTGGTCAGTCACGGCTGGCATATGCAATAGGAGACGGCAATGAACACAGAACAAGAGGCTCCCATCGTCTGGAGTCCCGGCGCAGAGCAGATGGCCCGAAGCCATATGGGACAATACCAGCGCTGGCTGGAGCAGCAGGGTGAGGGGCCATTTACTGATTATCACGCGCTGCACAGTTGGTCGGTTGCCGACCTGGAACGGTTCTGGCAAAGCATATGGGACTACTGCGGGCTCCGTGCCGAAACGCCACCCGAGCGGGTGCTGGGCAGGCGTGACCTGCCCGGAGCCGAGTGGTTTCCCGGCATGCGGGTCAATTTTGCGGCCAATCTGCTGCGCTCCGCCTTTGGTGAACAGGCCGATCAGGAAGCGGTCGTCGCTTATTGCGAGACGCGTCCGGTACTGCGCCGCAGCTATCGGGAACTGGCCGCCGACGTCGGCGCGCTCGAGAGCTTTTTGCGCCAGCAGGGGGTGGTCATTGGCGATCGGGTTGCTGGCGTGGTTACCAATGGCTACGAGGCGCTGGTGGGTATGCTGGCGGCGACCAGTCTGGGCGCCATCTGGAGCTCCGCCTCGCCGGATTTCGGGGTGGGTGCCATCCTGGACCGGTTTGGCCAGATTGAACCGGCGGCGTTGATCGCGGTGAACGGCTATGGCTACGGCGGTAAACTCTTCAGCCGCCAGCACGAGTTTGCGGAACTGGTTGCCGGCCTGCCCGGCTTGCGCTGTGTCGTCAGTATCGCCAACCTGCCCGATCAGCCGGTGATTGATGGGCCCCAGGTGACCGACTGGTCGCAGGCCCTGGCCAGCGGTCAGGGGCAGGCGCCGACCTTCACCGCGCTGCCACCGGATCATCCGGTCTACATTCTCTATTCATCCGGGACCACCGGCAAACCCAAATGTATCGTCCATGGCGCGGCCGGGCTGCTGGTCACCCACGCCAAGGAACTGATGTTGCACGGGGACCTGGGCGCTCAGGACCGATTGCTGTATTTCACCACCTGTGGCTGGATGATGTGGAACTGGCAGGCGTCCGGTCTGCTGACCGGGGCGACGCTGGTGACCGTCGACGGGTCACCGGGCTACCCCACGCTCAATAGCCTGTGGGAGACGGTCGCCGGGGAGCGGGTGACGCATTTTGGCACCAGTGCCCGTTTTCTGGCCGGTTGTCGCAAAGCCGAGCTCAACCCGTCTTCAGCGCTTAGTCTGTCGGCACTGCGAGTGCTGTTTTCCACCGGCTCACCGCTGCTGCCGGAAGATTACGACTGGGTTTACGAGCGGGTTGCGAAGGATCTGCTGTTGGGATCGATTGCCGGCGGCACCGATATCTGCGCCTGCTTCGTTGGTTGCACACCGTTGCTGCCCGTGCGCCGGGGCGAGATCCAGTGTCGTCTGCTGGGCGTTGACGCAGTCGCGTTCAGCGAGGACGGCGAAGCGCTGGTTCATGGCCGCGGCGAACTGGTCTGCCAGCAACCGCTGCCGTCGATGCCGGTCCGGTTCTGGGACGACCCGGATGGCAGTCGTTACCGGGCGGCCTACTTCGAACGCTTTCCCGGGGTCTGGGCTCACGGTGACTTTATCCGCTTTACCGAACACGGCGGTGCGGTCATTTACGGCCGTTCGGACGCGACGCTTAACCCGGGGGGCGTGCGGATCGGCACGGCCGAAATATACCGGCAGGTGGAAACCGTAGCAGCGGTGTCGGACAGTCTGGTGGTCGGTCGACAGCATGACGGTGACGTTGAAGTGGTCTTGCTGGTGGTACCCGCGGAGGGCGCTATCCTGGATGAGGATCTGGTCAGCCAGCTCAGGAGCAGAATCCGCAAAGGCGCGAGCCCCCGTCATGTACCCCGCCACGTAGTAGCCGTACCGGATATTCCGTATACCCGCAGTGGCAAGAAGGTGGAGCTGGCGATAGCGCGGATCATCAACGGCGGCACCCGCAGTGACAACCGCGACGCCCTTGCCAATCCCGACGCGCTGGACGCCATCGAACGGTGCCTGGGAGAGGCCGGTCTGCTGCCGTCGACATAGCCATCACCCTGAACCGTCGTGGCTCAGTGCGGCGACCGGTTCAGGGTGATCAATCAGAGACCCCTTAGACTAAGATCTTACCCGGAAACCATGAAAAACTGGTATCTTTGTAATCTTCTCAAAAGTTCGTAATCAGTCTCTGCTTTACTCCGGCGTCCACAAGACGCCGGAATCAGCTCTGACCGTCCTGAACTCACACATCTGCCTGGGGACGAAAATGACAGACAAGCAATCGAAGTTGATTTACACCTTGACCGACGAAGCACCGGCGCTGGCTACCCGCTCATTGCTGCCCATTCTTCAGACGTTTGTGGCGCCGGCCGGCATCGACGTGACCACCAGTGATATCTCTCTCGCTGCCCGCATCCTGGCTGCGTTTCCGGACTACCTGAAGGAAGACCAGCGGGTTCCCGATTCCCTCAAGGAATTGGGCGAACTGACCCAGTATCCGGAAACCAACATTATCAAGTTGCCCAACATCAGTGCCTCCATTCCCCAGCTGCGCGCCGCCATCCGCGAACTGCAGGAACAGGGGTACGCGGTGCCGGATTACGTCGAGAGCCCGTCCAACGATGAAGAAAAGGACGTCAAGGCGCGGTATGCCAAGGTCCTTGGCAGTGCCGTGAATCCGGTGCTGCGAGAAGGCAACTCCGACCGCCGGGCACCGCCTGCGGTCAAGGCGTTTGCACGCAAGTATCCCCACAGCATGGGCGCCTGGAGCCCGGCATCCCGCACCCACGTTGCCCACATGCGCGGCGGTGATTTCTATTCCAGCGAACAGTCCCTGACCCTGGACAAAGCCTGCACGGTGCACATCGATTTCACCGACGCCAACACCGGCAAGACCACGGTCCTCAAGCCTGAACTGCCGTTGCAGGAAGGCGAAGTACTCGATGGCATGTTCATGAGCAAGAAGGCGCTGCGGGCGTTTTTCGAGCACGAACTGGAAGACGCGAAGGCCACCGGCGTGATGTTTTCGCTGCACGTCAAGGCCACGATGATGAAGATTTCCCATCCGATCGTGTTCGGCCACGCGGTGACCATTTTCTACAAGGAACTGTTCGACAAGTACGGTGACCTGTTCCACGAGCTGGGTGTGAATCCCAACAACGGCCTGAGCAGTGTACTGGAGAAGATCAAGGCTCTGCCGGAATCGAAGCAGGAGCAGATCATGGAAGACATGCAGGCCTGCTACGCGCACCAGCCGGAACTGGCGATGGTGGACTCGGTCAAGGGTATTACCAACCTGCACGTTCCCAGTGACGTGATTGTGGATGCCTCCATGCCGGCGATGATCCGCAGCTCTGGTCAGATGTGGGGCCCGGATGGCAAGCTCAAGGACACCAAGGCGGTGATGCCGGAAAGCACTTACGCCACCATCTACCAGGAAGTCATCAATTTCTGCAAGACCCACGGCGCGTTTGACCCGACCACCATGGGGACCGTTGCCAACGTGGGTCTGATGGCCCAAAAAGCCGAGGAATACGGCTCTCACGACAAGACCTTCGAAATTCCGGCCGACGGCACCGTGCGCGTGGTCGACGAAGACAACAACGTGCTGCTCGAGCATAACGTCGAGAAAGGCGATATCTGGCGGGCCTGCCAGACCAAGGACCTGCCGATCCGTGACTGGGTCAAGCTGGCGGTTAACCGCGCCCGCGCGACTGGCATGCCGGCAATCTTCTGGCTGGACCAGGAGCGTGCCCACGACGCCCAACTGATCCGCAAGGTACAGAAATACCTGCAGGAGCACGACACCGAAGGCCTGGACATCCAGATCATGGCGCCGGTGACCGCGATTCGCTACACCATGGAGCGGCTGATCCGTGGCAAGGACACCATTTCCGTGACCGGTAACGTCCTGCGGGATTATCTCACCGACCTGTTCCCGATCCTGGAATTGGGTACCAGCGCCAAAATGCTGTCCGTGGTGCCGCTGCTGGCCGGTGGCGGCCTGTTCGAAACCGGTGCCGGTGGTTCAGCGCCCAAGCATGTGCAACAACTGCTGGAAGAGAATCACCTGCGTTGGGATTCCCTCGGTGAATTCCTGGCGATTGCCGTCTCCCTGGATGACCTGGGTGACAAGAATCACAATAAGAAGGCGTCGATTCTGGGCAAAACGCTCGATCTGGCCACCGGTCATCTGCTCGAGGAAAACAAGTCACCGTCCCGGGTGACCGGTGAACTGGACAACCGTGGCAGTCATTTCTGGCTGGCCCTTTACTGGGCTCAGGAACTGGCGGCCCAGGACGAGGACAAGGACCTCAAGCAGTATTTCGAGAAACTGGCCAAGGTGCTGGATGACAACCGCGACAGGATTCTGGAGGAGCTGAGCGTTGTCCAGGGGCATCCCGCGGATATTGGTGGTTACTATCACCCGGCTGCGGACAAGGTCATTGCGGTGATGCAGCCCAGTGAAACCCTGAATAAAGCCATGAACGACGCCCTGGCGTCGGTTCAGTAAACCACAGGCAGGGTTTTACAGACTCTGCGCCATGGCCCGGTACAGGCATGTCTTGACCGGGCCATTTTTATGGGCACTGAAAAACCGCGCCCCGTACAACTCACTGTCGACAGGGGCTCCCTGATCCTGCAACCTGATCCGGGTCATACCGGTGGAGGAGGCGCAAGATGATACTGACGACAGCGGCCGCACTGGCCATTTCCCTGATGTTATTTACCTGGCTCGGTCTGCGTGCCCGCCTCGCCGGTGGTGATCTGGATGATTACATCACCGCCCGTAACTCCCAGGGCGCTCAGGCCCTTGGCCTGTCCTTTCTGGCGTCTGGCATGGGCAGCTGGATCCTGTTTGCGCCGCCCGAAGTCGGCGCCACGGTCGGTCCACTGGCGCTGGCCGGTTACGCCGTGGGTGCTGCGCTGCCGTTCATTGTGCTGGGCTGGTGCGGCCCGGCGATTCGTCGTTATCTGCCGGCCGGCCGGAGTATCGGCGAATTTGCCCAGGCCTGTTACGGCACGGGTATGCGGCGGTGGGTGGCGCTGATCTCCATTCTCTACATGATGTGCTTCCTGATTGCCGAGCTGACCGCCATCGGCTCCATCACGTCATTGCTTTCGGGGCTCAACGGAGCCTACGCGGTGGTCGGTGTGGCGGTAGCCACCCTGATCTACACGGCCTGGGGAGGTTTGCGGGCCAGCCTGGTAACCGATCGCTGGCAGGCGTTTTTGCTGATCGCTCTGCTACTGCTGGTGGGCGCCGTGGCCCTACGGCGTTTGCCGACGATGGCTGATTCGGTGGCGTTACCGTCCGTGCCGCCAGGCCGTGCGCTGGCAGTGGCACTGACCCTGGTGATTGCGGTGACCGCGGCCAACCTGTTTCACCAGGGCTACTGGCAGCGGGTGTGGTCTGCCCGCTCGGATCAGTCCCTGGGCCGGGGTGCTCTTCTGGGCGGTGTGACCACTGTGGTGGTGGTCGCGCTGGTCGGTTTGCTGGGTATCGCGGCGGCAACCAGTGGGCTGGATCTGGGGACACCGCCGATTCCGTTTTTTGCCATGCTTGAAGGCGCCCCGGCGTGGCTGTCGCTGGCAGCGCTGGTGCTGGCATTGACCCTGGTTGCGTCGTCCGTGGATACGCTACAGAACGCCCTGGCCTCGCTGGCGGTTACGGAGAAACAGGGGTTGTCGTTGCCGGCAGCGCGCTGGTTTACCGTGATACTGATGGTGCCGGTCATCGTGATTGCGTTACAGGGTTACTCGGTACTGCGCCTGTTTCTGATTGCGGATCTGCTCTGTGCCACGGCTGTGGTGCCGATATTCATGGGGCTGTGGTCAAGGATGAACACGACGGCGGCAGTGGCCGGCGTCCTGGCCGGCCTGGCAGGCGCTGTCGCACCTGGCTGGGCCGACCAGGGTAGCCTGCTGGCAGGTTTGCAGTTGGCGAGCTTTCCCGGAGGGGTTCCTACGCTGGCACCGTTTGTCGGGGCACTGATCGCCTCGGCCGTGGTGAGCACTGTGATCGCGCTGGCGGCCGGCCGTCGCCGGTAGCCCGCACTTTGGTCGTAGATCGTTATCGCCTGTCTGCTACTTTCGTGCGCTTATGGCTTGCCATCGTTGTATTCGCCCGATGCCCGCCATAATCTGTGCCCTACCATCCCGAAAACCAGAGGACTCAGGTGATGATCAAGGTCAGCGTTATGTACCCCTTTTCTCCGGGTGCCCGTTTCGATCACGATTACTATCGCGACAGGCACCTGCCCATGGTGAAAGAAAAAATGGGCGACCACCTGCTCTATTACACCATTGATAGAGGTCTGGCGGGTGGAACACCGGATTCGGATCCGACTTACGTGGGGATGTGCCATCTTTTCTGTGACTCGGTGGACACATTTCAGCAGGCCTTTGGCCCTCATGCCGAGGCAATCCTGGCGGATATTCCGAACTATACGGATTTGTCGCCGGTACTGCAGATCAGTGAGGTCGTTGTCGGCCATTAGTCAGTGAGCCGTGCCTTGATACTGAGTCCGCTGACAGGTGCAAAATCGCCAACAGACTTGATCGGAGGATTCCTCAGGTCCGGGTGGCCCCGGCCCAGGCGATCGGTGAGAGCCTGTAGAAGCGGCTGAGGCAGTCGTACAGCGCTGGCTCCTGGGTGCAGAGCGGGTGCGGCTGGAGAAAGAAGGTCTCGGTCACCACGGCAAAAAACTCGGCCGGATTGGTGGCGCCGTAGGGATCGATAATGTTGTGGTCGTGGGCCGGATTATGCCGTAATCGTTCCCAGGCGTCAGTGAAGACTTGCTGCCAGTGACGGGCGGTCTCTCCGGACGCCAGAGGCGGCGCGCCATCGGCCGCACCGTCGAGCTGATCGAGCTGATGGGCGAACTCATGGAGTGCCACGTTGCTTACGCTCTCCGGATCGGCCGCCTCGCGAGCAAAACTGTCCCACGACAGAATGACCCGCCCGCTTTGCCAGGATTCACCCAACCGATCCTGCTCCGTCTGCACCGTGATCGCCCCGTCGCGGGACCTGACGGCTGCCCGGTAGGCGCCGGGGTAGACCAGTATCGAACGCAGGTCCCGGTAGTAGTCCATCGACAGTCCGTTCACCAGCAGTGCGCCGTGGGCCGCAATCAGCACTTTCATGGCTTCGGTGACGGCCAGACCGGCGCAACCGTAAAACGCCACCTCATCCAGTAATAACATCAGGGTATGATGGAGCCGTTCACGCTCCGGGTCCGGTAACCGCCGATAAAGCGCCATATCGTCACGCAGCCACTGTTGCCACTGCGCCGGCATGGGCCTGGCCTGCACCCGGCGTCGACGTAGCGCCCGGTGGAAAAAAAGGCCGTAGACGGCGGCGCCGAGCACCGCGATGACGGCTATGCCATAGCCCAGCATGATGATGTACTCCCCGGCTCTGATGGCAGGCATCGGGCCTGACCTGGATCACAATACTAAGGAACCTCTGATCAAGTCTATTGGCAGGCGGACAGGTTTTTGCAGAACATGCTTCCTTTGGAGTTGATCAGGGTGTTCTTGAATACAGCCCCCTATGCCCGGACTCCGTCATCCCCGGCAGCCTTGAGCCCGACAGGGTGCTAGACTGTCAGGTAGCCTCTCAACAACCCTGATGTAAAGGTGTCTCCCCCATGAATCGATTTGCCCGGCGCGCGCTCAACAGTTGTGCGGTTCCCGACGACCTGTCCGGGGTGACGGACCGGGATGAACAGGGAGAGAATCCAGAGGCGGCCGGCGTCAGTCAGGCGGCTATTGATGAAATCTGGCGCAGTACTGAAAGTCTGTACCGTACCGGAACCCATCCCGGCATTCAGCTTTCCGTCCGGCACCGGGGCGTTCAGGTTTTGCACCGGGCGCTGGGTCATGCGACCGGCAACGGGCCGGATGATTCGCCGGAAACGCCGAAAACGCCGATGACCACTGAAACACCCGTCTGTTATTTCTCCGCGTCCAAGGCGGTGACGGCCCTGCTGATTCATATGTTGGTCGAACAGGGGCTGATCAACCTGATGGATCCGGTTTCCTATTACTGTCCGGAATTTGGCCAGCGTGGCAAGCGCACCATCACTATTCATCAGATCCTGTCTCACCGCGGCGGGATTCCGGCGATTCCACGCGGTACGCCCATCGATGTGCTCTGGCGCCAGGACGAGATCTGGCAGCTATTGTGTGAGGCGGAGCCGGTGGAGGTCGATGGATCCAAAGTCGCCTACCATGCGATCACCGGTGGCTATGTGCTGCAACGAGTGCTGGAAAAAGTCACCGGCGACACCATTGACGCCTTTCTGGACACTCACCTTCGCCAGCCGATGGGCATGCGGTGGTTCACCTACGGCATCACCCCCGGCCATGTCAGTGACCTGGCGCGTACCTATGCCACCGGTCCGGCACCCCGTTTTCCGGTCTCCTGGATTGTCAATCGTGCACTGGGGAGCGATATCAGAACCGTCGCCGGAGTGGTCAACGACCCGCGATTCCAGGCCGCAGTCATCCCGGCCGGCAATCTGTGCGGCACAGCCGAGGAGATGGGTCGTTTTTTCCAGATGATGCTCAATGGCGGCGTCTGGGAAGGGCAGCGAATCTGTGATCCGATGACCATACGCCGGGCCATCCAGCAATATGGTTCGTTGCAGATTGACCGCACCATGATGATTCCCATGCGTTTCAGTGCCGGGCTTATGCTGGGCGGAAATCCGGTCGGGCTGTGGGGGCAGCAGAGTCGTTACGCGTTCGGCCACGTGGGGCTGATCAACAAGTTCTGCTGGGCGGATTCCGCCCGGGATATTTCGGTCAGCCTGCTCAACACCGGGTTGCCGATTGTGGCCCATCATCTGCCGGCGCTGGTGCGGTTTGTCTACACGGTGTGTCGACAGTTCCCGCTGATTCCCGAGGCCGAGCGCTCAACCATCGCTGCCTGATCCCATGGTCACCAGCTGGGCTTCGAGAATGCCCAGTACGGACGACAGAATATCGCGGAAATCGGTCAGGGTCTGGGTCCGCTGGATGACATCTTCCCGGACGTCATCCAGCCGTTCCAGCTTGGGAACCACCCGGCGGATGCCTTCGGTGATGACCTCGTAGGGATAGTGGTGGTCCATGATACTGAGTTTGTTCAGCTCGGCGACCTCCTGGCTGAAGATGCTGATGATGTCGTAGATCATATCCTTGTGGGCGATGGTTCCGGCTTCCCAGTAGGCATCGTCCAATAACTCCAGAAGAGACAGATATTCCCGCAGGGTATCGGCTACGGAGGTTTGATTCATGGGGTTGGCACTCCGGTCATGGCAATGAGGGAACTATAGCAGGGGTTTCGTCGTCTTTTTCCGAGGAACTGTTGAAAAGTGCGCAATCCGGCATGGAATGGGCCGGGTCCCGATAAGATGAAACCGCATTCATAGCTATTGAATTTTGTCGGACAGTCGTGCACAATTTTGCCCTGACGTGGTGCAATCAGTCAGCGCGCCTGCGCATAACGCCACGACCTCAACGGATGAGAGACAGTATGGATACGCCCCTCGACACCCGGCCAGAAACCGGCCTCCCGCTGCTGCTGGATCAGCACGACAGTGTCCGCTACCATGTCCGTCGTCGACTCAACGACGAAGTCACCCGACTGGAGCGGCGTATCGATACCCTTCGGGCAACCAACGCGCCCCATGCGGGCATCATCATCGCCACCTATGAACGGCTGATCGAACGCAAGAAAGGTTTCATGACGCGCTGGGGCATGGAGCCTGGAAAGTCGTTCTACTGACGTGTTCCAATGGCTATGGTGTTGAAGACCTTGTCCGCGGTTTGCTTGTTCCCGCAGTAGTCCGGATTGTCCCGCGTGTCGGCCGGGTTTGCGGTGCTGTCGTCGGGAACGGTGGCGGGCTCGTTTTCCGACAGGTAGAGCGACAGGGTCTGCATGGAATAATCCAGTACTGCCCGCACACAGTCCGGTGTCTGGCCATTCACGTCAATGCGCTGATTCTGGCTGATGAACAGGGTATCGCGCTTGTCGGTGATAAAGTCCTGCGATAGTGACATCCGGCCGACATCGGCGTGCCGGGCGGTGAACGAGGCCTCTACCAGCTCGGGATGATTGTAGCCGTCGATCGCGAACTGGGTCGGCTCGTACTGTCCGCCAACCAGCAGGCTCTGCAGTTCCGGTGGTGTGGCGGTCTCATCTGCCGGCGCCGTCCCGGCAATGTACTGAACAGTGCGGAATACCTTGTTGGCACTGCTCCCGCTGCCCGGAGTGTAAATCCAGCCCAGGGTTGGGTAGCGCCATTCGCGGTCCGCCAGAGCAGCGCCGTTTTTTTCTGCGCTCTGGTCTTTGAAGCGGATCACCGCGCCGTTCGAGCGGCTGTTGTAGGTGCCGGCCTGGCCCAGATCGATCCGTTCACTGATATAGCGGCGCCCATCGTAGAAATTGCGAATGGCGTTCGCCGCGATCACTTCGTTGATCAGGTCGTAGGGATTACGCACCGTCTGGTAACGGGTGCCATCGGTGGTCGGCCCGGTCCCCGCGTACAGATCCACCACCCGACGCAGCGCGTCGGCCCAGTCCCGCGCCTCGCCGGGTTCGCCGTCAGCCGGTTCCGCCCCGCGATAAAAATCCCAGAACAGCGTTTCCGGCAGTTCGCTTTGTTTTTTGAGGGTGAACGTGGAAAACGTGACGTCAACGTTGCTGGCCGGATTGAGGGCGCTGTTGCTGGTGCCAGGGCCGCAGCCTGACGTGGCAAGCGGCGCCAGCACCGCAAGGAGGGCCAAAGTGTGATGTGGTGACATTTTGAGCGACTCCGTGATGCGAAGAGCGGGAGAAAGCGCTAAAGTTATGCGTTACGGTGCCGACTGACGGTCCAGCTAACCCGGAGCGTGTCTGACGGCTGTCGCACTACGGTAAGCTGTCGCACCAGGGTAAATTGGCCGTTGCGGACAGTATACTCCGGCGCCGGGCCCGCACGGCGAAACCGGCTACAGGCCTGATGAGTGACGACAATAAACGATAATCCAGGCATCTGCCCGCGTGGAGATCACATTTTGCAGCATCGGCAATGGCGCGCCGGTCTGAACTGGTTGCTGACGTCAGCGTTGCTGGCCAGTCTGCTTCTGGGTTCTGGCCTGGCGCGGGCGCAGGATCGCTGTCAGGACGATGTGGTGGTTATCAACGACAACCGCCAACAATACGATCTGGCGTCGTGCGTCTGGTATCTGGAGGATCCGACGGGTGACCTTGGGCTGTCCGACATTCGCCAACAGGACAAACACCCGTTCACCCGTCATCAGGGAGGCATGCTCAACTTCGGGTATACCGATTCCACCTACTGGGCCCGGTTCGATCTCAAAACCCGGAACCGCGACATCAGCCCGGAGTGGATTCTGGAACTGGCGCTGCCGCTGGTGGACAAGGCCACCCTCTATGTCATCCGCAATGGCAACCTGGTGGAAACCCGCAGTGCCGGTTATAAGGATGACTGGAGCGATCGGGATCTGGCATTGCCTAACCCCACATTCAAGCTGTCGCTGTCGCCGGGCACAGTCACCCGTATTTATCTTCAGGTGACCACCCAGAACACCTTCCGCCTGCCACTCACGCTCTGGCACCCCGATGTTTTTGTCGAAAAGGTGTCGACTGAAGAGTCAGTGCGGGGCATGTTGCTGGGGGCGATTCTGGCTATCCTGGCTTACAACCTGTTTGTGGCGGTCTCCGTCCGTGAGCGCAGCAACGTGTATTACGTGCTTTACCTGCTCTCATCGACACTGCTGATCATCACCGAACAGGTCCACGGGATACAACTGCTGGACAGCCGGCCGCCCTTTCTGGACAAGCGCTACCTGCATTACGAAATCATGATGGCGTGGTTCTGGGGGCTGATGATGGCGCGGGCCTTCCTGGAGACCCGTGAAAAGTCCAAAGACCTTGATCAGGTGATACGCCTGAGCCTGTATGGCGTGCTGGTTACCTTTGTCCTCAGTATGTTCATGCCCTATCACATTGCGATGGAATGGATCGTCATCGGCTCGATTGTGCTCTGCGTGATGATGATCATCGTGAGTTATCTGTCCTGGACCTATTACAATCCGGCCGCACGGGCGTACTTTTTTGCCTGGACCGCCGCGTTGTCCGGCTTCGCAACTTATGCCCTCACGGTGATGGGCTATGTGCCCCTGAATACCGTCACCATCTACGCTCCCCAGATTGGGCTGACGGCACAGATCATCCTGTTTTCCTTTGCCCTCGCAGACCGGATCAAACAGGTACAGAGTGAGTCCCTGCGCTGGAGTGACCGGGCCCTGGCCAACCTCCGGCGTTACCAGTCGCTGTTCGACAATGCCGTGGAAGGGGTTTTCCAGATGGGGCTGGATCGACGCTTTATTACCGCCAATCCGGCGATGGCGGACCTGATGGGCTACCGTAACAGTCGTGAGATGGTCGACCGGAACCCGGATGTGCTGGACCTGTGCTTCGCTGATGCGCGCATGCGCCGGTGGGTGGTGGAACAGTTGGAGCGTCAGGGCACCCTGAAGGGCATTGAGGCGCGTTACTTCAATCGTCAGGGCGAGGAGCGCTGGGCGACGATATCCCTGCATACGGTGTACGACGGCGATGGCGAGCCCCAGCATCTGGAAGGCACCTGTATTGACGCCACCGAGCGCCATCAGCGTCAGCGGATTGAGAAGGAGCGCGAGCACGAGCGCATGGAAAAAGACCTGGCCCGAAACTCGGCCGAAGCCAAAAGCCAGTTCCTCGCCAACATGAGTCACGAGATCCGTACCCCGTTGGCCGCCATTATCGGCTACGGGGAAACCCTGCTTGATGAGGATCTGACCGCCGAGGAAAAGCTGAGTAGCGCCGAGACCGTGGTGCGAAGCGGTCGTCACCTGCTGGATCTGGTCAACGATATTCTCGATCACTCCAAAATTGACGCCAACAAGCTGAATGTCGATGTGGTGGCTGTCAACCTGCCGGAGCTGCTGGACGAAGTCCGGGCGTTCTTTGTGCCGCGGGCCCGCGAGAAAGGCGTGGATTTCAGCATTGTGTGCGACTTCCCCCTGCCGGAGATGATTCACACCGACCCTACGCGGTTTCGGCAAATTATCATTAATCTGTGTGGAAATGCGCTGAAATTCACTGAAAAAGGCTCAATATCGGTGATGATTCGCTGCGAACGATCCGCGGAATCGCTGGTAGCGAAGGTGGTGGACACGGGTATCGGCATGAAAGCGGAGCAGCTCAGCCGGCTGTTCGATCCGTTTGCCCAGGGCAGTGCTGCCATTGCCAGGCAGTACGGCGGTACCGGTCTGGGATTGAGTATCTCGCGCCGGCTGGCTGAGTTGCTGGGTGGCTCGATCTCCGTGAACAGCACCTACGGGGAAGGCAGCGAATTTGAGGTGACCATCGCCACCGGCGCATTGGAGGAGGTACATTTCCTGCGGGACAGTTCTGAGCTGTCACAGCGCCGCCGACAACTGCCGATGGTCATGGCGCCACAACTGGATGGCCGGGTACTGTGCGCGGAGGACAATGATGTCAATCGTCGGTTGGTGTCTCTGCTGGTGGGTCGGACCGGGGTCGAAGTGGTGCACGTCAGTAATGGCGCAGAAGCACTTGACGCCGCAACGCGTGAGCCGTTTGACCTGATCCTGATGGATATTCAGATGCCGGTGATGAACGGCCGCGACGCCACGGCGGCACTGCGCGAGGCGGGTATCAATACCCCTGTGATTGCCCTGACAGCGAATGTGATGGCGGAAGATATCGAGGACTACCGTCAGGCCGGCTGTAATGAGCATCTGGCAAAACCCATTGACAAGCAGCGGTTCTACGAGCTGCTGGCGCGCTATCTTGATCGCAACGAATCGGCAACGGAGGGTGCCCGCCTGGCCCGCTATCAGGGCACGGTGCTGGTGGCCGAGGACGATGAGGATAACCGCCGGCTGGTCGAGCGTATGCTCAGCCGTCTCGGCCTGACGGTCATCGCTGTGACGCAGGGAGATACCGCGGTACGAACGGGCCTTGCCGAACCTGTTCAGCTGGTATTGATGGACCGTCACATGCCCGCGCTGGACGGCGTGGAAGCAACCCGTCTGCTGCGGCAGGCCGGGTTCCGGCGCCCGATTATTGCGTTTACCGCCGGCGATCAGCAGGAAATTGACGCGCTGCTGGACGCTGGCTGTGAAGGCGTCCTGATGAAGCCCATTGATCAGGGTCATCTCCTGGCGTTGCTTGACCGGACCCTTGAGCGGGACCGTGACGGACTTCAGGAGGCGGTCGATGACAGTGACAGCATCCGTCATCTGGTGAACGAGTTTCTGGATCACCTCGGCGGGCGCCGACAGCGTATGATGGCGGCACGGGACCAGTCCGACTGGTCGACTCTGCGTCGTGAAGTCCATCAGATCAAGGGGACCGCAGGCGCCATGGGCTATCCGGCAATGACCGAGCAGGCGGCCCGGCTGGACCTGTGTCTGCGCGCCGATTCGCCCGATCCGGCCGAACTGTCCGGGCAACTGGATGAACTGAACATTCAGATTGAGCAGGCTCTGGCGCGGCGCGCCACCTCGGACGCCTGATACTGATTTACCGGGAAGCCTCTGTCCGAGGTTCCCCGGGTCCACTGAACACAGGAAGCGGACTATGAATGATGCCAACCGTAATCAGCGTGAAAACCAGTCACTCAGCACTATGTACGGAACCTATGCGGACGTTCTGTTCGTGTTGTTTCCATTCCTGGTGATACTGATGCAGCGACTGTGGGATGGGCGCCTGGCCGACGTATTGCTCAGGCCTGATCTGAGCATTGCGTCGGCCATACTGGCCGGCCTGGCGATTGGCAAGTTTGTGCTCGGGCTGGTGACCGAGCGGGATCTGGGCCGCTACAAGGAGCGCATCGTGTTTTTCATCGCGGTTACCCTGTTTGTGGTGCTGGGGCCGTCGATCATTCTCATCCTGAGTATTCTGGGTGACTCAGCGATACCGGGATTTGTCGCTTTTGTGCAGCCAATTTTGCTGATCGTCGCGATTTCGCTCTACACGACGGCAATCAGTATCAGTAAACTGCTGACTCACGACGAACTCAGCCGTGGGACTGACGACAATACTTCGCCGATCAGCGACGGTGATGAACAGGCGCCCGTGCACCGCGCTCCGGCACTGGCCATTCCAAGGCGTTCGAACGGCGAACCGCGCTGACTCGGAGTTGGTTCATTTCACGGATGTTCAAAGGGAGATCAGATGGAGAATCTCAAGGTTCTGGTAGTCGAAGATGAACCCACCATGCGGGAACTGCTTCGCGATATGCTGTATCACGCTGGTGCAACCTCAGTCTCCTGTTGTGGTGACGCAGCATCGGCGCGGGCGGCCTATGCGGCCGAATCGTTTCATATCGTGATGTTGGATATTGGCCTGCCTGACGGCGATGGCCACGATCTGATGACGGACTATCGGGCGATCCGGCCCGAGCAGCACGCGGTGCTGGTCACGGCGGACGACTCGATAGAAAGCATACAGAAAGCGATCAGCGCCGGGGCCAATGGCTATGTGGTCAAGCCCTATTCACAGGAGAAAATTCATGACGTCGTGAACAATTACATCATGGTTCACGGCTCGGATCCGGACGTCGCGCAGGGCCTGAACCGGCCTCACTGAACCGGTTCAGGTTATTGGGGCGTCACGCTACCTGGCGGGCAATCCAGGAGTTGTGCCGGATGGCCAGGGCCCGGACATAGCGTGCCTCAGCGCCGTCCAGGTTGGTCAGGACGCCGTTGAATATCCAGCCCCGTTCATACAGACCCAGTACGCTGGGCTCATCGTCCAGATTGACCCGTTGATTCAGTTTTTTGCAGATTGCATCCAGCAGCGGCAACTTGTCGGGCCGCTTGACCGGACCACTGCGCAGTCCTGCTGGCTGATTGGCCGCGCGATTGATTGGTTGTCTCTTCATGGTCTTCTCCTTGCCGGTTGGCGGCTACAGAAACAAAAAACCCCGGGCTGACGAGCACCGGGGTTCTGCGTGGAGAAGCGGACCCGGTCGCTCGAGGCTCCCGGGTCAAACCGAAAGCCGTTACGAACGCATGACCTGAAAATGCATACACTGCCCCGACACGGGAGGAATGTTCCGGTCGGATCCTGGCAGGGTAATCGGGGTTAGTGGCATGTGTCCGGCTCTCCGTCCATTAAACAATGACTTGCTGCGAGCCAGCTATGATTGATCGCCGCTGGCCCTCACTTTCAGTGTATCTGTTGCATCGGGCATTGCAAGCGGCGCCGTTACGCCGCAGTTTCGGGAAACCACCATTCGGCAAACCCCTACAGACGCCTGTCCCGGCCGGCGCGTAGAATTCTGTCTGTCACGTGTTTTACGTTGTGCACTTCGCACTAACGGGCTGCTTTGCCTGTTGTTGCGTTGATCTCTCCTTTTTTGGCGTATCCCGCTCGGGCTGCGCCTTTTTTTTTGGCCATCATGGATACGTGGGGATAGTCTCCACCTCAGGTTTGTGCGCCGTCCGATGGCTGCGCGTGACCGTCGGTGCGCCGGCTGACCTGGCGCCAGGTTTGCTGAAGGATCAGGGCGTCATTGGCCGCCCGGTGGATGGGCAGACCGAGGTCGCCAATGACCTGCTGCCGGATCGACGACCAGTGTTGAACGGCGGACGGGTCAAGCAGTGCCGATACCGATTCGAGCTGGAAACCGGGTGTCATGTTGGCGGCCTTGTACAGGCGGTGCAGCCAGAAACTGTCAAAGGTCCACGCATCGCAGAAAACCTGACCGTGGAGCAGTTCGTTCAATGCCCGGGTCACGCTCCGGACTTCCGTGCCTTCCTGCTCCAGTGTAGCCCGGGAAATGCCGTGAACCCGTTCGGCGCTTTCGGACCAGTCCTGCCAGAGCACATGTGGACGGATCATCCAACTGTGCAGACTGCCGTCTGCCAGGCATACCCCCACTTCGATGGGGTAGCTGGCAATCAGATCGAGGCTTGAGGCCTCAAAATCGATGAACGCTGGGCTGGGTTGAGTGGTCATACCGTCTGGTTGTTGTCTGTGTGCCGATAGCGAAGTGTAACTGTGTGGTGCCTGCGACGCGAACCTATCCTGCCAGCATACTGTTACAATATCGCCATTGATTCAGGAGCCGTCTATGTCTGACACCGTTGTGGTTATCTATTCCGGGGGAATGGACTCATTCACCCTGCTTCATCGTGCCCGGGCCAGCGGCCTGAGCGTGCATGCGCTGTCCTTCAACTACGGCCAGCGTCACGTGCGTGAACTGGCAGTGGCGGAGGCGGTTTGCAGGGATTTGCGTGTGCCCCACAAGGTCATTGATATCCGCGCCATGGGTGAGGTCATGGCGGGGTCGTCGTTGACGGGAGCGGAAGCGGTCCCGGAAGGTCACTACCAGCAGGAGTCGATGAAATCTACGGTGGTCCCCAATCGCAATATGATTCTGTTGTCCCTTGCGACCGGCTATGCCGTGACGGTCGGGGCTTGCTCGGTCTGGTACGGCGCCCACGGTGGCGATCACGCCATCTACCCGGACTGCCGCCCCGAATTCGTGGAAAAGATGGACGCGGTGTGCCGGGTAGCGAACTACCAGGCGGTCCGCATTGAGGCGCCCTATCTGCATGCTGACAAGGCCGGGATTCTTGCCGACGGTCTGGCCATGGGGCTCGACTATGGCCAGACCTGGACCTGCTACAACGGTCGCGAACAGGCGTGCGGCCGCTGCGGTTCCTGTGTTGAGCGGCTGGAAGCGTTTGCTGCCCATCAATTGGCTGATCCGCTGCCGTACGAGGACGTCTGCTGATGTACCGGGTCAAGGAAGCCTTTTACACATTGCAGGGCGAGGGCGCGCAGGCCGGACGGGCCGCGGTATTCTGCCGCTTCAGCAAGTGTAATCTGTGGACCGGGCGCGAGCGGGACCGGGCCCGTGCCGTGTGCACCTTCTGCGACACTGACTTTGTGGGGACCGATGGCCAGAACGGCGGACAGTTTGCGACCGCCGCCGAACTGGCAACCCATGTGGCCGCGCTGTGGCCGTCTGCCGCTGGTCGCCCGTATGTGGTCTGCACCGGAGGCGAACCACTGTTGCAACTTGACGAGCCTCTGGTGGAAGCGTTCCACGCGCGGGGTTTCGAGGTGGGAGTCGAAACCAACGGCACGCTGCCTGCCCCGGCCGGCATTGACTGGCTCTGTGTCAGTCCGAAAGCCGATGCAGCGGTGGTTATCACTGCCTGCGATGAACTCAAACTGGTTTATCCGCAAGTATTAGCCATGCCGGAGCGCTTCACCCACATCGAAGCCCGGCACTACTTCCTGTCGCCGATGGCGTCGCCGGCTGAGCCGGAAACGGGCCAGGATGAGGTCAGGCACAGTAACACCCGTCGCGCCACCGATTACTGTCTGGCCCACCCCCGGTGGCGACTGACGTTGCAGATGCACAAGCTCATTGGCATCGATTGATCGCACGGGGTGCTAGGCGCCGACGCTCAGGTTGGCGAGCACAGATACGGGCGTCCTGGGGTCAACGGCGCGACTGCGGTAGTGACTGGGGCTGACGCCGGTCCAGCGTTTGAAGGCGCGGGTAAAATTGGCGGCATCGGCGTATCCGAGAGCATCGGCGATCTGGCCCAGGTTCATGGTGGTGCGGATCAGCAGTCCCCGGGCCCGCTCCAGGCGGATCTCATCCACCAACGCCTGATAGCGGCTGTTTTCTTCGTGCAGGCGGCGCTTCAGGGTTCGTTCCGAGACAAACAGGGTATGGGCAACCCGGGCGAGTCCCGGCGGGAACGGGTGACTGCTCTCAATCACCCGGCGCACCCGCACTGTAAATCCGGCATCGCGGGTCAACTGATGCAGGGTCTCCTCGCATTGTGCCCGCGATTTTGCCGCCAGACGCTCATCGCTGAATCGCAGAGTGGCGGTGAGCTCACTGGCGGGGATGACAAGAGCGTTGTCGTCAGCTCCGAAGTGTACGGGGACCGGGATCTGCTGGCGAAAACGCTGGAAATAGCCGGGTTCATGGCCCTGCCGGCGAATGCAGGAGCCGGTGATTGGCGTGTCCAGTAACTGAGTGCTCATGATCACGCAGCCATAGAGCACTGCGTCCATGATGAAGCCCTGTAGCGGTCCGGGATCGGTATCACAGAACACCCGGAACACCGCCTGGTCACCATCAATTGATTGTTCAATTCGCAGGTGAGGCGCCCGCAGGGTCAGGTAGCGGGTCACCAGTTTCAGCGCTTCGCCAAGGGTCCGGCTGCTCATGACAGCGGTGCCCAGAGCGCCGTGTAACGTCATTCTGAACTTGCCGGCCAGCATGATGCCGAGGCCGGGTTCTCCGCTTTCGATGATGGCCCGGGTCACAAATTCCGTGGCCTGGGTCTGGGTCACCCGCAGTTCCGGCGACTGCAGCCGCCCGGGGTCCAGTCCTACCTGTTGCAGCAGTGCCTGATCATCGACACCGGATGTTCGCAACAGCTCTGCGAGCATATGCAGATAGATGGCCGGCAGCCCCAAGTCCTGTGCCTGAGCGTCTGACGCGCGCATGATGAGATCCCTCGTGGTGGCTATTATTATCACGACCAGTCGAGTATGACGCGCCGGGCTCCGTGCCCCCATGACTTCACTGACGGATCAACCGGATACAAGGGCCAATCAGGCGGGCGCCCGGCGTTCGATGAATGCTTTCAGTGCGCGCGCCGAACGACGGGGTACTTCCAGCATGGGCAGATGGCCAACGCCGCGATAGAGCTGGATGTCGGCATTCATGGACGGGCGCTGGAAATAGGAAACGCAGGCCGTCGGTGTAATCCGGTCACGATCTCCCCAATGCACCTGTAGCGGAATCCGGCTGTTTTCCAGGTAGCGAACGGGGGCATAGGTATCGGCGTTCAGGTCGGCGAAGATATGACGATGGGCGTTGGCCCGTTTGAGCAGATCCGGGCCCAGCAGCCCCGCCATGACCACGCCCAAGGGATTAGCCTTGCCATTGCCGACCTGGTTGAACATGCGGCAGGCGCCGGCCAGCGTGTCGGGAATCAGAATCCGGTCATTGTGGTTGCGGGCCGGGCGATGAACGTCCACGTCGGGCCCTTCCGGGATGCCGGCACTGTTCATCAGTGTCAGTGAACGGACGATGCCGGAGTCCAGCCGATGGGCAAGTACGGTGGCAATGGCACCACCCATGGAGCTTCCCACCAGATGGATATGGCTCAGTCCGCGCCCGGATAACCAGTCGCATAGCCGGGCGGCCTGAGGTTCATAGCTGTAGCTGGCCGC
Organism: Marinobacter sp.; assembly: GCA_030149475.1. Classification (GTDB taxonomy): domain Bacteria; phylum Pseudomonadota; class Gammaproteobacteria; order Pseudomonadales; family Oleiphilaceae; genus Marinobacter. Next base: position 38,253 of record JASBRL010000123.1, read on the forward strand.
GGCCCGATAGTCGCTCTCGCCAAAGCCGGGCAGGTCGAGGGCGAGAATGTGCCAGTCTCTGGGCAGCAGCGGAAGCCAGGCGCCCCAGTTTTCTTTCATCGCCGCAAACCCATGGATCAACACCACCGTCTGCCGTCCCGGCCGGGGGCTGCCGCGCTCAAGCCAGACCAGGCGATGCTGGTCCACCTGCGTCTCATGGCGGGTCATACGCTGGAGCCAGCGATGGCTTGTGCGGGCCAGAGGCCAGAGATTGGGCATCATGGGATTCACCGTTCATTGGGTTGTTGAGTTGACAGTCAGGCAAGGCGTTAAGTTAAAGAGCAACGTCGACAATCACCGGATCATGATCGGACGAGCGCCAGGGGTAGTCGCCGGACGCCGCCAGGGGAATGCGTGCCGAGGCATAGCCCAGCGCCGGAGGCTCGTCGGAATTGACCGACCACAGGCGCGCCTCCACCACCCTCGGTAACAGATCGGCGCTGGCCAGGCCGTAGTCGAGCGTGCCGGCCCGTCCCCGGAAGCGGAAACTGTGATTGTCCAGCCCATGAAAATGTCGCACCAGATCGGTGAAGCCGGCGGCGGCGAACTCAGAAAGCGGGGCCTCCCGGGCGTAGCTGTTCAGGTCGCCGACAATCAGCGTACCGGCCAGCGCCGGCACTTCGGGCAGCGCCTTGATCCCGGCCGCGAGCTGTCTTGTCGCACGGACCCGAGCCGCCACGTAGCAACCCTGACCATCCCCCTGGTCGAGATTGCCGCCGCTGGCGCCCTGGCACCGCTTGGATTTGAAGTGGGCGGCCACGACACGCAGGGGGTCAGAGCCAGTTCGCGTGCGGAATGCCTGGACCAGTGGTGGCCGGCTGCCCCGCGCAAAGGGGCCGCTGGTCACCCGCTGGGGACGGCCAACCGGCCGGACCGCGTGGTCGTTGTACACCATCGCTACACGGATGGCATCGTGGCCATCGCCACCGTCGGGCTGGACGTAGCGCCAGGACGCACCGAGGGCGCGGGTCATTTCCGCCAGGCTGCTCTGGTTGTCGTAGCCATCGTTTTCCAGCTCCACCAGCACGATGATGTCGGCCTGAAGCGCCGATAGCGTCGCAACCAGGCGGGCTTTCTGGCGAGCAAAGGCGTTTGCGGTGCGGGCGCCCCGGGCGGTCGGAAAGCCGCCGCCGTGGCCATTGCCGTTGAATGCGTTGTCCAGATTCAGGGCGGCGACACGGACGGTGGTCGCGGCGGGCCTGACCGGGACCGGTGGTCGTGAATTGAGGGACCTGAACACGGGTGCCTGACGAGGCTGCAGGTGCCAGGCTCCGTAACGCCAGTCGAGTATGGCGTCCAGTGACACCACCTGGTCACCGGCGCGGATCGTCCGCGGGCCGCCGAGTCCGCCCGCAGGATAAGGCAGGGGCGTCGGATTCAGGCTGCGTTTGCCGTCGTCCAGCTGCAGGCTGGTGATCGCCGGGTCCCGATCAACCGCAGCGGGTGCCTGCAGTTGAGTCCGGGTGTCGCGGTCGTGGTCAGCGAGGGTAAGGCTGCCGTAGCGTGCCAGCGGATAACTGTCGGTCACTGTCAGCGGCTGGGCCAGGGTGACGCGCATGGCTTCCAGCCGTTCCGGCGCCTGCCCGTCGGGCCAGGGCAGGGAGAGTTGACGGGCCGCAGGCAGAGCGGCCGTGCCGCAATCGGTCAGGTCGCGGGTGTGAGTCAGCTCGGTCAGCCCGTGATATTCCTGAACCTGACCACTCACCCGCAGTCGGTGGCCGACCGTGCCCACTGCCGAGCGGGTGTAGACAAACAAAGCTTCGGATGTTTGCGGATTGTGGTCGGTCCGGGCATCGGCCTGTTGCAGGTACATGCCCTGAAAACCGTCCTTCCCGCGACTGTCCAGGGTGACAACACCTTCAACTGTTACCCATTGTCCGACCAGCGGCGATGTGTCCCGATCCCCCTGAATGCTCGCAATGGCGGTCGCTGGTTGGCCGCAGGTATTGCCCGCCGAGACCCGCGCGGCAAGGAGCAATAAAATCATCAGATATAGCAGACGCATCGAAAGGAGCCGCCGTGGTGAGGATTGACGTCGGCCAATGATAGCAGCGCGCCTCATACCGGGCCAGAACAGGAGCGCCCTTGAAGCACCGTATCGCCGGGTTACGACGACCCGATCTGGAGCCCCTGACTGTCCTCGCCTGTCCCGCCCTCGTACGCCTGGGCTAGACGCCTTCGGCCATAGCCTCGCGTGCGATCTCCCGGCTGGCGATCCAGGGCTTCAGTGCCTCCCGGTTCGCCAACTCCACCTGCTGTACCAGTGGGTCCGGGTCGGTGCCGTTGGCGCGGATGCCAACCAGGGCGAGCATATAACCGACCAGCGCTGCCCGGGTTTGCAGGGTCAGCCGGCGGCCGGACATACCAAAGTCACGGGCGATAATCGCCTGCTGATCCGGCGTGAGCCTGCGGTCAGGACGTAGTTCCACGGTAACCTGACGGTTCCAGAGGTCATCCTGATGAATCGTGTGCCGGCTGCGCTCATTAAGTATGGCCGGTGTACCGCGAAACCGGCTGAGCACAAAGTCCCGGAACTCGCTATCGCGTTCGCTCCAGCCCCGCAAGTGCCAGCGCTGACCGCTGTAGACCAGGGTATGTGGTTCGATGAGATAACGGTTGCCTTCCGGGCGTGACAGAGAGAAATACTCTGCCTCTATGCGCCGCCCCTGACGGGTAGCGGCCACCAGGGCGCGCACTACGGACGGTTCGGCCATGGGCTTGGGAACGGCCAGCACGGTGCTGGCGGGCAGTGCAACGTCGAGCGATTCGAAAGTCTGGCTCAGGGATTGGTTACGGGCCAGCAAATCCAGGTACTCATCGGAATTGCCCTGGGTCACCACCGGGCGAAAATCCCGGGTTGGTACGTAACCTTTCAGGTGGCGATCGTAGCTCAGGTTATCCGGCGCCAGTTCGCGCAGGTAGGTGTTAATATCTTTGGACGCCTGTTGACGACCAATTCCGAAGCCGTGGCACAGATGATTGGTCGTTAATCGACCTTCCCACAGAGCGATGATTTCAATGAGGCGGTAACGCAGAAGCAGGTCCCAGCGGATGGGCCATTCCGTTTTTTTCATGGCGTTGGGCTCTTCGTGTTTGCTGATTAAAATCTGACCAATCCTTGATCAGAAAATCATAGTATCAGCTTTGCCTGCGGTAACCAGTTACGACGCATTAATGTAAAAAATTGTTAAAAGAGTCCTCAACGTCCGCATATTACGGTGTCTGACGCAATGTATCGGCAAATGCGTAATGGAGTGGCTGCGGGTTTGTTGCTGTAATGGGATTATTCAGCGCTTCCTTAGCAGCCTAAGCCTGAGCCTGCTATGTTCAGTTCAACACGTTTCCCTGTCACGTTCCGGGTCTGGAGAGCACCGCATGACACGCATGGTGGCATCCCTGTCTGCGTTGATTCTCAGTATTGTGCTGTTGGTCAGCGGAAATGCCTTCCTGATGACGCTGCTCGGCATAAGACTGAGTATGGACCAGGTCGACCCGGCGACGATCGGCTGGGTACTGGTGTGCTATTCCATCGGGTTTGTGCTGGGCACGCTTTACGTCAATCGTATTATCGGGCGGGTCGGTCACATCCGTGCGTTTGCGGTATTTGCGGCGGTGACGGCGGTTGCTGCGCTGCTCTATCCGGTACTTGATTCCCCACTGGCGTGGGCCTTTCTGCGGGCGCTGTCCGGGTTCACCATGGCCGGAGTACTGGTGGTCATCGAGAGCTGGTTCAGCAGTCGTGCCAGCAACGCCAACCGTGGGGCACTGTTTGCCGTCTATCAGGTCGTGTTTTTTCTGTCGGCGGCCAGCGGCCAGTTGATGATGAATTTCGGTGAGCCGGCCAGCTTCAAGCTGTTTACCCTGGCCGCTGTGCTGCTGACCCTGGCCCTGGTCCCTTTGTCGCTGACCCGCATGGAGGCGCCGGTGATCGATACGGTCGAGCGGATGTCCTTTTTTACGTTGTTCCGGGAATCCTCCTCCGGCGTCGCCGGCTCCCTGATCTGCGGTGTGCTGATCAGCTCGTTTTATGCGCTTGGCCCGGTGTATGCGACGCTGATCGGGCTGAACCTTTCCCAGACGTCCCTGTTCATGGCGACGGCCATTGTGGCGGCCATGTTATTGGCCTGGCCCGTGGGGAAGATTGGTGACCGTGTCGACCGGCGTCGGCTGCTGATGTGGGTGGCCCTGGTGTCGGCGGCGGCGAGCTCTCTGGTGACAGTGCTGGGCACCGACCGGCTTTGGCTGCTGATGCTCATGGTCGGTGTTTTTACCGGTCTGACCGCTGCGCTGTACCCCATCGCGGTCGCGATCACCAATGATCGTATGGAGCATCACCGGATCGTCGCAGCCAGTGCGACCTTGCTGCTGAGCTATGGCATTGGCGGTGTTGTCGGCCCGGTTGTGATGGCCAAACTGGTCAGTGTGATGGGCCCGCCGGGTTTGTTTGCCGGCAGTGCGGCTTTCCTGATGCTGCTGGCCGCTATCACCTACTACCGGATCCGGACCACCTACGACATTCCGGTGGATGAACAGGAGCATTTTGTGGCGGCGATGGCCGAGTCCTCGCCGGTATTGTCGGAAATAGACCCCCGCAACGAGTCGTTCGAGCAACCGGAAAAGCCACTGGGTACCGATTAAGGAGCCGCCGACCAGGTAGCATGACATGTCGGCGACTATTTTTATTGAAAAAATTAGCTTACTAGTATTATTCTTTAATCAACTATTCAGAAAACAGAGGTTGAGTATGGATGATGACACCATGCGGGATCAGTTCCCGTTCGCCGTCGCCCGGGTCACCCGGCGCTGGCGGAAGTTGCTGGATGAGAGATTACGGGATCTTGGAGTAACCCAGGCGCGGTGGACCACCATGGTTTATTTGCAGCGTGGTGGTGAAGGCCTTACCCAGCGGGAACTCGCGGGCCTTATGGCGATCGAGAATCCGACCCTGGTGCGCCTGCTGGACAGCCTTGAAGGGCAGGATCTGATTGAGCGTCGCCCCTGCGAGCATGACCGCCGGGCGCGTCGATTGCACCTGACCGCTCAGGGCGAAGCCTTCATGCATGATCTCAATGCCCGGGCCGCCAAGTTGCGTGAAGAAATGCTGGAAGGGGTAGACAACGACGACATCGGTGTTGCCCTCAACGTGTTCAACCGCATTATGGTGAACGGTGATCGGCTCAAATAACCGGGTTCAGCCTGGAGGTTTTTCTGTCCGACCATTCTCTGGATACCCTGCGTAACCGTTACGGTGCACGCTGGCGTTGGCTGGCTGTGGTAACGGTCATGCTCGGGACCATGGCCACGGTACTCAGCGCCACCATTGTGAATGTTGCCCTGCCCGACATCATGCGTGATTTCGGTATCCGTCAGGGTCAGGCACACTGGCTCGCCACCGGTTTTATTGCCGCCATGACCACCACTATGCTGAGCAGCAGCTGGTTGCTCGATCATTTCGGCCTGCGCAAAACCCTGGCCGGTGCGATGCTGCTGTTCAGCGGAATATCCATTGCCGGTGGGTTTGCGCCTACCCCGGAACTGCTGATTGCGGCTCGTATTGGCCAGGGTGCGGTTGCCGGACTGATGCAGCCGATGGCTATGTATCTGGTTTTTCGGGTGTTCCCCAAAAACCAGCGGGGCCAGGCCATGGGTATTTATGGCATGGGCGTGATACTGGCGCCGGCCCTGGGGCCAGTGCTGGGCGGCGTGCTGGTCGATCAACTCGACTGGCGTTTTGTCATGTTTGCCCCGGCCCCGGTGACCCTGCTCGGCGTGTGGATGGTCTGGAAATTCCTGCCGTGGCCGGTAAACCCGCCTGCTCCCTACCCCTTTGACCGGGTCGGATTTGCCTGGCTTGCTACGCTGATTGTCGTCAGCCTTGACGCACTCAACCGATTGCAGCATCCCCAGGGCAATCGGGGCATGATCGTGGCCGGGGGGTTGGTTGCTCTGGTGAGTCTGGTGGCCTTTGTTGTCCGTGAGCGACGGGTGCCCCACCCCCTGTTGCGGGTGGGGATGCTGCGTCGCCCCGGGTTTCTCTATGCCAACCTGGGCGCACTCGCGCTGGGGCTGGCCCTGTTTGGCTCTACCTATCTGATACCGCTATTTGTCCAGGCTGCGCTGAGTTACACCGCCACGGAGGCCGGTCTGCTGATGCTTCCGGCCGGTATCGCACTGGGTATTGTCTTCCCGCTGGCCGGGCGGCTGGCTGATCGTCGTTCTCCCCGCAGTCTGATCACCACCGGCATGATCCTGTTTGCCGGATCGGCACTGCTGTTCGCGGTATCCGATACCTCTCTCGGCTTTGTCTGGCTCGCTCTGTGGGCGGTGATTGGCCGGATCGGTCTGGGCCTGATCATGCCGGCGCTGTCCACCGGAGCGCTGAATCCGCTCGAACCTCATGAGCTGGGGTATGGGTCGAGTACGATCAACTTCACCCGCCAGCTTGGCGGTGCCTTCGGGATCAATATCGTCGCACTGACGCTGGAATACGGCGATCATGTCAACGGCTTGCCTGCGCTCTCGGCATTTCACGGGGCCTGGTGGCTGGTGGCGGCGTCAGTGGGGCTGGCTGTGCTTCCGGTGTCCCGCCTGCGAGGTTGATTGCGCCAGCGTGCCGTATTCTATATACTGCCGATTCCTTCAGGGGAGTAGTCTCATCGGGTGACCGATGGCGCTGGTCAACATACTTGGGGCTCAATCTCCATGGTCAGCGCGCTCCAGCCGTTTAACGGCGGGAACTGACAAGACCTGAGGTAGTGCCATCTCCCATGGGCGGAGGGTGGCATTGCCTCTTGTCTGACTGTCCGCCCTGGAGTTTTTATGGACGCCTTTCTTACTTCAGCCTTCGGGGTTTTCATTGCCGAAATCGGTGATAAGACCCAACTGCTATCCCTGTTTCTGGTGACCCGTTTTGCGCAACGCCTGCCCGTGATCCTGGGGATGCTGGTTGCGACTCTGCTCAACCATGGATTGTCTGTTTTGCTGGGCGCCTGGGTCGCGCACTGGCTGCCTGCGGCATGGTTACCATGGATCGTGGCGGCCAGCTTTGTGGCGATTGCGCTCTGGCTGCTGATCCCGGACAGGGACGACAGTGAAGACTCCCGTCTGCTTAAATACGGTGCGTTTACCGCCACCACACTGCTGTTTTTTCTTGCCGAAATAGGTGACAAAACCCAGATTGCCACGGTGGTTCTGGCCGCACGTTACGATGCAAGCTTCTGGGTGATAATAGGGACAACCGTTGGTATGCTGGCAGCCAACATACCGGTTATCTTTGCCGGTAAATGGTTGATGGACCGGATGCCGCTGGCGGTGGCCCGACTGGCTGCCAGCGTGCTGTTTTTTGTGCTCGCGATCGTGACCCTCTGGGCCGCGTTCGGCTCGCATACACCCTGACCGGTGGTGGCTTCGGCCGCAACCGCTCAGGCCTGGCTGGATAGAACGCATTATGACCTGTGGACCCTGTAAACAAGTTGGCTGGTTGTTGCTGATATGCCTGGCATTGCCCGCCTGGGCCGACGAGTCGGCGGCCAAACCGCAGCCAGAGGCTGCCAAGGCGACGACCCAAAGCACGTCCGACGACCGGCCGCAAGTACCGAGTTGGCCGGTAACCAGTGATCTGGTCGGTCACCTGTCGTTCATGACCACCCACTACGAGGATACCTTTGCCGAGATCGGGACCCGCCAGAGTCTGGGGTATCTGGCACTGGCCAAGGCCAACCCCGGGGTGGATCCATGGCTGCCCGGCGAAGGCACCCAGATCACCCTGCCACGCTTGCACATACTGCCTGATGCCAGGCGCCAGGGAATTGTGATTAATCTGGCGGAGTACCGACTTTACTACTTTAATGACGGTAAGGTGAAAGTGTACCCGGTGGGTGTCGGCACCGATGACAACCCGTCACCGTTGACCGATGCAACCGTGACCATGCGGCTGGAATCCCCCGCCTGGTATCCGCCGGATAGCGTCCGGGCCGAATACGCGGCGTCGGGTGATCACTTGCCCCGGATGATACCGCCCGGGCCTGAAAATCCGCTGGGCTCGTACGCTTTGCTGCTCAGCGCGAAGGGCTACCTGATCCACGGCACCAACAAGGATTTCGGTGTAGGCACCCAGGTGAGTCATGGCTGTTTCCGGATGTACAACGACGACATCAAACGATTTGTGTACGCGGTCGACAAGGGAACCCACGTCCAGATCGTCAATCAGCCCGTAAAAATCGGCATGAAGGGTCGGGAAGTGTGGCTCGAGGTGCACCGGCCCCGCGAGCAATATGACGAGGCCACCCGCAACGAGCTCTGGGACCAGACGATGAAGATCGTCGCCGACTTCCAGCGGGGTCGGCCGAACCTTGAACTGAAGCGTCAGGCCATCGAACTGGCCGTGGACCAGGCTGACGGTATACCACGGAGGATCGGAGAGCAGGTGGCCCAGGTGGCCCAGGAAACGTCTACCCGCCGCGATGCCAATGCGGCTCGCCCGGACGTTAAAAAAGGCAAAGCCCCGGCATCGGACGACCAGGCGGTCGAAATGTTATTCTGACCGCCACTGCAGACCGACCGGGGCAAGGAGGCGTCATTGATGCTCTTCCAGACCGGTCAACAGCGCGTTCGCCCGGGCATCGGGGTACTGATGTTCATGCTCGGTGTGATACTGGCCCCGGTGGCTTTTCCCGGATCAGCCGCCGGAGACAACGAAGCCGCCCGTGTCCGGGTGCTTACCCTGAACGGTGCCATAGGGCCGGCAACCGCTGACTATCTGGTTCGCGGCATTGAGCAGGCAGCAACGGATCAGGCTGACCTGGTGGTGTTACAGATGGATACTCCGGGCGGTCTGATGGAATCCATGCGCAAGGTGATTTCCACGATTCTTGCGTCACCGGTTCCGGTTGCCACGTACGTCTCACCAGCCGGTGCCCGTGCAGCCAGCGCTGGCACCTACATTCTTTATGGTAGCCAGGTTGCCGCCATGGCGCCGACCACCCACCTGGGTTCAGCCACCCCCGTGCAAATGGGCGGACTGCCAGGCCTGCCTGATGACAAACCGGGCGATAGCCGCAATCCGGTTCCGGAACAAACGACTCCCGCAAAACCGGCCGATGCGGATGGCTCGTCCACATCGGCCCCCGAAAATGACGCGACCACCAATGACGGCCCGTCCAACACGCCTCGTGGACAGTCCCCCATGGAACGCAAGGTATTGGAGGACGCAGTCAGCTACATCCGGCAGTTGGCCAAGCGCTATCACCGTAACGCTGACTGGGCCGAGCGTGCGGTGCGTGAAGCGGTCAATCTGGGTGCCGAGGAAGCCCTGCAGAAGCAGGTGATTGATGTAGTGGCCTCGGACCTGAGAGACCTGTTGACGCAGCTTGATGGCCGCACGGTAATCATGGCGGATGGCACCCGGACCCTGCACCTGCGTAACCCGACGATCCAGCGGATTGACCCGGACTGGCGCACCGAGCTGCTGTCGGTCATCACCGATCCCAATGTCGCCTACTTCCTGATGATCATCGGTTTTTATGGGCTTATCTTTGAGCTGGCCAGCCCGGGCAACCTGTTTCCCGGCGTGATCGGCGGAATCTGTCTGGTGCTGGCGCTGTTTGCCTTTCAGATACTGTCGGTGAATTACGCCGGCCTGGCGCTGATTCTGCTCGGGCTGAGTTTCATTGTCGGCGAAGCCTTCATGCCCAGCTTCGGTATTCTCGGGGTGGGCGGGATCATCGCCTTTATTGTCGGATCGATTATTCTGATGGACGGGAGCCACCAGGCGATTTCCCTGCCAGTCATCGGAGGCACGGCAGCGGTGGCTGGCGGTTTCATTCTGTGGACGGTCCTGCGATTCATGACACTGCGACGGCAGCCTCCGGTCAGTGGCATGGATCAACTGACCGGGGAGCCGGCCGTGGCGCTGGATGACTTTCTGTTGTCCGAGGGCTCGTATGTGGGCCACATCAGCCTGACGGGAGAACGCTGGAACGCTGTCAGCAACCAACCGGTAACGGCTGGCGACCTGCTGCAGGTTACCGCGGTCAACGGCCTGACTGCGGAAGTTAAAGCCGCGGGTAACGGGTCGGCGATGGCCGAACACTGGCGGACCGAACTCAATAAAAAGGAGTAAATCAACATGGGTGGACTCATTGCTTATCTGGCACCGCTGGTCATTCTTCTGCTGATACTGGCTTCTGCGATTCGTATTCTGCCGGAGTATCAGCGCGGGGTGGTGTTCTTTCTGGGTCGTTTCCAGGGGGTCAAAGGACCCGGCCTGATGATTATTATTCCCGGCATCCAGCAGATGATCCGCGTGGACTTGCGGGTGATCACGCTGGATGTACCGAGCCAGGATGTGATCTCACGGGACAACGTGACCGTGCGGGTCAGCGCGGTGTTGTATTACCGGGTGGTGGACCCGGAACGCGCGATTATCCGGGTTGAGGATTTTGGTGCGGCGACCAGCCAGCTTTCCCAGACCACGCTTCGGTCGGTGCTGGGCAAGCATGACCTGGACGAAATGCTGTCAGAGCGGGACAAGCTCAATGCCGATATCCAGGAAATCATCGACAGCCAGACCGCCGAGTGGGGTATCAAAGTTGCCACCGTCGAGATCAAGCACGTCGACCTGAACGAATCGATGATTCGTGCCATCGCCCGGCAGGCCGAGGCCGAACGGGAACGCCGGGCCAAAGTGATCCATGCCGAGGGTGAACTGCAGGCTTCCCGAAAGCTGGTGGAAGCGGCACAGGTCATGTCGACCAACTCCGGCGCGATGCAGTTGCGGTACCTGCAGACCCTGGCGGACATGAGCAATAATAACTCCTCAACCATCGTCTTTCCGTTGCCGATGGAGCTGTTGGAAACCTTTCGTAAAGGTGGTGGCCAGACCGGAAAGCCGGACACCCCGGACAAGCAGGCATAAAAAAGGCCGGTTAATGCCAAGCCATCCACTTAAGGAAGCGCTGAACACGTCGTCGGTTACGCTTCTGGCCACCCGATTGTTCAGTGCTTCATTATGGGACCGGGACCAAATTCAGCCTTCCTGACCAACTCCGCCGCTGTCAGTTTTCAGTCGCCCAGGTTGCCGAGCCTGCCCGCTTCTACAATTTCGATCCAGTAACCATCGACGTCCTTAACAAAGGCTACGTCTCGCATCTTGCCCTGTTCCGGCCGTTTTACGTAGGTGACCGCGTTGGCATCAAACCAGGCAATGGCGGCATCAAGGTCAGGCACTGACATGCAGATATGGCCGAAGCCCTGAGGTTCAGCGTTGCCATCGTGATACGCGAAATTGTTCTGATGTTCGGTGCCCCAGTTGTGGGTCAGCTCCAGAACCCCGGTCTGACTGAACGTCCAGACGGTTCGTTCGCGCCTGCTCTCGGGTATCTGGTGGTCTGGAGAGACACTCGTCAAAAAATAGAGTGAAAACTGCATCTCCTCAAAATCCAGCCGCCGAAGCACGGTCATGCCCATCACGTGGGTATAGAATGCAAGTGACTTCTCCGGATCCTTAACCCGAAGCATGGTGTGATTGAGACGAAATCCCCGAGTCTCGCTGGTTGGCGGATTGACCCCGGGGTAGTTCTCACCTTCAAATCCCATTCTGTTTCTCCTGGTCCAGACCACGGTATATCACTGATGTATCGGGGAACGGTTTAAACCGTTCCCTGCTTGAGCATGCGGCCCAGGTTTTCGGCCTGGCGCACGGCCAGTGCGACAATGGTGAGTGTCGGGTTCTCAGCCGCCGAGGTGGTGAACTGGCTGCCATCGGAAATAAACAGGTTCGGAATGTCATGGCTCTGACCGACGCTGTTACACACGCCATCCTCAGCCCTGGCGCTCATGCGGCATGAGCCAAGGTTGTGAGTAGATGGGTAGGGCGGCGTACGAATCGTTTCCAGGGCACCAACTGCATTGTAAATGGCCTCGCCGCGCCCGAAAGCATGCTCACGCATCGCCAGATCATTGTCGTGATCATCGTAATGAACGTTCGCAACCGGCATACCGTGGGCGTCCTTGATATCCGGGTTGAGCGTGATGCGGTTCGATTCGCGGGGCATGTCTTCTCCGACGAGCCACATACCCGCCATGTGAGCGTACTGATCCATGGAGTGAGTGAATTCCCGCCCCCAGGCGCCCGGGTTCAGAAACGCCGCCATAAAGGGCAGTCCCAGTGACAGGGTTTCCATTTCGTAGCCTGCGACGAAGCCGCGGGACGGGTCGTTATGCGCCTCATCGCGAATGATGCCAGCCATGGTCGTACCGCGGTACATATGCACCGGTTTTTCAAACGTAGCGTAGACCGATCCGGTCATGTGGCGCATATAATTGCGGCCCACCTGTCCGGAACGGTTGGCGAGCCCGTCCGGAAACATGCTTGATGCTGAATTCAACAGCAGGCGCGGTGTCTCGATGGAATTCCCGGCAACCGCAACTACGCGTGCTTTCTGGCGCTGTTCCTTACCATCGCTGTCAAAATAGACCACCGCGTTCACGCGGCCCTTCTTGTCATGTTCGATGCGGGCAACGTGAGACTCCGCTCGCAGCTCCATATGTCCGGTTGCAATACCCTCGGGCAGATCCGTGTAGAGTGTTGACCATTTTGCCCCGAAACGGCAGCCCTGGAAGCAAAAACCCCGCTGTTGACAGGACAGCCGACCTTTGCGTGGCGCGCTGTTGATAGCCATGTGCCCCGTGTTGCAGTTGTAGCCGAGTTTTTGGGCGCCCGCGTGCATGACTTTGAAATTGTTGTTGCCCGGCAATCCACCGATGCCGTTGGTGCGGGTGACGCCCATTCGGTCTTCCGCGTTGGCATAGTAGGCTTCCAGGTCGTCGTAGCTGATGGGCCAGTCAAGCAGATTAGCACCCTTGATATCCCCGTAGGTCGTGCGGGCCTTGAACTCGTGGGGTTGTAATCGCAGGCTGGCACCGGCCCAGTGGATGGTTGTTCCGCCCACGGCCTTGACAATCCAGGCGGGCAGGCCGGAAAAATCCCTGGCGAGCCGGAAGCTGCCGGAGGTGGTGCGCGGGTCCAGCCAGGCAAGCTGGTTGAACGAGGCCCATTCATCGGCCAGAAAATCCGCGGTTGTGTGCAGGGCGCCCGCTTCGAGAACGACAGTATCGATCCCCTGCTGGGCAAGTTCATTGGCCAGCGTCCCGCCACCGGCACCGGAGCCAATAATGACAACGACATTGTCGTCATCGTGGGAAAACGTTTTCTGTTTTTCAGTCAAAGACATGGCTTTCTCCAGACTGCTTTATTGTTGTGTGATGGGTCAGAGCAACGGACCATCAGGTTGGTATGACGCCGCTGTCCTTAAGAGGTGGCTCCGGCAACCAGTCAAGATCATTAAATCCCGCGTACAGGTAACCCCCATCGCCCGCACTGCCCTGATAGCCAAAGTGCGCAAACGCCAACTCGTTGTTATAGAGTGAAACGACCGCGGTGCTGCGGATTTTTTCGAAGAACGGTGAACCTGCCATTGCTTCCACCAGGCGGAATTGTTCTTCGGTGCCCAGATTGCGCCAATTGCCCCCGGAACGATCATTCAGCGTGCGAACGCCAGTCGAGAGCAGATTGTTCACTGTATTATCGGCGGCGGCTGAGTCCAGGTCTTTGACGACCAGCGCGTAAACGGCGTCCTCCAGAGTGGCATGAGGGAATATATAACGTGTGACCTTGAGGAGGGTGTCCCCCTCAGCCTCGGACAGGTGATTTAACGGTAAAGACCAGGCCCTGGACGGCGCCAGCAATGCGATCGCACCATTGCTGAAAGCCAGAGTCCCTACCAGGACGTTCCGGCTATTTCGAAGAAAGGCCCTTCGGGATAGTGACATTTCGACTCCTCACAAAGTCGGCTCTGAAGCTTTCAGTGGAAGACCTCGGCCGCTTTGATTTGTTGTTGTGATCAGGATGCTTATTTACCACTTTATTCAGAGTAGACAGTGGTCGACGTGATCTGTTAGGAAATATTTTGGCTTTCTTAATTCCAGAAAATGGGACAATCGGCACGGACGGAGGTGGATATGTATGACCGGCTGAGATTGCTAAAGATTTTTCACACTGCGGCGCATTCGAACAGTTTCCGGGATGCGGCTTTTCAGCTTGGGACATCGCCACAGACCATCAGCCGAACGATCAAGGAACTGGAGGATAAACTCGGGGAAGTGCTCTTTCATCGCAGTACACGACGAATTCAGATCACCCAGTTTGGAAAACAGTTCCTGCGGGAATCGAACGAGCTGATATCCGAACTGGAATTGTTGTTTGAGCAACCCCGGGCTTCAAATCGTGAACGCCTGGTCGGGCGGGTCGGGATTGTGGCGCCGCATTCAGTGGGTCGTGGACATGTCCTGCCTCTTCTGGAGCCATTGATCAAAGAGGCTCCGGAATGCCTGATTGATCTCCGGCTGGAGGATGAAGTCACTGATACTGTAGGTGCGCAGATCGATATCGGAATTCGTGTCGGGGCCCTGCGAGATCATCGATATGTGGCGCGTAGGGCGGCGGACGTGCCCTTGATGGTCGTGGCAACTCCGGAGTTGATCCACAGCGTTGGTGAACCCCAACGTATCGTGGATCTCGTGGATAAGCCCGTGTCAGGGAGAGTGGACCGCAACTCCGGACGTATCTGGCCCTGGCGATTTGACGGCTTCACTCATACGCCGTCGAGACCCCGTTTTGTCTCAGATGATCCGGAAGCAGAACTTCAGGCGGTGCTGAATGGTTGGGTATTCGGGCAAATAGCCGCTTTCCTGGTCATTTCATATATCCGCGACGGACGATTGATGCCCGTTTTACGCCAGTTTGAACCACCCCCATTGCCGCTGTATGTCTATCGACCTCAACGAGGGCCGGTGCCTGCCAGGGTGAGAAAAGTCTTTGATACGCTCACGGAGCGTTTTGCGGACGAAACGCGTTTCCCCTCAGTGCTATAGATTCGCCGAGCACGCGAAGCCCCAGTCACAAAAAAGGGCCGGTGGAAAATCCACCGACCCTACTTGCTCATCCGGCCTGGCCAACCCACATTCACTTCAGGTGAACGGCTTGGGTTGAACCGGCCTTTTCTACGTCAGTCAGAATTACTTCTGGCTGGAACGCATCAGCATGCGCTTGGCGCGCTCATTGGCTTCGTCAGCGGCTTTCTGGGCAGCTTTGGCAGCAGCCAGTGCTTCTTCTGCTTTGGCCTGTGCGGCGTTGGCACGGCTCTGTGCGGTGTTTGCAGTCTTCAGCGCGTTGTCAGCGGTCTGCTCAGCGGAGTTCGCTGTGGCAGCCGTCTCGTCCATCATCGCTTTCTGGTCGGCATTGGTGGCACAACCGGCCAGCAATGTAGACGCCAGTGCAAACCCTGCGATCGTCAACTTACGCATGTTCAATTCCCCTTATTGGTCGTGTTATTTCCTGTGATGCAGAAAGTCTAGCTTTGCCAACATCCTGTCAACTCGGACCTGACGGTGAAAAGCCGCCAGTTACGTCAAACAGTGTAAAACACTCTGGAAGGAAATGTTAACTGTAGGGACGTAAAAATTCTTCGCCTATTACACAGACTTAAGAATGCAAAGCTGATACGTACAGCGCGGGATTCTGGATGACAGCAAATTGTTGATGATTGTCGTATCCACCCTGGAGGCTGTTCAGGGCAGGATTTCAATCGGGGTGCCGTCGCTGACCAGTTGCCAGATTTCATCCATATCACGGTTGCCAACGGCAATGCAGCCATCAGTCCAGTCCAGCCCCGCATAGGCAAACGCCATATCTCCGGCATTGTTGGGGAGCCCGTGAATCATGATACTGCCGCCGGGGTTGAGACCCCAGGCATGGGCGAGAGAGCGGTCTTTGTCGTTCGGATAGGAAATGTGTATTGATTTATGAAAGTCACTGTTTGGGTTGCGCCAGTCCAGTGTATAGCGTCCTTCGGGCGTGCGTTCGTCGCCCTCAGAAAGCTTGTGGCCGTTGGGACTGTCGCCCAGGGAAATGCGGTAGGAGCGCACCACATCATCCCCGTCCATTAAATACAGACGCCGTTCATGCTTGCGTACCAGTACCTCGCTAACGCTTGGCGTCGAGTCCATGTGATGCCCTTCGAGTTCCGACGCCTGACTGGTTGTTATCAGTGTAAAAACAGTTATCGGGGCGACAAACAGTTTAAGAAGGAGATTAAGCCAGCGCTGCAAGACCATAACTTTCCATCGATTATCAGATTTTATTGGCATCATTTATAGCACAGCCTCTGGCTGAGTCGAACCGGCATTTGGCGTCAGTTTGTTACGGTTTTTGGTGGCGTGGTTCAGGCTGTAACGACCGGCAAACGCCGATGTTTCCGCCGGATGAGCTTGCAACATCGTAATCATCGCTTCCCTAACGATAGCCAGATCAGCCCGAATGTGCCTTGTCGTCGGCCATTTTGAGCCCCACCTTGGTGACCTGGTCCGCCTGGGTAGCCCGGGCCACCAGCGTCACCGGCCCCAGTACGACTTTGTCGCCGACCACCGGATGACCCTTGGTACGGCGCACAAAGCACTCGGCGAGGGACAGATCCGGCGGGAGTTCATCGAATTCAATGCCATAAACCTGTTCCACATCGCCAAGCAGAGCATCGCCGTTGAGCACGAAATCCCCGAAGAAGGCCCGTTCTGCCAGGTATCGGGGAGCCTGCCGCCCGCTCAGGGAGTGGCCCAACTCTGGCAGCACGGACGGTGTCGCGAACACCGCCACCACATCTCCCGAGGAAATCAGCAGGTCCGGCGCCGGTCGATGGCAGATGCGCTCCCGGAACACGCCTGCGATCGCCGTATTGTCCGGCAGGATAAGTTGGCCAAGTGGACGTTCAGCCTGCCACTGATCACCGCGCAGCGGGAACAGCATGAGCTCGTGATCGCCCGCGGCGGCAACATCCAGTGGCAGGCGACGGTAGGGCTCGCCGCTGGCCGGCACCTCCAGTTTCAGCCAGCGCGCCAGCGGCGCCATGGTGGTCCCCTGAACCACCAGTGAGACCAGCACAATGAAGAAGGCGATGTGGAAAATCTGCTGTGCCTCGGGCAGGCCGGCGATAATCGGGAACAGCGCCAGCACGATCGGGACAGCGCCGCGCAGGCCCACCCAACTGATGAAAACCAGTTCCCGCCGCTTGAAGCCGAAAGGCCACAACGTGGCCAGCACCGCCAGGGGGCGTGATACGAAAATCAGCACCAGGGCCAGAATGAGACCTCCGCTGGCCAGTGGCACCAGGGCGCTGGGCTTGACCAGCAGCCCCAGCATCATAAACAGACAGAGCTGGGCCAGCCACGCCAGGCCATCGTGAATCTGCAGAATCATGGGCATCATTCGCACCGGCCGGTTGCCCAGCATCACGCCGGCCAGGTAGATCGCCAGAAAGCCGCTGCCGCCGAGGGCATTGGTGCCGGCAAACACGATCATCCCGGCCGCCACCACCAACAGGGGATAGAGGGCCGGCGTCAGACGAATACGGTTGGCCATTTCGACAATCGCCAGGCCGCCGAGCACCCCGACAACGCCGCCCACACCAAATTGCTGAACCAGAATCTGCAGGCTGCTCCAGACTGAGCTGGCGCCCTGGCTTTCGATCATCGCCAGCAGCGCCAGGGTCAGGAAAATGGCCATGGGGTCGTTACTGCCGGATTCAATTTCCAGGGTCGCGCCAACCCGTTCATTGAGATGCAGGCCGTGCCCCTGGAGTAGGGAAAAGACCGTCGCGGCATCGGTTGAGGAGATGATGGCGCCGATCAGCAAAGCGGTCATCCAGCTCAGGTCGAACAACCAGTAGGCGGTCAGGCCCGCCAGCCCGGCGGTAATCAGAACGCCAATGGTGGCCAGCAACAGCGCTGGTCGCAGGCCTACGCGAAAGGTTTCGGCACGGGTACGCATGCCCCCGTCCAGCAGGATCACCGCCAGCGCCAGGTTAGCCAGCAGAAAAGCCAGCTTGAAATCGGCAAAATGGAGCCCTCCCGGGCCCTCCTCTCCCATGCTCATGCCCACAGCCAGGAAAATCAGCAGCACCGGCATGCCCAGACGACTGGAAAGGGGGCTGAGCAGAATGCTCACCGCGAGCATCATGGCGCCAATGAAGATAATGGTCGTAGGCATGGACTCTCCCGTGTCGCGTTACCGTTATCATAACAGGTTGATTAACGGTGACAGTCCCGGTCTCGCCATGGGTTCAAAAAAAGTTTGTCGGCCGGCCTTGTCCGCTCCGGGGGCCACGCCTATAGTGTGAGCGTTAAAACCCGTTGCGGGCGTAGCTCAATGGTAGAGCAGAGGCTTCCCAAGCCTACGACGAGGGTTCGATTCCCTTCGCCCGCTCCAGAAACCGCTGCACGGTATCCCGTGCGGCCAGGCCATTATGCCTGCACTCGTTATTTCCCAACAACGTCCATAAGCTTCGCGTAGTCAGTCACCACGTCATACTTCACCTTATCCTGAGCGACCTTCAGATTGATCTCATCGAAAAACTTTCTCGCACATTCAATCTTGGTCTGTTCGATTTCCCGCAGTTTCATGGACGACATCGAGCCTTTGGTCTCGGCGACAAAGTAGATGTGTTTGATGTTGTCAGCCTGGAAGGAAATCGCCCAGTCCGGATTGTAATCGCCCACGGGGGTGGGAATCAGAAAGCCTCTCGGCAGCTTGGCGTAAACCACGACTTCACTGCTGGTATCCAGCTCATTCACGAAGCGGCGCTCGACATCCGAATCCGTAATCGCGTAGTCGTATACGTGGTTCTTCAGCTTCTCCGTGGCGCGGGAGAAATCCTGGCCGGTCTGGTTGGCGGTGAAGATATCCACATCGTAGCGCTCATCAACTTCATTGTAGGCCAGGCGCTCAATCACCATAGCGGCTTTTTGTTCAGTGATAAGCCGTGATGCCTCGGCAATGAAGTGTTCCGGGTTCTGGCGAAACTGGTTGAACACGGCGGACTGAATGCCCTGCAGAATGCTGGCGGCGGTTCCGCGGGTCAGGTGGGCATTTTCTGACACCTTACCCAACAGGTCATAGCGGACTCTTGAGTGGATGGAGTCGCCATATTCGGTTGCTGTTTCTTCAACCTTGAAGCCATCGCCTTTGCGCAATTGCTCGTCGGTTAGCGCATCTTGCTGAATACCCTTCTGTACGGTGTACTGCAGGGGCGTTACGCGCAGTTCCTTGTCCAGCGTTGCAATACACTTGCGCACCAGTTCATCGGAGTCAAAGTCGACGCGATACACGGCCTTGCGGTTGATGCGCTGCCAAAGCGCCTGGAATTCTTTCCTGCCGAAGTTGGCATTGAGCGGGTTGGTCTTCGGTTTGCGGCCATCCTCGATTTTGGGAAGTTGACCTTCGCTGAACACTGTGTCGATCAAGGCAAAGATCTGGTCACCGAATGGCTTCAGATCTTCGGGTAACTCCGCCAGCGCGCCTTGTGCCTTCGCATCATGGTAGGTATCGACAACCTGATCGGTATCGTCGGTATAATCGTTCTTTACCAGATAGCGGTAAATCTGCTTGGCCATGGCCGGTGTGACTTCGACAGTGCCTTGCTCGGTGGCCATTAATTTGCCCGTGAAATAAGCTTCAGTTGCCTGGCGCGGCCGGGCACTCAGGTTTTCACTGATTTCCTGCTGCAGCCCGGTAACGAAATCTTTGTAGCTCTCGCTGGCGATCACCGTCAGTACGTTGATGTCATGAACCACCGCCGGGTTGTCCATGCGGTCGCCGTGCCTGTCAACTGACAATCGCAGGCCACGGCCCACCTCCTGGCGCCGGGAAATCATGTTGTCGCTGTGCTTGAGCATGCACATGATAAAGATGTTGGGGTTGTCCCAGCCCTCACGCAGAGCCGAATGGGAGAAAATGAACCGTACCTTTCGTTTAGCACTGGTTTCCGTATCATCTGAGTCCCTGTGAAAGGCCAGCAAGCTCTCCTTATCCTTCAGAATCAAGTCATAGGCGTCCACATCATCAGAATCAACGGCCCGTTTCCCCACAGCGGGATCTTTCAGGCGTTTGGTCTTCTTATCAATGGCGAAGTAGCCATTGTGGGTGCTGGCTGGGTCAATGCCCTCCAGGTACTGGCGGTAGGCCTGATTGTCTATGGCCAGTTCAGACAGGTATTCATTCTTCAGTAGCTGATACTCTTCCTCAAAGATGCGGGCGTACTCGCCATTGTCATCTTCCTGGTCGTAATCACGGTACTTGGCCACCTCGTCGATAAAAAACAGCGACAGTACCTTGATGCCCTGCACAAACAGCTGTTTCTCCCGGTCCAGATGCGCCTTGATGGTCTCGCGGATCTGAATACGACGGATGTCGCTTTCGGAAACGTCACCGCTGGCTTCTCCAGCCGTAAGCACCAACCCATTGGTGAACTCCACGGTGTCGTTGGTAGCGTCAATCTGGCTGATGGTAAAGCCGTCCCGGTATTGATCCAGTTCACCAGATTCCGCAAACAGATCATCTTTAAAACGAAGACGCCTGAGCTGGCGCTTGATCTCGCCGGATTTGAGTTTTACTTCAAGCTCTATGCGAGCGACCGGTGCATCCTTGGAGATGTCGATACCCTCCAGATACAGGTACGCATTGGTGCCGGCCAGGCCGCGTGTTTGAATGCCGCGCACCGCGATCTTTTTGACCAGTTTCTGGTTATAGGCGTCCAGAGCATCCAGGCGGTGAATACGGTTGTGCTGGGTGCGGTGAGTGGCCGAGTAACGGAGAATGGCCAGCGGCTTGAACTGGGGTAGAGCCTCCATGGTGGCTTTACCTTCCATCTTCTGCGGCTCGTCCAGAATCAGGATGGGCCGGTTTGCGGCAATGACATCGATGGGTTTGCGAGACTGAAAGTCATCAAGCTCATCATAAATACGTCTGTTATCTGCACCCCGGGCGTTGAAGGCCTGGATGTTCATAATCATCACATTGATGCCGGCGTCGGAAGAAAAACTTTCCAGCTCATGCAGCCGTTTGGAGTTGTAGATGAAGAACCGCGCCTTTTTGCCATAGCTTTCGGTGAAATGCTCAGCGGTAATCTGTAGCGACTTATACACGCCCTCGCGGATAGCAATCGAGGGCACCATGATGATGAACTTGCTCCAGCCATAGCGCTTATTCATCTCGAAGATGGTCTTGATGTAGCAATAGGTCTTGCCGGTGCCGGTCTCCATCTCCACGTCCAGGTGAATGCGTGTGGCGGCCAGAGCATCTTTTTTGTAGGCAGCCTTGGCTGGTACGCGATTACCCTTGGTGTCGTAGGTCGTGAAATCCGTCAGTGACGATGACGTCGGGAGGTTCTGCCGACGCTGAACGGCCTGAATGTTCTCTAATACCTGGGCTTCACTGAGCGCCAGGTCGGCATTCTTGAAGCCCTCCGCGTCGAAGGCGCCAGTCTGAGCCTGCTGGCCGGGGTCGATGCGGTAGGCCAGGCTGTCACGCATAGGTTGACCAGCAAAGCAGTCCACTACGGATTCGACGGCATTCGTTTGGTAAGCCTGGGTTTTGAATTTGAGCTTCATAATAAAATTTTCTCTTTGCAGGCTCTTTGCAAAATGGCGGCTCCAAAGAGCCATAAATAATTGAATAGAAACGGATATATGCGTCTCTCTTTGCAGTTCTTCATGTTCTCTTTGTCAGCCTCCAACAAGGTGCCGTGTCGGAACCGGTGTTCTCAATCACTTTCCGGCGGCGCAGCTTTGTCAAAAGCGTGCTGACCTTGGTGCTTTTTTGCTTATCGCTCAGAGCGTCACTCAGCTTATCCAGCAACAGCTGGTTGATCTCCGCTCGGCTGGCCTGCCCAAATTTCTCCAGGTAATCCGTCAGCAACTTGGCATAGAACTCATCGTCTTGAGGACGGGTACGGATATAGTCGGCCTTGTCTGCCGTTACCTTGGCAACCGTCGCAGAAACGTGCAGGTGGGGTTTACGGCCCTCGATCAGACCTGCTCGCCGCAGGCGGCTTATGGCCTCATCAGGAATCGGCAGCTTCTTTTGCACTCGGTCCAGGGCCAGCACATCCGCCAGTGGCAGATCAGTTTTTTGAATCAATAGACGGCTGTAAGCGGGGTCAACCACGCCACCGTATATGATCAACCGCACACTACTCGGTTCGGCAAGGTCGTAGTCTGGCATGGGAAAGTAACGCCGGGCTTGACGGGCATACATGTCGTGAATGCCGTAGCCCATGGTATCGATCATGTTCAGCTCAGACATGGCCTGGGCAAGAAAGGGGTTGCGATAGCGATGGGGTGTGCGATTACCTTCCAGGTAATCACCCGGCGTGCCTTCGTAGAAGTTGCCTTCATTCTCGAAAATCAGCCTATCGGACTGTTCGATCACCACCACCCGGCCATGGAGGGTGTAGTCCTGATGAGCAATGCAGTTATGCAAGGCTTCCAGCACCATCTTCTGATCGTATTTGGATACCTCAATCGGCAGAAGTTCATCTTCCGGTAGCAGGCGCAGCTGGATATTACGGATGCGTTGATAAAGCTGGGTGGTGGTCAGTAGAAAGGGCGGGGCAAAGTGCTGATAGGCCCGCTCTGCGCCCTCCAGCTTCCAAGTCATCTGTGCAGGGTGTGGCGACAGGTGCCATGCTGCCTCTGGCTTGCCCAGCAGCAAAAGCGCAGTCCGGGTAACCTGACCGTTTTGGGTGACCCGTGCTCGATCAAGAAAGGTTGGCAACGGCCAGGCCATGACTTCCTCGGCATTAAAGCGGTTGGCATACTTTTTTGCGAACGCCTCCCGTGCTCTTGCAAGAGCCGCCTCGTCCAGGTCGGTCAGGCTGGCGGCCGGCACCAATTGCGCGCTCCAGTCCTGAGCGAGAGTTTGCTGACGAATTTCGTCCAGCTTATCCAGGCTGAGGGAGACCAGACTTTCCCCGGCCCGGGCGTGGTAGTGCCCCTTCCAGGAGATTGGGATGCCCCTTGGAGCCGCGGGAATTTCAAACAACAACACCCGCCCATCTGCGTGTTGTAGTTCATGGATATCACGAAAGGTAATGCTGGGCTCGGTACTTTGTGCCACCTGCAGCTTCAGGCCATGCAGCCGCTCGGATTCGCTGCGGTAGTTTGTTCCCACCACCTCCCGGGTTTTGTTGCTCACGCCAAACACCAGCCAGGCACGCTCCAGCCCCCGCAGGTTGGCTTCGTTGCTGAGGGCAGAGAAATACGCACCAATTTTGTTGGTGTCGTAGTCATTGCCCGCTTCCTTGAACTCGGCCACCTCGTTTTCCCAGGTGCGGATCAAGCCTTCAAGCAGCGTGTTCAAGGCTGATTGGTCCATGCCGTAATTCCTTAAAGGCTTCTGACTTCGGTGCTGGGCGAAAGCTGGCGGAAGATCTGCTCGACGTTTATTTTCACCGCATCAGAGACAAACCCATTGTCGCGGAACACCACGCGCAAGGGCTCATGCCTGGCCAGCTCTTTGACCAGATCCTCCGTAACACCGCTGTCGAAACAAGCGACCAGCGCATTGTCATCGACGAAAAATACGGTCTTGTCTTGCAGGGTTTCGCGACGAATCGGCAGGGTAAGATCTACACCCCAGTCCACAAGCACCTGGAACAGAAGATCTTCAGAAGTGCGGTCGGGTTTGACGTTGTTTACTGCTTCTAGCAAGTCGCCCTGAGAGAGTTCGTCGGGGCGGTAGTAGATGTCCTTCATGTTTGAGGTGTCGACCTTGAGGACGCGGAAGCCGACGTCGCGGTTCCAGTCGGGATGACAGTTGTCTTCGAGGATTTTTTGGCCAGCGCGGCGGATGCGCTCTTTGGAAATCTCAGATACGGCGCAAGGGAGCTCTAGATCACGACAAAATTTTGCAGCGACCTTTGAGCTTAAAGCCTGGTCGTCCAGAGCTTCAGGAATTTGAACGAGTATGAATGAGCGTGAGCCTCCATCAACTGCATTCTGTTGTAAAACGGCGTGAGCAGTGGAGCCCGAGCCAGCAAAAAAGTCCAAGCAGATTGCGTCACGGTCATCAAAAGTTACCAATTCAACAAGCTTTCTGATCAATTCTGATGGCTTTGCAAAAGGAAAAACTTGAGAGTTCCCGAGAAGACTAACTATCTCGTTAGTTCCATGTTGTCCGTAAACACCATCCACAATAGAGAAGAACTTGGACGCTCTCGTCTCACCATCAGCTCCCTTCAGATACTGCTTTGAGGAAATTGACCATGTGCCATCCTTTAAACTCTGAAAGTGAACTTCACCGCTTGCAAGGGCTTGATCCATACGTTCCTTGCTCCAGCGCCACTGGCGTTTCGGCCAAATTTGCGTTCCATCTGGCGCAGGCACCGGAAATCGTAAGTTTGGTCTATCCTCAAAACTTTTCATGGCTTCTAGAGGGTGTATTCTGAAGGGGCCTTTCTCGTTAAAATGCTCGTCCGTCTTCGTATAATATCGCTCAACCTGAGCATTCGTTAACGGCACATACAGATCCAAGATGGATTCGAAATTACGGGAATACATGAGAATGTGTTCATGTATTGATACGAGGTGCTTTTCTTTTGCTCCTCCGCCATATCTCTTCTTCCAAATAATATTGTCGATGAAGTTCTGGGCACCAAAAACTTCATCGCATACTTTCCTTAGATTATGTACTTCGTTGTCATCAATGCTTATCAAGATAATTCCGTCTTGGCGTAAGAGTTTTTTAGCCAAACCAAGTCGTGCTCTCATCATTGACAACCAATCAGAATGCAATCGGCCATTTGCTTGCGTATTTGCAATCAGCCTATTTCCCTGATTATCTTTTTGATTCGAATTGAGTAAAAAGGATTCTGCGCTCTCAGAAAAATCATCATCGTAAACGAAATCATTTCCAGTGTTGTACGGCGGATCGATATAAATCATCTTGACCCGCCCTAAGTAGGTTTCTTGGAGCAGCTTCAGGGCTTCGAGGTTGTCCCCCTCGATAAAGAGGTTTCGTGTAGTATCGAAATCTCCGCTTTCCTCTCTTGCGGGACGCAACGATTTGGCAATCGGAGCATTGGCAACAACCAACGATTCCTGTTTACCTGGCCAATCCAATCGGTACCGCTCCTGAGGCCCCTCTACAATCGAATCACTCAATTCCTGCCGAAGCTGGTCAAAATCCACAGCCAAACGTAGTTTGCCTGTTGCCTCATCCCGCGCCTCGGTCACGCACCCAGGAAACAGCTCCCGAATCTTGGCAATGTTGTCCTGGCTCATGTCGGGGCTGTGCATTTTCAATTTGTCCATTACATCTCTCTCAATAACTTTTGGAAGCACTCTGCTGTTGAGTCAGCCGCTCCAGTTTCTGTTTGGCATCGCGCAACTCGGCGTTGATGGCCACGCGCTTGTTGAATTGTTTCTCACGGGCCAGCCTTGCTTTGATCCGCTGAATCTCTTTCTGCTGTGCAGCTATGGCTTCG
>JASBRL010000137.1 GCA_030149475.1 Marinobacter sp.
TCTCTGGTTGTGAAAGAGCATGCAGGTTAGACTTGGACATGGCGTATCATTCCTCTGTTGGTTGTGATCGTCGCGGTGATCAACCAACAGGATACGCCACCTCTTCAGCCTGCTTCCATACACCAGAAATCACCATAACTCGGCAGCCATTCAGTGGTATACTGACGTTCATAAATAACGACCGTATCTGTCTGATGGAGAGTCCGATGTCCAGCAAAGATCATCTCGTCATTTTCGATACCACCTTGCGCGACGGCGAACAAAGCCCTGGCGCCACCATGACCAAGGCAGAGAAACTTCGGATTGCCAAAGCTCTCGAGAAGCTGCGGGTGGATGTCATTGAGGCTGGTTTTGCGATTGCCAGTCAGGGCGACTTTGAGGCGGTGAAGCTGATTGCGGAAACGGTTCGTGAGTCGACCATCTGCAGCCTGGCACGTGCACTGGACAAGGATATCGACCGGGCTGCCGAGGCGATACGGCCGGCCGAACGTGGGCGTATTCATACGTTTATCGCCACCTCGCCGATTCACATGCAGCACAAGCTGATGATGACGCCAGATGAAGTGGTCGAGCAGGCTGTCCGCTCGGTGAAACGGGCGAAGAGCCATATCGATGATGTTGAATTCTCCTGTGAAGATGCCGGCCGGTCCGAACTCGATTTCCTGTGCCGTATCATTGAGGCGGCTATAGACGCCGGCGCGACCACCATCAATATTCCCGACACGGTCGGCTACGCGATTCCGGAGCAGTTTGCAGACACCGTCCGTACGTTGCTGAACCGCATTCCCAATGCCGACAAAGCGATCTTTTCCGTGCATTGCCACAATGATCTGGGGCTGGCAGTGGCCAACTCGCTGGCCGCTGTGACCAGCGGCGCACGACAGGTTGAGTGCACGATCAATGGACTTGGTGAGCGGGCCGGCAATGCCTCGCTGGAAGAGCTGGTCATGGCGGTACGAACCCGTCAGGACCTGTTTGATGTTGAGACCCGTATTGATGCCCGGCATATTGTGCCGGCCTCCCGGCTGGTCTCAACGATCACCGGCTTCCCAGTGCAGCCCAACAAGGCCATTGTCGGGGCGAATGCTTTTGCCCATGAATCCGGTATTCATCAGGATGGCGTGCTGAAACACCGCGAAACCTACGAAATTATGCGCGCGCAGGACGTCGGTTGGCACACCAACAGCCTGGTACTGGGAAAGCATTCCGGTCGCAATGCCTTCCGCACCCGGCTGCTGGAGTTGGGCATTCAGTTTGAAACCGAGACGGAGTTAAACGAGGCGTTCACCCGATTCAAGGCGCTCGCTGATCTCAAACATGAAATCTTTGATGAAGATCTTCAGGCGATCGCAAGCGATACCCGGCAAAAAGAGGCCGATGGCCGTTTTGCATTGGTCTGCATGCAGGTGAACTCTGAAACCGGCGTGATTCCCAGGGCGCAGGTAACCCTGATGATGGATGGCAAGGAGCACAAGATGGAAGCCGAGGGCAGTGGTCCTGTCGACGCAACCTTTACCGCCATCGAGTCGCTGGTTGATTCCGGCTGCAATCTGCAACTGTATTCAGTAAACGCGATTACCAGTGGCACGGATGCACAGGGCGAGGTAACCGTTCGCCTTGAGCGCGGGGGGCGCATCGTCAACGGCCTGGGCGCGGATACGGATATCATCATTGCCTCTGCCAAGGCGTACATTCAGGCGTTGAATCTGATTACCGCCGGCGCTCATCGCCAACATCCCCAGGGGGCTGATGTTTGATGATTCCGGGTGCTGAATCTGAACGGCGCAGCCTGCGCCAGGGAGTATGCTAGTGCCCCTGCAATCCGAAGTGAAACGTCAGTTCTATCTTGGCGTTGCGGGCGTCTCCTGCTGGTATGCGCGATCAACATTGAGCGGCGCGGCGCCCAGCCCTGACTTTGATTTTGGCGAAACGGTCGAGCAGACGGAACCGGCGCTGGTCGATGAGCCTGTCATGGGCCAGCCGCCGCAAGGACAGCGTCGACGTCAATCACTGGCTGCCATCCAGGGGTTGGTGTCGCCGGCCAAGAACGACCCGTCTGCCAGCAAACCCGAACCCCGAAATGAGTCCGCGCGAGACCGGCCAGAAACGGCTCTGGTCGATCAGCCGCAGGCGCCGCCAGGTTCCGACACCGGACCGGCTGTCATGTCGCCGGGGCCCGTCAGCGGTTCAGCGTCGGCGGCTGGGGTAACAGCCGCTCACTGGGGGTTCTGGTTCAGCAACAGGTTTGTGCTGATCAGCGCGCTTTCTGCGGATGCAAGTACCCGGCTACAGGCTGCTCTGGCGGGGAATATTTTGCAGGCGCTCGGTCAGATGCCGACTGAGCATCGCATCCTGCAATGGCCGGTTTTCAGTAATCCGGCGGTCCCGGGTAATGATGAGTCCGGGCTGAAAGCGGTGCTGACGGAGCTGGCCGGCGGGTTTAATGAACGGATGGTTGTTACCCTGGGCCTGCTGCCCGAGTTGTCATACGACGCCCGCAGTGTCTGGCTGGAATCGGTGCTGGGGCACAGGACCGTAGAGTTTCCTTTCTCCCTGGCTGCTTTGTCCGCGGAGCCCGATCGCAAGCGTCAGCTGTGGGCTGAGCTCCGGCCGCTGACCGGAACCGCTGAGCAATGACCTTAAGGCAGGCTGAGGCGCCGGGTACCGGCGCAATTGTTCGCCCCCTGCGGGTAGAGGATCTGGCGACGGTGCTCGACATCGAGCGGCTGAGCTATTCCCACCCCTGGAGCGAGGCCGTGTTCCGGGATTGTTTCCGTGCTGACTATCGGCTCTGGGCACTTGTACGGGACGGCGTGGTCATCGGATATGCCATCATCGCCTATCTGGTCGATGAAGCCCATCTGCTCAATCTGTGTGTATCGCCCGCGTGGCGTCAGCAGGGTGGCGCGAAACAGTTACTTGAGCAGGTGCTGGTTCAATGTCGCGAGGACGGCATGGTACAGGTACTGTTGGAGGTTCGGGAGAGTAACGAGGCGGCGCGGCGGCTGTATCGGCGTGAAGGCTTTGCGGCGATTGGCCGGCGGCCGGATTACTACCCGGATGCCGGACGCCGCGAGGCTGCTGAGGTGATGTCCCGGTCGCTGGCGTCGTCATGACTCGCGTCTGATGCCGACAACTCCTATAATACTGCGCTTTCAATGAGTCTCTGACAGGCATCCGGAGCGGCATCCCGAACGAGCGACGGCTCGTGTCCGACAGGCCGTCCAGCAGGGATGACGCCAGTTTCGCGAATTCTGGATGCGCGCTGTATTGACCGCCGATTGCGCAGAGACACCCTAAATTTCCCAGTTCAGGCCGGTTTATAATTATGCCAACCCTCGCTCAGGAAGTCGGTCAACGCCGTACCTTCGCCATTATCTCGCACCCTGATGCGGGTAAAACCACCATTACCGAAAAAGTGCTCCTGTTCGGACAGGCGATTCAGACTGCCGGTACCGTAAAGGGGAAGAAATCCGGACAGCACGCAAAATCAGACTGGATGGAAATGGAAAAGGAGCGGGGGATCTCCGTCACCACCTCGGTGATGCAGTTTCCCTATGGGGGCAAGCTGATCAATCTGCTCGATACGCCGGGACACGAAGACTTTTCTGAGGACACTTACCGGACGTTGACAGCGGTCGACTCCTGCCTGATGGTGATCGACAGTGCCAAGGGTGTTGAGGCGCGCACCATCAAGCTGATGGAAGTGACCCGCCTGCGTGATACGCCCATTCTGACCTTTATGAACAAGCTGGATCGGGATACCCGCGATCCCGTCGAACTGATGGATGAGGTAGAGGACGTTCTCAAGATTGCCTGTGCGCCCATTACCTGGCCGATTGGCATGGGCAAGAATTTCAAGGGTGTCTATCACCTGCTGCGGGACGAGATTATTCTGTACAAGTCCGGTCAGGGCCATGCGATTCAGGAGAAACGTGTGCTGCAGGGGCTCGACAACCCGGAACTGGATGAGGTGCTTGGTGCCTGGGCGCAGGATTTGCGGGACGAAATCGAGCTGGTGAAGGGGGCGTCTCATGAGTTCGACCAGGAAGCCTTTCTGGCGGGCGAGCTGACGCCGGTTTTTTTCGGTACGGCGCTGGGTAACTTCGGGGTGGATCATATGCTGGATGGCCTGGTTGACTGGGCTCCGGCTCCGCAGCCCAGGGAAACCGACCAGCGTCTGGTCAAGCCGGCAGATGAAGCGTTTTCCGGATTTGTTTTCAAGATTCAGGCCAATATGGACCCTCAGCATCGGGATCGGGTAGCCTTCCTGAGGATTGTGTCCGGTCAGTATCGGCAGGGCATGAAAGCCCGTCATGTGCGGATTGGCAAGGATGTTCGTTTCTCTGACGCGCTGACGTTTATGGCGGGCGACCGCGAGCATGCGGATGAAGCGTTTGCCGGCGATATTATCGGTCTTCACAATCATGGCACCATCCAGTTGGGGGACACGTTTACCGCCGGGGAAGACATGAAGTTCACCGGTATTCCCAATTTTGCGCCTGAGTTGTTCCGCCGCATCCGGCTGAAAGACCCGCTCAAGGCCAAGCAGCTTCAGAAAGGACTGGTTCAGTTGTCAGAAGAGGGTGCCGTACAGGTATTTCGACCCCTGAAAAACAATGATCTGATCGTGGGAGCCGTCGGGGTACTGCAGTTTGATGTGGTGGTCAGTCGACTCAGGAGTGAGTACAAAGTTGAGGCGGTGTATGAGCCTGTCAACGTGGCGACAGCGCGCTGGGTTACCTCTGCTGATGCGCGGAAACTGGACGAATTTGAGCGCAAGGCCAACGACTTCCTGGCGCTCGATGGCAGCGATCAGTTGGCCTATATTGCGCCGACCATGGTGAACCTGCAACTGGCGCAGGAGCGGCATCCGGATATCGCCTTTCACAAGACCCGCGAGCACTGATCCCTGGAGAGGAGTGATGGGGCTGGTTGACGCGCACTGCCATTTCGATTTTCCGGCGTTTGATGACCATCGGGATGATATCATGGTCAAATCGTACTCGCTGGGCATACGAAAAATTGTGATCCCCGGGGTCCGCCAACAGGACTGGGGCCGGATCATGGCCACTGTCCGGGCGCATCCGCCACTCTATTACTGCCTTGGTATACATCCCTGGTATGTTGACGAGCACTCCTGGGGGGTGCTGGATGAGCTCAGGCGGCGTCTGGGTGACAGCTCTGAGCGGTGTGTTGCCCTGGGTGAGTGCGGACTGGATCGCCTCCATGGCGACCTCGGGCGTCAGCGGCCCTGGTTTGAAGCCCAGGTTGAGTTGGCCCGTGACCTTGACTGGCCATTGGTCATTCACTCGGTCAAAACCCACGATGACGTGGCTGTTGTGCTCAAATCACGACGATTTTCAGGCGAGGCGCTGGTGCATGGGTTTTCGGGCAGTTACGAGCAGGCCAGTAAACTGGTGGATCTCGGCTGCAAGATCGGCATCGGTGGCGTCATCACCCACAAGGGTGCTCACAAAACCCGATCAACGGTGGCTCGCCTGCCGTTGGGCGCGCTGGTGCTGGAGACTGACGCTCCGGATATGGCACCCGCCGGAATTGAAAAAGGGCGGAATTCTCCCCTTTACCTACCGCAGATATTTGACGCTCTGGCGGGCATTCGCAGCGAGTCGGCCGAGCAACTGCAGCAGGCGTTGAAAGCCAATGTTGACGGCCTTTACCGCTGGCGTTGATGCAAAAAATGTCCGGCCTCAGGGTTGGCATTTGGGTATCGCTTCGGATATACTTCGCGCCCTGGCTTTTCAAGGCGTTGTTACCGACTCAGCCCCGATTGGTGGCACTGCCGACAAACATTACAGGTCAAGAGCTTCCACTGAGCGTATGAACGCCTGTCGGTGGTAGCTTTTAACGTTTCTTTTATAGCGTTCAAGGCGGAATCAATGAAGACTCTGAGTGCGAAACCAGAAACCGTAAAACGTGACTGGTACGTTGTAGACGCAGCCGGCAAGACGCTGGGTCGTCTGTCAACCGAGATCGCCCTTCGTCTGCGGGGCAAGCATAAGCCTGAATACACCCCTCATGTCGATACTGGCGATTACATTGTTGTGATTAATGCCGGTCAGGTGCGGGTGACAGGCAAGAAGTCGTCTGCAAAGATGTATTACAGTCACACCGGCTTTCCGGGTGGTATCAAGTCCATCAACTTCGAGAAGCTGGCAGACAAGGCGCCTGAGCAAATCATTGAGCATTCGGTGAAAGGTATGCTCCCGAAGGGCCCGCTGGGCCGCGCCATGTTCAAGAAGCTTAAAATCTATGCCGGCGCTGAGCATCCTCACGCAGCCCAGCAGCCCAAAGCACTCGACATTTAACGGAAGGCGGATATGTCTGTAGCACAAAATTACGGTACCGGTCGCCGCAAGACGTCCACGGCTCGGGTCTTTATCAAGCCTGGAAGCGGCAACATCCAGATCAATGGTCGCAGCATCGAAGAATTCTTTGGGCGCGAAACTCTGCGAATGATTGTTCGCCAGCCTCTGGTGGTTGCCGAGTCGTCAGATCGTTTTGATATCAAAATCACCGTTGAAGGTGGTGGCATCAGTGGTCAGGCTGGCGCAATTCGTCATGGTCTGACTCGCGCATTGATGGACTACGATGAAACTCTGCGCCCCTCGCTGCGTAAGGCCGGTTATGTAACCCGGGATGCCCGCAAGGTTGAGCGTAAGAAAGTCGGTCTGCGTAAGGCGCGCAAGCGTCCTCAGTACTCCAAGCGTTAAGCGTCTCTTTGGAGTAGACCGAAAAGCCTGGCCCAGCGCCGGGCTTTTTTTTGTTACTTGTAAGGAAAGTGTATATTCTTTAACATTTGATGCGCTTGCCGTTTTGGGTTTTGATGGCTTTGTTCCGCGTAGTTTACCGTCCCGGGTACTGCGCGTTGCCTGATGGGAGAGAACAATAATGAGTAATGGCGACGTAAGCTTGGGCCGGCGTCGGTTCCTGATTGGCGCGACATCGGTGGTAGGTGGTGTCGGCGTCGTCGGAGCGGCAGTCCCGTTTGTGGCGTCCTGGAACCCCAGTGCCAAGGCGGAGGCAGCCGGCGCACCGGTCACCGTCAACATCAGCAAAATTGAGCCCGGTCAACAGATTACGGTGTCGTGGCGGGGGAAGCCCGTTTGGATTGTCAATCGTACGCAGAAGATGCTTGACAACATCAAAAAACTTAATGACCGAGTGAAAGATCCTGAGTCCCAAGAATCCGATCAGCCGGATTATATCACCGGAATTTATCGGTCAATCAGAGATGAGTACGCTGTTCTGGTCGGTATATGCACCCATCTGGGGTGCGTTCCAACCTACCGTCCCGAGGTGGCGCCGGAGGATATCGGGCCAGACTGGCTAGGCGGCTATGTGTGCGCCTGTCATGGCTCGCAGTATGATCTCGCCGGCCGGGTGTTCCCTAATCAGCCCGCGCCTCTCAACCTTGAAGTGCCACCCTACAGATACGATGACGACAGCACCGTTGTGATCGGGTTGGACCCGGAGGCGGCCTAATGCAGAAACTAATCAGCTGGATTGATCAACGGCTACCGGTTGTTGATGCCTGGAATAAACACCTCAGCCAGTACTACGCCCCCAAGAACTTTAACGTCTGGTATTTTTTCGGCTCGCTGGCCATGCTGGTCCTGGTGAATCAGTTGGTCACGGGCATCTGGCTGACCATGAGCTACAACCCGACGGCTGAGGGTGCCTTTTCCTCAATTGAGTACATCATGCGCGATGTGCAGTGGGGATGGCTGCTGCGTTATTTGCACTCTACTGGTGCATCGGCATTTTTCGTGGTGGTGTACCTGCATATGTTCCGGGGGCTGATGTATGGCTCCTACCAGAAACCCCGGGAACTGATCTGGCTTTTCGGAATGCTGATTTATCTGGTGCTGATGGCGGAAGCCTTCATGGGCTACCTGCTGCCCTGGGGACAGATGTCCTACTGGGGGGCCCAGGTTATTGTGAACCTGTTCGGTGCGATACCGGTCATCGGTGACGACCTGTCACTCTGGATTCGTGGTGATTACCTGGTTTCCGGTATTACCCTGAACCGCTTCTTCGCGCTTCATGTCATTGCGCTTCCCATTGTGCTGCTGGGTCTGGTCGTGCTGCACATTCTTGCTTTGCATGAAGTCGGCTCGAATAACCCCGATGGTATTGATATCAAGAAAAACAAGGACGAAAACGGTGTTCCCAAGGACGGTATACCGTTTCACCCTTATTATACGGTTCATGATTTGCTGGGTGTGGGGGTCTTCCTCTTTGTGTTCTGTGTGGTGATCTTCTTCTTCCCGGAGATGGGGGGGCTATTCCTTGAAAAGGCCAACTTCGAACCGGCGAACAATCTCAAGACGCCCGCACATATAGCGCCGGTGTGGTACTTCACGCCATTCTACGCCATGCTTCGGGCGGTCAAGGTAGACCTGTTCGGGCTTGACGCCAAATTCTGGGGCGTCGTGGTCATGGGGCTGGCGATTGCCATTCTGTTCGTTTTGCCCTGGCTCGACCGGAGTCCGGTGCGGTCCATGCGCTACAAAGGCTGGATCAGTAAAATTGCTTTAGCGATTTTTGTGATCTCGTTTATTGTGCTTGGCTACCTGGGTATTCAGCCACCATCCCCTGGCCGTACGGCGGTTGCGCAGATTATGACCGTGCTCTACTTTCTTTACTTCATTCTGATGCCGTTTTACACGCGAATGGAGAAAACAAAGCCTGTGCCAGAGAGGGTAACCGGATGAGTCTGATCAGGAGAGTATTTGCGGTCGGTCTGATGGCGATTCTGTCGGCGGGTGTGTTGGCAGAGGAAGGCGGTGCAGCTCTGGATACCATGGCGGCCGATCATACCAACAAGGAGTCACTGCAGCGTGGTGCCACCTTGTTCACCAACTATTGCATGGCGTGCCACTCCCTGGAATATGCCCGTTATAAGCGGGTAGCGGACGATCTCGGCATTCCATCGGATATTTACAAGGAAAACCTGATTTTCACGGGCGCCGAAATTGGCGAACTGATGAAAAACAGCATGAACCCGGAGCAGGCGGCCAACTGGTTTGGTAATGCGCCCCCGGACCTGACCCTGGAGTCCCGTCTACGGGGTGACGACTGGATCTATTCGTATCTGAGGGGATTTTACAAGGACGAGTCCCGGCCGATGGGGATCAACAATGTGGTATTCCCGAATGTCGGGATGCCCCACGTGTTGCTACAGTTGCAGGGCTTGTGCGCGGTGGAGCCGGCCATTGGTCATCGTGAAAGCGTTGATCCGCTCAGTGGCAATATCAAGAATCAGGACGTCTGTACAAAGTGGGCGTCCAAGGGTTCAATGACCGCAGCTGAATATGATAGCGCTATCTATGACCTGACCAACTTCCTCTCCTACATGGGCGACCCGATAAAAGTCGAACGTGAACGGCTGGGTATGTTTGTGCTGATCTTTATAGCCATATTCTTTATCTTCGCCTACCTGCTCAACCGTGAGTACTGGAAGGACGTGCACTAAGAATTCGGGTATAATCTCTGCTGCATCCTATCCAGCGGGCCGTATAGGGGCCCGCTGGTTTTTTCCTTTTTGCAGTATCATTCTGATGTGTCTAATCGTGGAGTAGTTCTATGGGCGTTGTGACCAAGCGGTCATCAATGACGTTTTTCTCGGATCCTGCGAGTCATTACAGTCATCGTGTTCGCATCGTATTGGCCGAGAAAGGTGTTACCGTTGATGTAGTGGATGTTGACCCTGACAATCCTCCCGGAGAGCTAGGGGATCTGAATCCATACAATGCGCTGCCAACGCTGGTGGATCGGGACCTGGTTCTGTATGAGCCAAACATCATGATGGAGTATCTTGACGAACGCTTCCCGCATCCGCCACTGCTGCCGGTATACCCGGTTGCACGTGCGAATAGCCGGCTGATGATTCACCGCATCCAAAAGGACTGGTGTGGGTTGATCGACCAGATTCTTGCGCAGCCCAACCACAAAGCATCAGACTCGGCGCGCAAGGAGTTGCGGGAAAGTCTGCTGGCGACAGCTCCTCTGTTTGGTGAGATGCCATTTTTTCTGTCGGAAGAGTTCACGATTGTGGACTGCTGCATTGCACCGATCCTCTGGCGTTTGCCGGCGTTGGGCATCGACCTGAACGAGAAGCAGGCCAAACCACTGCAGAAGTACATGGACAAGATCTTCGCCCGGGAGGGCTTCAAGGCAAGCCTGTCTGACCTGGAAGAAGATATCCGCAATTAATGCACACCCGGTCCTGAGGTCGGGTTGGGAGTTTGAGTGTCGGAATCGACGATAAAAATGGCATCCAGTCGTCCGTATCTGGTGCGGGCGTTTAATGAATGGATTCTTGATAATAACTGCACGCCCTACATTGTTGTGGATGCCGGCGTTCAGGGTGTGCAGGTGCCCACTGAGCATGTAGCCAACGGACAGATTGTGCTGAATATCAGCCCGGGTGCCGTCAAAGGTCTGGTTGTTGGCAACGGTGCTCTGGAATTCAGCGCCCGTTTTGGGGGTGTTCCGATGCAGGTTTTTATTCCGTTGCAGGCCGTTATGGCCATTTACGCCCGGGAAAACGGTGAGGGAATGGTGTTCGGCAGTGAGCCAGGTGCGCCGGATCCCGATGGTGCTCGCCAGCCTGAGCCGGATGGTAACTCCGCGGGAGCCCGCCCATCTGGCAAGAAGCCGAGTCTCAAAGTGGTCAAATAAACCGCGGGGCCCGGCTAGCCGCCGCCAAAGAGCTTGTTATCGATCAGCCCGCACAGGGCATTGATAATGACCAGTAGTAGTGGTGCAGCCTGGTTTTGTTCCAGGTTCTGCAGCGCCACTTCCTGGTCTTCCGCATGAAGTAGCGACGTAATGTCTGTTCGGGCCTTGGCACTTAATACGACTACTTTCATATCCCGGTCGTGGGCAGCCTGTATGGCCTGAATGAGGTTGGCCTTATGGCCGTCGTCTACGATCACCAGCAAGGTATCGTGAGGCTTTCCGATTGCCCGGACCTGGCGGGAGAAGGTGTCATTGAACCGGTTGTCCCGGCAAATTGCAGAATAGGTGGTAGCATCGGCACCGAGATTGATTGCCGGCAAGGCAGGTCGGTCCTGGTCGAACCGGTTCAGCAGAGCCGTGCAGAAATACTGGGAAAGGATGTTGGCGCTGCCGTTGGCGCAGGTAATGATCTTTCCGTCCGCTAGCAACGCCTCCACCAGAATATCGGCTGCCCGCGCAATATCGCCACCGGTATGGCTTGCCGCTTCAGCGGTATGCTCTATATGAGACGCAAACCACTGGTTGATCATGTCGGTAAGTTCAGTCATGGGTCGGCCTGAATCGCATTTTTTATCCACTGTATCCGGTATTTTTTCAGCGTTCCTG
Organism: Marinobacter sp.; assembly: GCA_030149475.1. Lineage (GTDB taxonomy): Bacteria > Pseudomonadota > Gammaproteobacteria > Pseudomonadales > Oleiphilaceae > Marinobacter. The sequence goes on from JASBRL010000137.1 coordinate 11,374, forward strand.
GCGCCATTGAAATCACATCGATGCGGGCGTCCCGTTGCCAGAGATTGTGGCGGTGGATGTAAAAAGATGCTGCCCTGATCAGCCGCTGCTGTTTGCGGTAGCTGATGGACTCAGCGCCGGAGCTGAAGCTGCCCTGACCGCGAAACCGGACTTCAAAGAACACCAGTACCTCCCGATCCAGGCCGATGAGGTCGATCTCTCCACCCCGGCTGACGACGTTGTGATCAACAATACGCACGCCACGACTTTCAAGATAGCGCGCTGCCACGGCTTCCGCCGCATTTCCGATCTGTTTTCTGCCTTCCCTGGCGTTCATGTCACGGCCTGTCCGGTTGCCTACTCTTTAATTCCGGTTTCCTGCACGGTGTCAGCCGGTTGCTCGTCTGGCGTCAGTTGTTCCGGTATCAGTCTGGGCGTGCCATTCTGAAATTGTGCCCACATCTGTTGGCGGTGAATCCGGCGATCCGACGACATTGACAGCACACCCGTGTGTCCCTGCAGCGTGCTGTCCGGCACCTGTTGCAGCAGCGGCAGTCGGGTTGTCAACTGGTAGGCATCGGCGCCCATGGCGAACAGTCTGCCAAGTTGCCCCGTCAGGTCGGGGAAAGCTTTGGACGCCGCAGTCCTGAGCGGATCCTGATTGTTGAGTACCCAGGGGATATCAGTAAACCGGACCTTATCGAGGTCCTGATCGCGGGACGGGTCCGGCGTTCCCTCATAGACCAGGGACGGTGAATAGACCGGCAGATCGCCCGCGTAGTAAAACGCAAATAACGGGTTGAACTGGCGGGCGATGGTCGGCTGGGCCACCATCACAATGGCGTCGGCATCCTGCCGGCGCCGCGGTTCAAACTCCACGTTGAGTCCGATAGTGCGCTCAATATCGATGGCCCGATCCCGGCTGGTGGTGATGCCGAGCAGCTCAGCGGTGTCCGCGCGGAAATTATCGGTGCGGAAAAATCGTTCGGTTTTGAGCGCCACACCACCATTGTCTGCCAAGGCTTCGTTCAGCGCCTGCTGGAACCGGTCGCCCCATCCACCGTGCGGGATCAGCACCATGACCTGATGCAGGCCATCGGTGTTGAGCCGTTCGGCAATCTGTCGTGCTTCATCTTCGGCAGACAGCCCGAACTGATACATGCGAGCCGGCGCCTGCGTGCCAGCGTCCAGATAGTTCAGTGCCAATACCGGCACAGGCAGGGCGTCGCGACTGGCAAGTGAGGAAAGTGCCTCTTTTTCCAGTGGTCCGACAATGAGGTCCGGGCTTTTTTGTCGCAATTCGTCGTAAAGCTGATCGAACGGTTTTTTATGGGTGTCGACAACCGACAGTTTGAGATCGTAGTCGCGGGCGCTGGCGTCCCGGTAGAAGGCTGCCATGAAGCCATCCCGCAAAGAGGCGCCGGCACTGGCAAGCGGGCCGCTAAGCGGCAGAGCCAGGGTAATTCTTTCGGGGCGCTCCTGAACCACTCTGGCAATCAGTGCCAGCTCGCTGGGCAGGTTGGCCGCCGCCGGGTGTCCTGTCCAGTTGTACTGCCACTGACGGATGGCTTTACCCTGAGCCTCCAGTGTCATGCCGGGTTGGCGCAGGGTTGTCGCCAGTTCGAGCCAGCCCTGGGCTTCGTAACCGATTGTCTTTTCCGCCTGCCTTTGCAGGGTTTGATCGTCGGTGCGCTTCAGGGCCTGCCAGATCTGGTCGTTCAGCATCGTGCGGTCTGTGTCGCTGCGTTTCTGGCCCAGAGCAATCCAGGTCAAAGCCGCATTGAGCGGCTGTTGGGCAAGCGTGTAGGTTTTCGCCTGGAGGTCAGCCGCCCTCGTCAGCAGATCCGGGTCGTAACGTTCAAACTGGCTGATTGACAGTGACCCCGTTAATGCGTCCGCCCAGTGAGCATCCTGCAGATCAACCGCGCCGGCCATGGCCAGCAGGCGGTACTGGTCGGTAAGCTCCGGGGCCAGAGATGTCAGTGCTTTGCTCTGTAGCACGGTGCGGGCTGCCTGTTGACGACCGGTGTTCTGAAAGCGGTCGGCCGTTTTGAGCAGATACCGTTGTGCCTCCAGTGTGTTGCTCATGTCAGCGGCAACACTCAGGGCCTGTTCCGCTGTCTGGGTCTGGCCGGGCTTCAGGTTGACTGGCGCACAGCCGCCCAACAGGGCAGTCAGTACCAGGATGACGGCAAAGTAGCGAAAGTTCAGTTGGTGGTTGGTCATGTCTGGCTCACACTGTTCCCGGGCGTTACGCTTGTGACGTCATAAAATCGGCGTCATCATGGCTTGAGGATGAATGGGGTTGTTCCTCCAGACGCGCAGTTTACCAGTTCGCGTTTGATTTCTCATGACGTTGCTGTCATTCAGAACGATATAGCGAGATATGGTGTGTCTTCAGACGTCATTGAAAGTGTTATACAAGGCGGTACGCTCTACATTGTGGCAACCCCTATCGGCAATCTTGACGACCTGTCCGGACGGGCGATCGAAACCCTCAGGCGGGTCGACCTGGTGGCCGCTGAGGATACCCGGCATTCACAGCGGCTGCTACAGCACCTTGGTCTGCGTAAAGACATGCTGGCGCTGCATGACTTCAATGAGCGTGAGCGGACCGCCTCTGTGGTCAACCGTCTGCGTTCGGGGGTCAGCATAGCGCTCATTTCGGATGCGGGAACGCCGCTGATATCCGACCCTGGTTTTGTGCTGGTTCGTGAGGCCCGGGCCCAGGGCGTTACAGTTTCTCCTGTCCCCGGGTCCTGTGCCCTTATTGCTGCCCTGAGTGCCGCGGGACTGCCGACCGACCGTTTCCTGTTTGAGGGTTTTTTGCCGGCCAAGCGCAGTGGCAGGCGCGCCGCACTGAGTGCGGTGGCCCGGGAAGCGGCCACATTGGTGTTCTATGAGTCACCCCACCGCATCCTCGATACCATGACCGACATTGTCGAGGTTATGGGCAATGAGCGGGAGGTTGTTCTGGCCCGCGAGCTCACCAAAACCTTTGAGACGTTCTACAGCGGAACGGCAGTTGTGGTCAGCGAAAATCTGCGGGCCGATCCTTTTGCGACCAAGGGAGAGTTTGTGGTTATGATTCACGGCGCCGAGCCGGAACCCGAGGAAGCGCCTGGCCTGGATGTCGAACACATGCTGTCGCTGCTGGTCGATGCGCTGCCGGTCAAACAGGTAGCGCGCATTGCCGCCGAGTTGAGCGGCCTGCCGCGCAATGAATTATATCGGCGGGCGCAGGCTATCAAGGATGGCCAACGCGAGCGTTGAGTTTCGGGTGAGCGCGCTCTGGCGATCGTTTTTACTTGCGCATGTCCGGCGCCGCCGGTATGGTCTCGCCTGAGCTCGCCAGACAGTCGCCGCCAGTCCTCTGGGGGAGGAAAGTCCGGGCTCCGCAGGGCAAGGTGCCAGGTAACACCTGGGCGGCGTGAGCCGATGGAAAGTGCAACAGAAAGTATACCGCCTAAGCGTCTCCGGACGCCGGTAAGGTTGAAATGGTGCGGTAAGAGCGCACCGCGTGACTGGTAACAGTTCACGGCGATGGAAAACCCCACCTGGAGCAAGACCAAATAGGAGTCCTATGGCGTGGCCCGCGCTGGACTCGGGTAGGTTGCTTGAGGTCTGTGGTGACGCAGACCCTAGATGAATGACTGTCCACGACAGAACCCGGCTTATCGGCGAGCTCACCTTTTTCTACCCGCAACAACACGCTGCCGTTGTGAACTGAACGGCCGTTCGGCGTGATTTCTTATAGCGAAATAATCTTAAGTCTCATTTGTCATCTTCAAATGCAGCGCCAGGTTGTTGAATTTTTGGTTATTCTTTTCCGTAATGCCCTTCCCGCATTAAGTCAGGTGTTGTAACTCTCTGTCCACAAAGAAACTTTCCAGAATACGACGGGTCTGGCGTCGCTTGCATTGTGATCAGCGTGTTTCTATAGTGTGCAGGAGTGGGAAAAAGTGGTGTTTAGTGGTTTTTAGTGGAAAATGGTGCCCGGTCTGACTGGGTGCTGACGGATTCCCCAAAACCGTGCCGATTCACCTCCTTGACCCCGACGCTCACGGACCAGAGTCAACGCGAATGAGTAACTTTCTTGGCAGTCATGCCATCAACATGGATGCGAAGGGTCGCCTGGCGATCCCCACTCGCGTGCGGGACGATCTCGCACGGGTGTGTGACGGTCGCATTGTGTTGACTGCCAATGCCTCTGACTCCGAAGAAGAGCGCTGTCTGCTTGTTTATCCGGAAGCTCAGTGGGACGTACTACGTCCCCAGATTGAAGCACTTCCCAACATGAATAAGAAGGTTCGTCGACTGCAAAGGGTCATGCTGGGTTATGCCACCCCGCTTGAGTTGGATGCGGCGGGGCGTGTTCTGGTGCCGCCGACCTTGCGTGACTATGCCCGTTTCGAGAAGAAGCTGATGCTGGTTGGCATCGGTAAAAAATTTGAGTTGTGGAGCGAGGAACGCTGGTTCGCCTGGCTGGACGAGTCGTCGGCCGATGATGAAATGCCCCCGGAAATGGAGTCGTTGTCGCTATGATGGTGCAGGACGCCCATCAGTCGGTCCTGCTGGATGAGGCGGTTCAGTACCTGGTCTGCAACCCGGGCGGTCGTTTCATTGACGGCACTTTTGGTCGGGGGGGGCATAGCGGCCTCATCTTGCGACAGTTGAACGAACAGGGGCGTCTGATTGGCATCGACAAAGATCCCGAAGCAGTAGCGATGGGTGAGGTGCTGGCCGAGCGTGATAGCCGGTTCAGTATCTGCCATGGCTCGTTTGCCGAGTTGGCCGATATGGCCGGGCGGCGGAGTTGGGACTCGGTTGACGGGGTCTTGCTGGACCTCGGTGTGTCATCCCCGCAACTGGATGATGCCCGCCGTGGCTTCAGTTTTATGCGTGACGGTCCGCTCGATATGCGCATGGATACGACCCGGGGTGTAAGCGCTGCGCAATGGCTGAACACAGCCGATGAAAAAGCCATCGCTGATGTGATCTGGCGTTACGGCGAAGAGCGCTTCTCCCGCCGTATTGCCCGTTCGGTCGTGGCAAAGCGCCAGGAAGAGCCCATGGCGACCACCAGGCAACTGGCCGAGTTGGTTTCACAAGCCGTACCGCGCAAAGAAAAAAACAAGCATCCAGCGACCCGGACTTTCCAGGCGATCCGGATCTTTATCAACCAGGAACTGGATGACCTGGAAATTGGGCTTAAAGCAGCGGTCGACCGGTTGGCGCCCGGCGGACGCCTGGTGGTGATCAGCTTCCACTCGCTTGAGGATCGCATCGTCAAGCGATTCATGCGGGACCTGGCCCGGGGGCCACAGCTACCGCGTGGGCTTCCGGTGACCGTTGATCAGAGCGAAAGCCCGTTCAGCCTGGTCACCAAGGCATTAAAGGCGGACGAAGAAGAAGTCGAGAGCAATGTCCGGGCGCGTAGCGCTGTCATGCGGGTGCTGGAGCGGCGCCCGTTGTCCGGGCGGCAAACAGGAGGGCAGGCATGAGCGCAGTTACACTGGAGCGGCCGACCAAAAAAGCGGCTCTTAACCGGCAAGCCGTTCGCGAGGGCGTGAATAGTACGCTCGGACTGTCGCGACAGATTTTTCAGGCGTTGTGCCAACGCCGTGTTGCCATTTCATTCGCTCTGGTGCTGGCCCTCCTTGCGTCATCCATTGGCGTGGTCGTCAGCGCACATCAGAACCGGCTGTTATTCAATCAGCTCGCAGAATTCCGCGCCCAGCGTGATCATTTCGAGCGCGAATGGAGTCAGTTGCTCCTGGAACAGAGCGCTCTGAGTGCGCAAAGCCGTATCGAGCGCCGGGCCTCTGACAAGCTCGGCATGGTCGTGCCCGGGCAAGACCAGATCGTTTTGGTGAACGCCCCGTGACGCTATCGCCAGCCGAACGGATCAACTGTCGCAACAGAACCGGGTGATACGGTGAAAGAGCAGGGACCGATTCACAGCATCAAGCAGCGACTGACCGCCAGCCTCCGGGTCTGGCGGTTCAGTTGTGTGCTGGGTGCGTTCCTGCTGGTGGTGATGGTCCTTGGATGGCGACTGGTCGACCTGCACGTCGTTGAACACGATTTTCTGAGCCAGCAGGGCGATGTGCGCACTATTCGGGTGGAAACCATTGATGCTCATCGCGGCATGATTACCGACCGCAACGGTGAGCCTCTGGCGGTCAGTACGCCGGTTAAAACCCTCTGGGCCAACCCCAGTGAAATGGATCCTGACGATCCGGCATTGACTGCCATGGCCAGGCTGCTGGACATCAGTGAGAGTGACTTCAGGGCTCGAATCCGGGACTACCGTAATCGCGAATTCATTTACGTAAAACGCAAGATTCAGCCATCGCTGGCAGCCAAGGTGATGGCTCTGGGGGTTCGGGGCCTGTATGCGCGCCGGGAATATCGCCGCTACTATCCGGCCAGTGAGGTCGCCGCCCATGTGGTGGGCTTTACCAACATTGACGAGCATGGCCAGGAAGGTATGGAGCTCGCTTACAATGACTGGCTCAGCGGCAAGGTGGGGAGCAAGCGGGTATTGAAGGATAATCGCGGACGCGTTATCAAGGATCTGTCTCTGATCCGTGACGCGAGCCCGGGCAAGGACATTGCCCTGAGTATTGATCTGCGGTTGCAGTACCTGGCCTATCGCGAACTCAAGGCCGCTGTGGAGGCCCACCACGCGCGCGGTGGAACCCTGGTGATGCTTGACGTGGACACCGGTGAAGTTCTCGCCATGGTCAACCAGCAATCCTACAACCCCAACGATCGCCGCAATCTTAATGCCGATGGGATGCGCAACAAGGCTATCACGGACCTGTTTGAGCCCGGTTCAACCATGAAGCCGATCACCGTGGCGGCAGCGCTTGAAACCGGTCGCTATAAACCCACAACCAAGGTAGACACATCACCGGGCTATCGTCGTTTCGGGCGCTTTACGATTCGCGATTCCCACAATTACAAGGTTCTGGACCTCACCGGCATCGTGGTCCATTCCAGCAATGTCGGTATCAGTCATGTCGCCACGGATATCGGTGGCGATGTGATTCACGACATGTTTTATCGCATGGGCATCGGTCAGGCCACCGGTATTGGTTTCCCGGGAGAGGCGGTCGGTGTGCTGCCAAGTCCGCCGCGCTGGAGCCCGGTGCAGGAAGCGACACTTTCATACGGTTACGGGATGAGCGTCAACGCACTGCAGCTGGCGCAGGCGTATATGGTGCTGGCCAACGGGGGCATTCGATATCCCCTGAGCCTGATTCGTAAGGATGAGCCGGCCAAAGGTACCCGGGTGCTCTCTGAAGGCATTGCCGCCGATGTTCGTGAGATGCTTAAGGGCGTCGTCGAGCGTGGCACAGGTAAACGCGCACAACTGAACTTTTACAGCGCCGGCGGTAAGACGGGCACGGTGCATCTTGTCGGAGCAAATGGCTACGAGAAGAGTAAATACAAGGCGATATTTGCAGGTATGGCGCCAGCTGATGACCCGCGTCTGGTGACTGTGGTTGCCGTGGATGCGCCGCAGGGAGCGGAATATTATGGAGGTGAAGTGGCGGCGCCAGTGTTTGCCCGGGTTATGGGCGGTGCACTGCGCCTGCTGAATGTGAAGCCGGAGCTGGCTCTCGATGCAAAAACATCGTCCGGGCAGGCAACGGACTCAGGGGGTCGGGGGTAACGCGTATGTGTATCACGTCACTGAGCACACTATTGCAAGGCATTGCCGATGTGCCATCGGTTTTCGATGTCACCATTCACGGGTTGACGACCGACAGTCGCGAAGTGACGCCGGGCGATACCTTTGTGGCGCTGCCCGGAGCCCGCACGCCAGCCGATCATTACGTTGACATGGCTATAGACAGCGGCGCGACCGTGGTGCTGCTGAATGCGCAACAGCCTGGTGAATGTTGTGAGTACCGGGGCACTTTGATGGTGCCCGTGCTCAATCTCAAGGCGCAGCTTGGCACTCTGGCCGATCGATTTTTTGAGCACCCCTCGCAGCGCCTTCGTGTTGTTGGTGTGACCGGAACCAACGGCAAGACCTCGGTCGCCCACTATGTTTCCCAGTTGCTGAACGCGACCGGAACACCCTGTGGGCTGATGGGAACGCTCGGTTATGGCATACAGGGGCGTTTGCAGCCGGCGACCCACACCACCCCGGATTCGGTAAGGCTCAATCGCGGCCTTTTCCATATTCTTGCCCAGGGGGGGAAAGCCGCCGCTATTGAGGTGTCCTCTCATGCGCTCGAGCAGGGCCGTATCGATGGCATAAACGTCACCGGAGCCATTTTTACCAATCTGACCCGCGATCATCTGGATTATCACGGTTCCATGGAAGCTTACGGAAATGCCAAGGCACGCCTGTTTACCCGTGACGAACTGCATTTTGCGGTGATCAATTTTGATGATCCGTTTGGCCGCCAGCTGTTCATGCAGCTCGAAGGCAAATGTGACCGTGTCCGTTTCAGTCTGCATGAGTCCCAGACCGAGTTGTGGCTAACCGGGTTTGAGCCGCAACAGGATGGTTTCCGGGCCTGCGTTGATGGACTCTGGGGCCCGTTCACGATCAATGCCTCGCTGCTGGGGGCCTTCAATGTCAGCAATCTGTTGGCGGCGCTGGGGGCAGTGCTCAGCCTGGGTGTCCCGCTGGCACGGGTGGTTGATGCGGTGCCGGCATTGACGCCGCCGCCTGGGCGGCTGGAGCTGTACCGCGGGACCAACGATGTTCAGGTCGTGGTGGATTACGCCCACACGCCGGACGCACTGAAGAATGCACTGACCGCACTGCGTCCTCATGTGGGCGGTCAGTTGACCTGCGTGTTTGGCTGCGGAGGTGACCGGGACACCGGGAAACGTCCGGAAATGGCAAGCGTCGCGGAAGAGCTTGCCGACCGGGTTATTGTGACCGACGACAACCCGCGTGGTGAGCAGCCGGACGCGATCGCACGAGACATTCTTGCCGGTTTCCGCGAGGCGGGGGCAGTCAGAGTCATTCATGACCGGGCCGAGGCCATAAGGCTGGCGGTTTTGCAGGCCGCGCCGGGGGACGTTGTGCTGGTGGCCGGAAAGGGTCATGAGTCCTGGCAGGAAATCGCTGGCGCACGACTCCCTTTCAGCGATGCCGAGCAGGTACGCACGGCACTGTCGTTGAACGGAGGTGTCGCATGATGCGCCGGTTTTCTATCGCAGAGGCCGGGGCGTGGCTGGGTGTCCCGGTGCCCGATGTTCCGTTGCAGTTCGCCGGTGTGTCTACTGACACGCGGACCTTGCAGGCGGGCGATCTCTATGTGGCGCTTCGGGGCGATCGATTTGACGGCCATCAGTTTCTGGCGGCCGCCCTGGACGCTGGTGCGGTCGCTGCGGTCGTTGAACGGCCGGATAAACAGGTTGGTATAACACAAATCGAGGTGGCGGACACCGTGGGTGCCCTGGCGACGCTGGCCAGAGCCAACCGGAGCGAGAGTGTTGCGCATTTCCTCGCCGTCACCGGCAGTAGTGGCAAGACCACCGTCAAGGAGATGATTACGGCGATGGCTGCCGGTGCCGGCGAGACTCTGTCGACGCGTGGCAACCTGAATAATCACATTGGTGTGCCGCTGACCCTGTTCGGAGTGAGCCCCGAACACCATTACGGGGTTATCGAACTGGGTGCCAGCGGTATCGGCGAGATTGCAGGTACGGTGGCGCTTGTCGGTCCGCGGGTGGCGGTCATCACCAACGCCGGAGAAGCTCATCTGGAAGGTTTTGGTAGCTACGACAACATTGTCCTGGCTAAAGGCGAAATCATTGATGGGGTTGATGTCGATGGTTCAGTGGTGCTGAACGCGGATGACCCGGCTTTCGACCGCTGGCGCATACGAGCCGGCCAGCGCCGGGTCATTTCCGTCAGTCTCAATGCTGACATCGGCGCCGATTACACCTGCCTGGCCGTGGCGATGAAAGACGGTCAGCAACAGCTGAGTGTGGCTGGTCCGGCAGGCTGGCGATGTGAACTCACGCTGCCATTGCTGGGACGTCACAATATTACCAATGCCTTGCTGGCGGTTGCGGCGGTAAGGACCCTGGGTCTGACTGATGATCTGGTGCAGCAGGGTCTGGCCGGGCTGCGGCCGATGACCGGCCGGTTGCAGGCGGTCGCATTGCAAGCGGGCATCACCCTGATTGACGACAGTTACAACGCCAACCCGTCTTCGATGAAGGCGGCGCTTGAGGTGCTCGCCGGTTTCCCGGGACATCGGATTGCGGTTCTGGGCGCCATGAGGGAACTGGGTCCGGGGGCAGAGCGTCTGCACGAGGACGTCGGTGCCTATGCCCGCGAGTTGGGCATCGAGCGCCTGGTCACGGTCGGGCCGGGTTGCACGGGTTATCGCACGGGGTTCGGCGATATGGCCGAAGCGTGTACCGAGCATGAGGATGCGATTGACCATCTGACGCATCAGCCGACGGCACCACTGACCTGGCTGATAAAGGGTTCTCGCAGTTCTGCCATGGATGTCGTGGCAGAGGGAATAAAACAAAGGATAAAAAGCGCATGCTGCTCTGGCTGACAGGGGTCTTATCACACTATTTCACCTCACTGGCGGTTTTCCAGTACCTGACGCTGCGGGGAATCTTTGGCGTGCTGACGGCGCTATTGATTTCACTGCTGATTGGTCCGCAGATGATTCGCAAACTCAGTCAGTACCAGATCGGCCAGTCGGTGCGTGATGACGGGCCAAAAACACATTTGAGCAAGGCTGGCACGCCAACCATGGGTGGCGCGCTGATCCTGGTGGCGATCACCATCAGTACGCTGTTGTGGGCGGATCTGACGAATCGATACGTCTGGGTGACGTTGCTGGTAACGCTGTTGTTCGGAGCTATTGGTTGGGTTGATGACTATCGCAAAGTGGTTGAGCGCAATCCGCGGGGACTGCCGGGCCGCTGGAAGTATCTGTGGCAATCAATCATTGGTGCGACGGCAGCCTTTGCGTTGTATTACACCGCCACCCTGCCACAGGAAACATCGCTGTTTGTGCCGGTGTTCAAGGAAGTGTCGCTGACGCTCGGTCCGGTGTTTTTCATCCTGCTGACCTATTTCGTGATTGTAGGCAGCAGCAACGCTGTCAATCTGACCGATGGGCTGGATGGGCTGGCGATTATGCCGACTGTGATGGTTGCGGGAGCCCTGGCGATTTTTGCGTACCTTTCTGGCCATGCCCAGTTCGCCAATTACCTGCTGATTCCGCATCTGCCGGGAACGGGCGAACTGATTGTGTTTTGCGGGTCGCTGGTTGGCGCCGGACTGGGGTTCCTCTGGTTCAACACCTACCCGGCCCAGGTGTTCATGGGGGACGTCGGGGCCCTCGCTCTGGGCGCGGCCCTGGGTGTAGTGGCGGTGATCGTCCGCCAGGAAATTGTACTGTTTGTGATGGGTGGTGTGTTCGTTATGGAAACGGTGTCGGTGATTTTGCAGGTGGCCTCATTCCGGCTCACTGGGCGCCGGATTTTCCGCATGGCCCCACTGCATCATCACTTTGAACTCAAGGGCTGGCCGGAACCCCGGGTCATCGTCCGTTTCTGGGTGGTGACCGTGGTGCTGGTGCTGTTCGGACTGGCCACTCTGAAAATTCGCTGACAGGCATGGATAACGCATGAGCGTCATAACATCAGATCGTCGCACACTTGTCGTAGGGCTCGGTAAGACCGGGCTTTCCTGCGTGCGCTATCTGCATGCGCAGGGGCGTGATGTGGCCGTGGCCGATAATCGCAGTGAACCACCCGGGCTGGCGGAGCTCAAGGCAAACTGGCCGGACGTACCGGTGACGCTCGGGCCGTTTGATGGGGAGATGTTCAGCCGGTTCAACGAACTCGTGGTCAGTCCAGGAGTCACCATAGCAGAACCGGCAATTCAGCAGGCTGTGGCGAAAGGAGCGCGGATATCAGGCGATATTGATCTGTTCAGCGAGGCTGCCAGCGCCCCGATTGTGGCGATCACCGGGTCCAACGGCAAAACCACGGTCACCTCGCTGGTTGCGGACATGGCCCTGGCGGCAGGTGTCCGGGTGGCGGTCGGTGGCAACATTGGTACGCCGGCGCTGGACCTGCTCGATCCGGAAATCGAGTTGTATGTACTGGAGTTGTCGAGCTTCCAGCTGGAAACGACAGAGACGCTTGGCGCCCTTGCCGCCACTGTACTGAACGTCAGCGACGACCACATGGATCGCTATCCGGGCCGGATGGCCTATTTCCAGGCAAAGCAGCGCATTTTCAACGGTTGCAGGAACGCCGTCGTGAATCTGGATGATGCCCTGAGTATTCCGATGGAGCGGGATAATCTGCGGTTTGTCTGCTACGGCATGAACCGGGTAAACCCTGATACGTTCAGTACCCGTGACGATGAGGGCGGTACCTGGATTACCTACGGGTTCGAGAATCTGATCCGGGCCGAGTCCCTGTCCCTCCTGGGTCGACACAACCTGAGCAATGTGATGGCGGCGTTGGCGCTGGGGAAGGTAGCGGGCCTGCCGATGGATACCATGCTCGACGTAGCCGTCCGGTTCCGAGGGCTGCCGCATCGTTGCCAGTGGATTCGCACGCTGGCGGAGGTGGAATACATCAATGATTCAAAAGGGACCAACGTGGGCGCCACGGTGAGCGCGATCGAAAGCCTGGCGCCGGTGGACGGGCAATTGATTCTGATTGCCGGTGGTGAGGGCAAGGGCGCGGATTTCCAGCCACTGGCCGAACCGGCTGCGAGACATTGTCGGGCGATTATTCTGATGGGTCAGGATGCAGCTTTGCTGGCCAGTGCGCTGGGGGGGCACCCCGGTGTCTGTTTTGCCAGCGGTCTGGATGATGCGGTTCAGCAGGCGGCGAACCGGGCGCAGCCGGGTGACCGCGTGTTGCTGTCACCGGCCTGTGCAAGCTTTGACATGTTCCAGAACTACGAAGACCGGGGCCGTCAGTTTGTGACCGCGGTGGAGGCGCTCGTATGAACGCCGATATGACCATCAACAGTGCTCGTCGGATTACCGCGCACAACCCGTTGCTGTGGCTGATTTTCAGCGCCTGTTCGTTGCTGGTTATCGGTATCATCATGATCTCTTCTGCGTCCATGGATATGGCCGCAGAAGTCATGGGTAATGGTTATTACTTCGTGGTTCGCCAACTGATTTTTGCGTCTCTTGGCTGCCTGCTGGCGCTCACCGCGGCCAATACCCCGCTTTCATGGTGGGAGCGGAGCAGCTGGTTACTGCTTGGTGTGGGGCTGTTTGTGCTGATCCTGGTGCTGACGCCATTCGGACGCTCGGTGAATGGCTCGACCCGCTGGATTTCCATGGGACTGTTCAATGTCCAGGTCTCGGAAGTGGCCAAACTGTGTCTGATTGCCTATCTGGCCAGCTATGTTGTCCGTCGCCGGGACGAGCTGGTCAACACCTGGGCCGGTTTCCTCAAGCCGATTGTAGTGCTGTCACTGGCCTCCGTACTGCTGGTGATCGAGCCTGACTTCGGGGCCACCGTGGTGCTGATGACCGCAGCGTTGGGCATGATATTTCTCAGCGGCGTGCGGTTGACCCGCTTCCTCCCCCTGATTGCCGTGTGTGTATCGGTGGGGGCGCTGTTGATCGTAACCCAGCCCTACCGCCTGAAACGGGTAGTGAGCTACCTCGACCCGTGGAAAGACCAGTTTGATTCAGGCTACCAGCTAACCCAGTCGCTGATTGCTTTCGGGCGCGGCGACTGGACCGGCGTTGGCCTGGGCAACTCTGTCCAGAAGCTGTTCTATCTGCCGGAAGCGCATACGGATTTTATCTTCGCGATTACGGCTGAAGAGTTCGGTTTGATCGGATCGATCGCGGTTCTGCTGCTGTTTGCCGTGCTGGTTCTGGCCGGGTTCAGTATTGCGCGCCGGGCAGAAAAGTCCGGAATGCCTTTCGCGGCCTGCTTCTCTTACGGCATAACGCTGCTGATCGGCTTGCAGGCGACCATCAATATTGCGGTCAACACGGGTCTGCTGCCGACCAAGGGCCTGACTCTGCCGCTGATGAGTTACGGCGGCAGCAGCCTGCTGATCAGCTGTATCTCCATCGGTATTCTTGCCCGTGTGGAGCTTGAGCGCCTGAGTAAGGTCGTTGACGAAAAGAAAGGCGGCGCCAGGCCGGCCAAAGTCCGGGGAGGTGCTGTCTATGAGTAGCAAGCGCTTCCTGGTGATGGCCGGCGGTACGGGTGGTCACGTGTTCCCGGCACTGGCGACCGCGCAACTATTACAGGCCCGGGGTCACCAGGTCTTCTGGCTCGGCTCGATGGGTGGCATGGAAGAACGACTGATCGACGACACCGACATACCGCTGTCGACTATTGCCATCTCCGGTTTACGTGGCAAAGGCAGGCTGGCCCTGCTGGCTGCCCCGTTCCGGCTGGTTCGCGGGTTGTTGCAGGCCATCAAGGTTGTGCGACAGGTTCGTCCGGATTGCGTGATCGGCATGGGCGGGTTTGTGACCGGTCCTGGTGGTGTCGCGGCCTGGCTGGCTCGCAAGCCACTGCTGGTTCACGAGCAGAACGCGATTGCCGGTTTGACCAACCGCATTCTCGCCCGGCTGGCGCAAACGGTGTTGGAGGCCTTTCCGGGGAGCTTTGGCTCACAGGTGATTACCCGGTGTACCGGCAATCCGGTGCGTCAGGATGTTGCTGCGCTGGCTGACCCCGAACAGCGCCTGGCAGGCCGCACGGGTCCGCTGCGCCTGCTGGTGGCAGGTGGCAGTCTGGGCGCACTGGTCATTAACCAGACCGTGCCCGAGGCCCTGGCCCGCCTGCCGGTGGACCAGCGTCCGGTGGTTCGACACCAGTGTGGGGAGCGGCACCTGGACGCCACCCGACAGGCTTACGAGGCCGCCGGCGTGGAGGCAGACGTTCAGCCATTCATCAAGGACATGGCACAAGCCTATGGCTGGGCTGATCTGGTGCTCAGTCGTGCCGGCGCACTCACGATTGCCGAGCTTTGCGCCGCCGGCGTTGGTGCCATTCTGGTGCCATTTCCGCATGCGGTGGACGATCACCAGACTCACAACGCCGGGTACATGGTGAAAGCCAGAGCGGCGTTGCTGATCCCGCAGCCGAAGTTGACGGTCGATGCGCTGAGTGAATTATTAACCGACCTGGTCAGTGATCGGGCACGGATTCTTTCTATGGCGCAGGCGGCCCGAGGGCTGGCGCGTCCCGATGCAACGGAGCGAGTTGTGAATTATTGTCTGGAGGCAGCCCATGCCTGATGTCACCAATCCGCCCCTGGTGTTTGAAGTGCCGGAGATGCGCCGCATCCGTAACATTCATTTTGTGGGCATCGGTGGCGCCGGTATGAGTGGCATCGCCGAGGTGCTGAAAAATCAGGGCTACGATGTCTCGGGCTCAGATCTCAAGGAGAGCCCGGTGACGGATCGCCTGCGCAAGCTTGGCGTTGCCGTGATGATCGGGCATCAGGCGGACAACACCGCCACCGCTGACGTAGTGGTCGTATCGTCTGCGGTCAGTCAGGAAAATCCGGAGGTCGTCGCCGCACGCCAGCGTCGGGTGCCGATTGTGCCCAGGGCGGAGATGCTGGCGGAAATCATGCGCTACCGGCACGGCATTGCGGTGGCCGGAACCCATGGCAAGACCACAACCACCAGCCTGATCGCCTCTATCCTCGGCGAAGCCGGGCTGGACCCGACGTTTGTGATCGGTGGCCTGCTCAACAGTGCGGGCACCAACGCCAAGCTGGGAGGCTCCCGGTATCTGGTGGCGGAGGCGGACGAAAGCGATGCGTCATTCCTGCACCTGACGCCGGTCATCTCCGTCGTGACCAACATCGAAGCCGATCATATGGACACCTACGGTGGTGACGTTGAGAAGCTGAAGCAGACGTTCGTGGACTTTCTTCACAACCTGCCGTTTTACGGAGTCGCCGTGATGTGTGTGGACAACGACTTTGTCCGCGAGGTGATCCCCCGTATCTCCCGGACCCTGATCACCTACGGGATCGACAATCCGGATGCAGACTACCGGGCCGAGGAAATCCACTCTGACGGGCTGCTGACCCATTTTGTGGTGCGCAGACCCGGTGACCGGTCTGACCTGACCATCGAGCTACGGATGCCGGGACGTCACAACGTTCTCAACGCGCTCGCGGCCATCGCCGTGGCGACTGACGAAGGCGTGGACGATGCCGCCATCTGTCGCGGCCTGTCCGGGTTTGCCGGTGTTGGCCGGCGGTTCCAGGTTTACGGGGATTACCACACACCCAACGGCCTGGTCACGCTGGTCGATGACTACGGGCACCATCCCACTGAAGTGGACGCCGTTATCCGGGCGGCTCGTGCAGCCTGGCCGGATCGTCGGCTGGTGATGCTATACCAGCCCCACCGTTTCAGTCGCACCCGGGATCTCTACGAGGATTTCGTGCGGGTCCTGTCCGACGTTGATGCGCTTTTGCTGATGGATGTCTACTCGGCAGGTGAGGCTCCGGTCCCTGGCGCCGACGGCCGCTCCCTGTGTCGCAGCATCCGCCAGAGGGGCAAGCTGGAACCGATGTTTGTCGAAGATAACCTTGAAATCGAACATCTGCTGTCGACCACGCTGCGTGACGGCGACCTGTTGATTACCCAGGGTGCCGGCGACATTGGTGGCGTCTCGGCCCGACTGGCGGCGGCGGGGGTGATTGCCAATGACTGAGATGAATCAGCCAGCCGTTTTTCAGGTGACCGCGCAAGCGCGTCAGGCGCTGGGGCGTGTTGCTGTACTGATGGGCGGGGATTCCGCCGAACGGGCGGTTTCCCTGAAAAGTGGTGAAGCGGTCCTGTCTGCCTTGCAGAAAGCCGGTGTGGATGCCTTTGGTCTGGATGTTCAGGGCAGTCTCCTGAATGTGGTGGCCAACCCCCGGTTTGATCGCGCGTTCATCGCGCTGCACGGCCGGGGCGGAGAAGACGGAACCATCCAGGCGATTCTTGCCCAGGCCGGTATACCCTATACCGGCAGCGAGACTCTGGCTTCTGCACTGGCCATGGACAAGCTGCGCACCAAGTATGTATTCCAGGGCTGTGGGTTGCCGACACCGCCGTTCCGGGCCATGGCGTCTGAAGACGAAGCCAGTGACATTCTGGCCCATCTGCCGGTGCCACTGAGTGTCAAGCCGTCCCGGGAAGGGTCCAGTATCGGCATCCGCAAGGTCTACACCCGCGATGAGCTGATCGACGCCTACCGGGATGCCAGCCGGCACGATCCGCTGGTGCTGGTCGAACAGTGGATTGAAGGGCCGGAGTTCACCGTCAGTGTGTTGCAGGGGCAGGCGCTGCCGGCCATCGGACTGAGCACCGACCATGTGTTTTATGACTACGACGCCAAGTACATCACCAACGATACCCGCTACCAGATCCCCTGTGGCCTGCCGGCGGATCAGGAAGCCCGGCTGCAGGCGCTGTCGGTGGCTGCCATGGCGGTGATTGGCTGCAGGAGCTGGGGGCGGGTGGACATCATGCAGGATCGCGCGGGTGACTTCTGGCTGCTGGAAGTCAATACCGTTCCAGGAATGACCGACCACAGCCTCGTGCCCATGGCGGCACGAGCCGCAGGAATCAGCTTTGAGGAACTGGTGGTAAGAATCGTCAGTGACACGCTGGAGTCGGGCCATGCTTGACCGGATCATCATTCGTAGCCGCTGGGTTCCGCCGGATCCGCCCAGGCGGCGGGGTGCGACCAGCATGGAACCATCACAGGACCGGTTTGGTGATCTGTGGCGGTTGCTGGCTGCCACGCCATGGATGCAGATGGCGCTGGGTCTGGTGATTGTGATCCTTGCCGGGCTGGTGCCCTGGGGAACCGGGCAGGTGTTGTCGGCAATGGACCGCCAGTTTGCCACTGTCACCATCAACGGTCCGCTGGAGCATGAAGACCGGCGGGTATTGCAGAAGCAGGCCCGTGCCTGGTTGGGGAAAAGCTTCTTTGCAACGGATCTGACGGACATCAAAGCGGCAATCGAGCAGCGTCCGTGGGTGGAATCCGCTGCGGTTCGCCGGGTCTGGCCGGATGGCCTCAGTATTGACGTGCGGGAGAAAAAACCGCTGGCGTACTGGAATGATCGTCAGTTGGTCAGTCGTCGCGGGGATGTTTTCACCCCGTCTGACCGTGAAACAGCCGGTGCGTTGCCGCGACTGTCGGGGCCGGATGATCGGGTCGGCGAGGTGGTCGATACCGCGCAAAACCTGTCCCGCCAATTGGCCGCAAAAGGGCTCGGGCTCGCGGGGCTGCGCCTGGAGCCTCGCGGCGCCTGGACATTGGCTCTCGCAAACGGCATTGAAGTAGCGCTGGGCCGCAATCAGATCCAGCAACGATTCAAGCGGTTTATGACCGTGTATGAAGGCGAGCTTGCAGCGCAGGCAGAAAAGGTTGAACGAGTGGATGCGCGATACACCAATGGGGTTGCCGTGCGGTGGAAAAAACCGGACGGGCCACCCGGCAAAAATACATAGGCTCATTTGATGAACCCAGGGTTTGGTGAACTACATGTCATCGGTTGAAACGGAAAACATGATTGTCGGCCTCGACATCGGCACCTCCAAAGTTGTCGCTATCGTTGGCAAGCGCAAAATGGACGGCACTATTGAAGTGGTGGGCATCGGTTCGCATCCGTCACGGGGGCTCAAGCGTGGCGTAGTAGTGAATATCGAAACAACCGTCCAGGCGATCCAGCGAGCCGTTGAGGAAGCAGAGCTGATGGCGGGCTGCCGGATTCATTCGGTCTATGCGGGGATCGCCGGCAGCCACATCAAGAGTCTCAATTCACACGGCATTGTCGCCATTCGGGACCGGGAAGTGACCCAGGCCGATATTGACCGGGTAATCGATGCCGCCCAGGCGGTTGCCATTCCGGCCGATCAGAAAGTGTTGCACATCCTGCCCCAGGAATTCGTGATCGATAACCAGGAAGGCATCAAGGAGCCCATGGGGATGTCGGGGGTTCGGCTCGAAGCGAAGGTACACCTGGTGACCTGCGCCGTTAATGCCGCCCAGAACATCGAAAAATGTGTGCGTCGGTGTGGGCTGGAAGTCGATGACATCATTCTGGAGCAACTGGCGTCCAGCTACGCCGTGCTGACCGAAGATGAGAAAGAGCTCGGCGTTTGTGTGGTGGATATCGGCGGAGGAACAACCGACATTGCGGTCTTCACCGGTGGTGCGATTCGTCACACGGCGGTGATACCGATCGCGGGCGACCAGGTTACCAATGACATCGCGATGGCCTTGCGCACACCTACCCAGAATGCCGAGGAAATCAAGATCAAATACGCCTGCGCGTTGACTCAGCTGGCCGGCGCGGACGAAACCATCAAGGTACCCAGTGTGGGTGACCGGGCGCCCCGGGATCTTTCCCGGCAGGCCCTCGCCGAGGTGGTCGAGCCGCGTTATGAGGAGCTGTTCACGCTGGTTCAGTCGGAGCTTCGCCGTTCCGGCTTTGAGGACCTCATTCCCGCAGGCGTGGTGATTACCGGCGGTTCATCCACCATGGAAGGGGTGGTTGAGCTGGCCGAGGAAATCTTCCACATGCCGGTACGGCTTGCGTCACCGCAGGCGGTATCGGGCATGACGGAGGTGGTCAATAACCCGATCTACGCAACCGGCGTCGGGTTACTGATCTATGGCTTCCGCCAGATGGATATTGGCAGGGGTCCCGTACTGCGCGGTGACAACGCACCGTCATTGCTGGAACGGATGAAAAGCTGGTTCACCCGTCATTTCTGAGGGCGAACACGCATTGACTATGCCGGTCGCGAACGAAGGTATCTCGAAAAAATAATCGGCCTGGACAGGGTCGACCAAAGCACGAAGGAGTAGGGGAATGTTTGAACTCGTAGATAATGTCCAGCAAAACGCTGTGATCAAGGTTATCGGCGTCGGCGGCGGTGGTGGAAACGCTGTCCGGCACATGCTTAACAGTGACATCGACGGGGTAGAGTTTATCTGCGCCAACACCGATGCCCAGGCGCTGACGGATATGGGCGCCAAACAGATCATCCAGCTTGGCGGCAACATCACCAAAGGGCTGGGCGCTGGCGCCAACCCGGAAGTGGGTCGGCAGTCCGCCATGGAAGACCGTGACCGTATCGCCGACGCACTCAAGGGGGCTGATATGGTGTTTATTACCGCCGGTATGGGGGGTGGCACCGGTACCGGTGCGGCACCGATCGTCGCTGAAGTTGCCCGCGAGATGGGCATCCTGACCGTAGCGGTGGTGACCAAGCCGTTCTTGTTCGAGGGCGGCAAGCGGATGAAGGTCGCGGAATCTGGCCTGAAGGACCTGGAAGAGAGCGTCGACTCGCTGATCACCATTCCCAATGAAAAACTGCTGTCGGTGATGGGCAAGAAGACCAGCCTGCTGGATGCTTTCGCTGAAGCCAACAATGTATTGCTTGGCGCGGTGCAGGGCATAGCCGACCTGATTACCCGTAACGGCATGATCAACGTCGACTTTGCCGACGTGAAGACGGTGATGTCGGAGATGGGTATGGCGATGATGGGTACCGCTCGGGCGACCGGCGAAAACCGTGCGCGGGAAGCGGCCGAGGCGGCAGTGCGCAGTCCGCTGCTGGAAGACATCAATCTCCAGGGCGCCAAGGGTATTCTGGTGAACATTACCGCGGGTATGGACCTCAATCTGGGCGAGTTCTCGGAAGTGGGTGATATTATCCGCGAGTTCGCCTCCGATTCCGCCACCGTCGTCGTGGGTACGGTGATCGATCCGGAAATGACTGACGAACTCAAGGTCACTGTGGTCGCGACCGGACTGGGTGGAGGGGCCGAGGCGCCTTCCAAGGTCGTTGACAACACGCGCGCTCTGGACGGCAAGACCGATTATAGACAACTGGACCGTCCGGCCGTACTCCGTCGTCGGGCGGTGGCGCATGGCAACGTCGCAATCGACCAGCACAGCAACGGTGAAGATCAGGGCGTCGATTATCTCGATATCCCGGCCTTCCTGAGGCGTCAGGCGGACTAGCGCGGTCATGAATGCGTCGTAATAGTGCACGTGGTTAATCCGCGATAGCATGAAAATCGTAGGCAGACGGGCAACGTACTGGATGACAGTTCGGTAAGTACGGATTGGTTAAATGGTATTCAGTTGCGTTTTTTGGTATCCTTCGGGCAGATTTTTGCCTAAACGATATCGTAATCTTGTGACGGATTTATGTACCGATGATCAGACAACGGACGCTTAAAAACACCATCCGTGCGACCGGCGTGGGTTTGCACTCGGGTGAGAAGGTTTACCTGACGCTCAAGCCGGCACCTGCCGAAACGGGTATCGTGTTCCGACGAACCGACCTGGACCCGGCGGTTGAAATCAAGGCCAGCGCCGAGAATGTCGGCGAGACCATGCTGTCGACGACCCTGGTGAAAGACGGCGTACGTGTGGCAACGGTCGAGCATTTGCTGTCCGCCATGGCGGGTCTGGGCATTGACAACTGTTTCGTCGAATTGAGCGCGGCAGAGGTCCCGATCATGGACGGCAGTGCAGGGCCTTTTGTATTCCTGCTGCAGTCCGCCGGCATTGCCGAGCAGAATGCTGCCAAGCGGTTCATCCGTATCAAGCGTGAAGTAACGCTCGAAGAAGGTGACAAAAAGGCGACCTTTCTTCCGTTCGAGGGATTCAAGGTCAGTTTCAGTATTGATTTTGATCACCCAGTATTTAAAGGGCGTGCCCAGACCGCGACAGTGGATTTTTCCAGCACGTCGTTTGTGAAAGAGGTGAGTCGGGCCCGTACGTTCGGTTTCATGCGCGACATCGAGAAGTTGCGGGCCATGAATCTGGCGCTGGGCGGCAGTGTCGACAACGCCATTGTGGTTGACGACTACAAAATCCTGAACGAAGACGGTCTGCGGTACGACGACGAGTTCGTCAAACACAAGGTACTGGATGCCATCGGTGATCTGTATCTGTTGGGGAACAGTCTGATTGGTGAGTTCCGTGGGATCAAGTCCGGCCACGATCTGAACAACAAGCTGCTACGCATGCTGCGTGCTGAAACCGATGCCTGGGAAGTTGTCACCTTTGACGATGAGTCTCTTGCGCCGATTTCATATATGAAGCCCGTGTTGGCGGCTGAGGCCTGAGGCGGGACGCCTCAGGTCCGGACGTGGCTAGCGAGTTTTTCGAGAACCTCGCGTAAGTTTTTATCCTTCGTGTGCCCGGCTTCCTCTTCGAGGAGTCGGGCATTTTCGTTGCTGAGCGGTACGCGCGCCAGGGCGGGACGCTCGCTGAATCGTGGCGGAGTGACTTTCACCTTGAGCCGCCAGACAAAGTGGAACAGTTCCTCCTTCCTGATGCTTGCCATAAGGTCATGCTGGCGCAGTCTGAGCTGACTGGCCACGGCTGACGAGTCGGCGCTCAGGGTCAGGTCACCGTCATGGACGGAGACGAAGCGGACGCCCCGACGGAGCTTGTCCGGCAGACACCTGAGAAGATGACGCTCGGCGTCCTGATGGGCCTCCGCGCGAGCCAGCAACTGTCGCAGTGTCGGTGCCTGGGTGGCATCGTCGGAGCGTAGACTGAGTCCGGATTTCTTTTTCATGACTGAGGGGAAACTCGACTCGACGGGTTACGATTGGTTACACTTCGGCACGGTTTATCGGTCATGCCTGTATTACACTCTTTTTACCTTGCACTCGGGTGAATGTCCATGTCGCCGGTAGTGATGTGCGTCGATGGCCCGCCTGACTGCATATCTGAGGAATCCTGATCAAAGGTTCCCTGATTTGACATGCTGCCTGGATTGAGTTGTCGGGAGCAAAACCCGCAATCCGGTGATGGATGACTTGCAGGATCAGTCGGTTAACGAGAGGTGCACAATCAGGGATGGATGGTGCGACTTTCCTATGAATCCAGATCGCTCTATGAACATTATCTTTGTGGGGAAAAAGCACGGCCAGTCCCGCGTTGTTGCGCTCAACGCGTCCACCGCGATCGCGCTGGTCGTTACGGTCCTGGCCATAGCGGCCGGGTCGGCATGGCTGGGCTACCGCTTTGCTCCCGGTACCCTGGCGACGGAACAACCCGCTCTGGTGGACTCCACCGTTATCCGGCAGTGGCAGTCACGGATTAACGACCAGCGCTTGCAACTGGGCCGCCTCAGTGAAACCAGCCGACAGCAGATAGATGCTCTGACCCTGCGGCTGGGACAGATGCAGGGTCGCCTGCTGCGCCTGGATGCTCTGGGGCAGCGCTTTATCGACTCGGGATTGGTCGCCAGTGATGAATTCAACTTCGATCAGCCTGCGGCTGTCGGTGGACCACAGGATGCTCTGGATGGCGATTCGTTCTCGGCGCCCGAACTGTCGCAAATGATCGATCAGCTCAGCGCACAACTGGATGACCGCGAGAAACAGCTAAGACTGCTGGATAGTCTTATGTCCCGTAAAAAAATCGAAGATGATCGGTTTGTGGCCGGCCGACCAATCACCTGGGGTTGGCTGTCTTCTCACTATGGTTATCGTTCGGATCCCTTCACCGGGCGCCGTGCCTGGCACGATGGCGTTGACCTTGCGGGCAAAGAAGGCAGCGATGTAATTGCGGTAGCCGCCGGTGTTGTGACCTGGGCTGGTAAGCGCAGTGGCTACGGTAATCTCGTGGAAATTGATCATGGTGATGGCCTGACGACCCGTTACGGCCACAACAAGGCGGTCAAGGTGTCCGTCGGCGATGTCGTTCAGAAGGGGCAGGTTATCGGGTTGATGGGCAGTACCGGTCGTTCCACCGGCCCCCACGTGCATTTTGAAGTGCGCCGTAATGACCGTAGCCTGAACCCGGAAAAATATATCCAGCGCGCCAGTCGTTAAGGAAGCGCTGATCGATTGCCGGCGCCCCGCCGGGAAAGGCGAGGCTCTTACTGGCGAGCGCACCCCTGATGCAGCACGTTCAGGTCGTACCAAAGCCTGCGGACATGACGCAGGCACTTCCGTGACGCTCCTGGCTGTTCACCGCTTCCCCGGAGCTGGACGTCTGGCGGGTTTGCACGGCTGATACACAGCAAAGCCCCGGCTATGCCCGGGAATGTCGCCAGTGTACGGGGTCTCCTTTTGTCCTTCCGTTAAATAGGGTTAGAATGCCGTCTTCAGCGGAGCGGGTGAAACGTCGGGCCAATATCCAGTGTCTGTTCAGTGCGCCTGTCCGGGACCGTGCGTCCGTTTGTAGAAACGGAACGCTCTCCGTTAACCAGAGAAGCAGTGGTCTATGTTCACAAAGCTTGCAACGAAAATGTTCGGCAGTAAAAACGCTCGCGAAATCAAGCGAATGCGGAAAGTGGTTGCGCGAATCAACGAGCTTGAAGAAGCGGTCGGTGGATTGCCGGATGTGGAGTTGCAAGGGAAAACCTTAGAGTTCCGTCGTCGGCTTGACGAGGGAGAAACCCTGGATCAGTTGCTGCCTGAAGCGTTTGCGACCGTCCGCGAGGCCAGTCGCCGCGCCATGGGTATGCGTCATTTCGACGTGCAGTTGATCGGCGGGATTACGCTTCATGAAGGTCACATTGCCGAGATGAAGACCGGTGAGGGTAAAACCCTGGTGGCAACCGCCGCGGTCTATCTCAACGCACTGGGCGGCAAAGGTGTTCATGTGGTGACAGTGAACGACTATCTGGCAAGCCGGGACGCGGAGTGGATGGGCAAGCTCTACCGTTTTCTCGGGCTGCAGGTTGGCGTCATTGTCGCTGGTCAGTCACCGGAAGAAAAACGTGCGGCCTATAGTGCCGACATTACCTACGGTACCAACAACGAATTCGGCTTCGATTACCTGCGCGACAATATGGCGTTCAGTACCGCCGACAAAGTCCAGCGCGGCCTGAACTATGCGATTGTGGACGAAGTCGACTCGATCCTGATTGATGAGGCCAGGACGCCGCTGATTATCTCCGGTGCTGCTGAAGACAGCTCCCGCATGTACCGGGAGGTGAATGAGCTGGTGCCGAATCTTGAGAAAGGTGAAATGCCCGAAGAGGGGGAGCCCGACGGTGATTTCACGGTGGACGAAAAAACCCGTCAGGTTGAACTGACTGAGGCGGGCCATGAAAAAGTCGAACGGTTGCTGGCCGAGCGCGGGTTGCTGGAAGAGGGTGAGAATCTCTATTCCGCCACCAATCTGAGCCTGCTGCATCACGTGCATTCTGCCCTGCGCGCCCATCATCTGTTTCAGAAGGATGTCGATTACATCGTGCAGAGCGACCAGGTGGTGATCGTTGACGAACACACGGGTCGTACGATGCCCGGCCGGCGCTGGAGCGAAGGCCTGCACCAGGCGATTGAAGCAAAGGAAAAAGTCAACATTCAGGCCGAGAGTCAGACTCTGGCCTCTACAACATTCCAGAACTACTTCCGTCTATACGACAAGCTCGCTGGTATGACCGGCACCGCCGACACCGAAGCCTTCGAGTTCCGCCAGATTTACGGGCTGGACGTCGTGGTTATCCCGCCGAACAAACCGATCCAGCGCATTGATTACAACGACCTGATCTACCTGACCCAGGAAGAGAAATTCCACGCCATCATTGACGAGATCAAGGACGTAACTGCAGAGGGCCGGCCGATCCTGGTAGGTACCGCGTCCATCGAGGCGTCCGAACTGCTGTCGATGCTGCTCAACAAGGTCAAAATTGAGCACAAGATACTGAACGCCAAACAGCATGAAAGCGAAGCCCAGGTGATTGCCCAGGCGGGTAGCCCTGGCGCAGTCACCATCGCGACCAATATGGCCGGCCGGGGCACGGACATTGTACTCGGGGGCAACTGGGAGCACGAGGTAGCGGCCCTGGACAGCCCCGATGAGGAAACGGTCGCCAGGATCAAGGCGGCCTGGACCGAACGCCACAATCAGGTGCTGGAAGCCGGCGGCCTCCACATCGTGGGGACCGAGCGTCACGAATCCCGTCGTATTGATAACCAGCTACGGGGGCGTGCCGGCCGTCAGGGCGATCCGGGGTCTTCCCGCTTTTTCCTGTCTCTGGAAGATAACCTGATGCGGATTTTTGCGCCGGATCGGGTGAAAAACATCATGCAGGCCATGGGCATGAAAAAAGGCGAGGCCATCGAGCATCGCATGGTCACCAACGCCATTGAAAAATCACAGCGCAAGGTTGAAGGGCGCAACTTTGACATGCGGAAGACGTTGCTGGAATACGATGACGTCGCCAATGATCAGCGTACGGTGATCTATGAGCAACGCAATGAAGTGATGTCCTCGGACGACATTTCCGACATGGTCACGACCATTCGGGCCGATGTTGTCGATTCGGTTATCAGCGAGTTCATCCCGCCGCAGAGCATGGCTGAACAGTGGGATATTGCCGGACTTGAGGCACAGCTCCAGTCGGAGCTGGCGATTGATCTGCCGGTTCAGCAGTGGCTGGATGAAGACAACCAACTGTTTGAGGAAACCCTGCGCCAGCGAATTCTGGACGAGGTGGTGACGGCGTACGAACGCAAGGAAGACGTCGTTGGCGCCGAACCCATGCGAAATTTCGAGAAACAGGTCTTCCTGCAGGTTATGGATACGCTGTGGAAAGAGCACCTGTCGAACATGGACCATCTGCGCCGTGGCATCCATCTGCGTGGGTATGCGCAGAAGAACCCGAAGCAGGAATACAAACGGGAGGCCTTCAACCTGTTTGAAGACATGCTCGATACCATGAAGCGGGATGTTACCCGTGTACTCTGTCATGTGAAGGTCCAGACCCAGGAAGAAATGGACGAAGTAGAACGCCGCCGCAAGGCGGAACTCGAGCGTCAGCTTGCGGCGGCCAACCTGCAGCACGAGCAGACCAGCGCTGCCGGTGAGGCTGGCACCGCGAACGGACCCGGGGACGCCGAGCAGAACGCCATCCCGGAAACCTTTGTACGCCAGGAGCGGAAGGTCGGGCGCAATGAGCCCTGTCCCTGCGGGTCAGGTAAGAAATACAAGCAATGTCATGGCAAGGTGAGTTGACCGGGACATTGACTGTAAGGTGCCCGAAGCGTTCGTTTCGCAGAGCCCGCAGCCTGAAACTCCGGGCCGCGGGTTTTTTAGTCGTCGGCGGGCTGTTCAATAAGTGCTGCCGCCGAGTCCCATGACATCAAAAGGAGAGACAGGATGGCGGTAGGGTTGGGGCCGTTACCGGAATTTTTTCCCGTCGCAGGGCTCCGGATAGGTATTGCCAGTGCCGGCATCAAAAAGCCCGGGCGAAAAGACGTGGTGGTGTTCGAACTGGCAGCGGGCAGCCGGGTGGCCGGTATATTTACCCGCAACCAGTTCTGTGCTGCGCCGGTGACGCTGTGTCGTAAACACCTGAGTTCAGGTGCTCCCCGCTACCTGCTGATCAATACCGGCAACGCCAATGCGGGCACAGGTGATCGCGGGTTGATCGATGCACGGGCCTGCTGCGCCGCGCTGGCCGAGGCTGCGGGGGTCACCGAAACCGAGGTGCTGCCGTTCTCCACCGGGGTGATCGGTGAGCCGTTACCGGTCAATAAGATTGTTCCGGTGTTGCCCGATGCTCTGTCGGCGCTGGCGGACAACAACTGGGCCGATGCGGCCCGGGGCATCATGACGACCGACACCCTGCCCAAAGGTGCAACGCGCCAGCTTGAACTGGACGGTCGCCTGGTCACTATTTCGGGCATCAGCAAGGGCGCGGGGATGATTCGCCCGAACATGGCCACCATGCTTGGTTTTATTGCCACCGACGCCCCGATCGCACCAGCGGTTTTACAGAGTCTTGCCTCGGAGTTGGGTGAGGTCTCTTTCAACCGAATTACCATCGATGGGGATACCTCGACCAACGACGCCTGTATGCTGATGGCAACCGGTGCGGCCGGTGGCGATGAGATCGGCCCGAACAGCCCTTGTCTGCCGGCACTGACCGACGCCCTGCGTGAGATTTACATGACTCTGGCTCACGCCATTGTCCGTGATGGAGAAGGCGCTACCAAGTTCATTACGATCGACGTGAGTGGCGCGGCGACTCACGCCGAGGCGTTGGATGTTGCCTACACGGTCGCCCATTCTCCGCTGGTAAAAACCGCCCTGTACGCGTCCGATCCCAACTGGGGCCGGATACTGGCGGCGGTAGGGCGTGCTGGTGTGCCGGATCTTGACCTCCGAGCGCTCACCCTGACGCTGAACGACGTCTGTCTGGTCCGGGACGGTGGGCGTGCGCCGGACTACAGCGAAGAAAAAGGCCAGGCCGTGATGGATCAGGCGGAGATCACCCTTGGCGTGCACCTTAACCGGGGCACGGTTCGGGAGCGGGTCTGGACCTGTGATTTTTCCCACGACTACGTGACCATCAACGCCGAATACAGGACCTGACGTTGTGACGGTCGTGCATGTGGCGGTCGCCGTAATCCGTCGCGATAAGCGGGTTCTGGTGGCCAGGCGCCCCGGTCATCTTCATCAGGGGGGGCTGCTGGAGTTTCCCGGTGGCAAAGTCGAGCCGGGAGAATCCGTGCAGCGGGCTCTGGTCCGGGAAATCGCCGAGGAAACAGATCTTCAGCTTGATCCGGAGCGTTTGCAGCCGCTGATAGTGATTCGCCATGATTATGGCGACAAACAGGTATTGCTGGATGTCTGGCAAACCAGCGATGTGAGGGGAACGCCGCGCGGACTGGAAGGTCAATGGGTGGACTGGTGCGATGTCCGCACCCTGCGGGCGGCGGATTTCCCGGCGGCCAACCATGCCATTCTTCGCGCACTCACCCTGCCTCCGGCCTATTGCATTACCGGCCCGTGCGCGACAGTTGAAGCGGGTATCATCCGGTTGCAACGACAGTTGACCTACCACTGCCCCGCGATGGTTCTGTTGCGGGCGCCATGGCTTGAACCGTCGGAGTACGGTCGTTTCGCGGTGGCGGCGGGTGATCTGTGCCGACACAGCGGGGCCCGGTTGATCCTGCACGGAGATCCTTCTGTACTGGACAGTGCACCAGCGGATGGTCTCCATCTTCCGTGGCGCCTTGCGGCGGCACTGGGCACGCGACCGGTGCCTGGGGATTGCCTGCTAGCCGTGTCCTGCCACGACCAGGAACAGCTGACTCAGGCGGCCCGGCTGGATGCCGATTTCGCAACCCTGGGTCCGGTTCACCCTACCGCAAGCCATCCGGGCGTACCTGTGCTTGGCTGGTCAGGCTTCGAAGCGCTCGCGGCGCAGGCGACCATGCCTGTCTACGCCCTGGGCGGACTGGGATTTACTGATCAATCCCTGGCGGTGAGCCAGGGTGCCCAGGGTGTTGCCGGTATTGGTTGCTGGTGGTGAGCGGGTTTCTGGTATGCTGGTTGAAAGTGATTCATCAGGAGTATTTGTGAGCGAATTGACTCACCTGGATAAACAGGGCGCTGCCCGCATGGTGGATGTGTCGGCTAAAGATCAGACGGTCCGCGAGGCCCGCGCTGAGGCGACCATCCGTTTGGAGGCCACAACGCTGGCGATGATCGTCGATGGTCAGCACCCCAAAGGTGATGTGCTGGCGGTGTCCCGTATTGCCGGCATTATGGCGGCCAAAAAAACCCACGATCTTATTCCGCTGTGCCACGCGCTCAACCTCAGTTCGGTGAGCGTGACGCTGACGCCCGTCGACGATCCTGCGTCGATCCACATTGAAACCCGCTGTAAGCTGACCGGGCAGACCGGGGTGGAAATGGAGGCCCTGACCGCCGCCAGTGTGGCGGCGCTGACCCTGTACGACATGTGCAAAGCCGTTGACAGGGGAATGGTCATTGACGGTGTCCGGCTGCTTGAGAAAAAAGGTGGTCGCAGTGGGCACTGGCAGGTAGCGTGATGAGTATGTTGGAAAAGAACCCTGAATCTGTGCTGATAGACAACTTTGGTCGCCAGATTACCTACGTCAGGATTTCTGTGACTGACCGGTGTGATTTCCGGTGTGTCTACTGCATGGCGGAAGACATGACCTTTATGCCTCGCTCGGAAATTCTGTCGCTGGAGGAGATTGCGGTCCTGGCCCGGAATCTGGTTGCCTGCGGTGTCACTAAAATCCGGTTGACCGGCGGTGAGCCGCTGGTTCGTTCGGGCGTGGTGGATCTGGTCGGGTCCATCAGTCAGTTGCCGGGGTTGCAGGAACTGTGCATGACCACCAATGGCAGTCGGTTGCAGGAACTGGCCGAACCGCTGCGTCAGGCCGGCCTGGATCGGCTGAACATCAGTCTCGACAGCCTGGACCATGAGCGGTTCCACGAGTTGACCCGGACCGGCCAGCTCAGCAAAGTGCTGGCGGGGATCGATGCCGCCCGTGCAGCGGGGTTCGAGCATACCAAACTGAATGTCGTTGTGCTCAAGGGGCGCAATGATGACGAGATCCTGCCGCTGGTGCGATATGCGTTAAACCATCAACTGGATCTGAGTTTTATCGAAGAAATGCCCCTGGGGGTGATCACTGAGCACGATCGCGCCGAGGCGTTTTTCTCCAGCGATGATATTCGCGAAGCTATTCGTGATGAGTATGTGCTGGAGTCGGTTGGTGATGATACCGGAGGTCCCTCACGTTACTATCGTATTCCTGGCCACCCCGGCCGGATCGGCTTTATTTCGCCTCACAGCCACAACTTTTGCGGCGACTGCAACCGGGTGAGGGTAACCACTGAGGGACGCCTGCTGCTTTGTCTAGGCAATGAGCACTCGATGGATCTGAGAGCCGTATTGCGTGATGGTCCCCGGGACGATCGGTCGGTGGATGAGCGGGTGCGGGCAGCCCTGCATGCCTCCATGGCGATCAAGCCTGAAAAGCATCACTTCAGTCACGACGAGCCGCCCCAGATCCTGCGCTTCATGAACGCGACCGGCGGTTAGAGGTTCCCGGTTAGAGGTTCCTGGTTTTGCTACCGAGCATGCCCCAAACGATTGTCTTGCCTGTATGGCGTGGTGCCTGAATCACTCCTCCAGCTTTTTTCCGCAGGGCAATCACGCTACGCCCGGCGGTCTGGTTCTGCTAAAATGCGCCGCCTACTGATTTGATATGAGGGAATGCTGTGGTCGTTCGTTACGTCCAGACCTGCCGGTTGCCAACACCGTTTGGTGTGTTTGACATGCATGGGTTCGAAGAAGTCGGCACTGGCAAGGAGCATGTGGTGCTGACACTGGGCGCCTTGGACAGCCCGGAGCCGATGCTGGCCCGTACTCATTCCGAGTGTCTGACTGGCGACGCGCTCTACAGTATGCGCTGTGACTGCGGTTACCAACTGGAAGAGGCGCTGCGCAGCATCGCGCGGGAAGGTCGTGGCGTGCTCATGTACCTGCGTCAGGAAGGCCGTGGCATCGGCCTGCTCAATAAAATCCGGGCCTACCACTTGCAGGATCAGGGCGCAGATACCGTGGAAGCGAACGAACAGTTGGGGTTTGCCGCGGACCTGCGGGATTACAGCATGTGCAAGGATATGCTCGGCCACCTGGGTATCCACAGCCTGCGATTGATGACCAACAATCCTCGCAAGGTCGCAGCGCTGGAGTCCTACGGCATCGAGATTGCCGAGCGGGTGCCGTTGCACGCGGGACGTAATCCGCACAACGAGCATTACCTGGATACCAAGCAGAGCAAGCTTGGTCACTGGCTTGAAACCCATCAGGATGATGATCCTGAAAGCTGAGCCGCAGCTAAGGGGCACTGGTATTATCGCAGCAGGTTAGAAAGCAGGCGTGGCGTCAGGGCATGGCCTTGAGAGTCTGACTGCTGGCCATTTGCTCCCACCGCTGCGTAATGCGTCGCTGAATGCCTGCTGCGTCCAGACCGCATTCTGTGAGCAGCTCCTCGGGCGTGCCGTGATCGATGAAGGAGTCCGGCAAGCCCAGGTTGAGCAGAGGCTGAATCAGGCCCTGGGCATTCAGACACTCACTGACGGCACTGCCCGCACCGCCTGCGACCGCGTTCTCTTCCACCGTTACCAGCAGTTCGTGTGACGCCGCCAGATCCAGAATCAGCTCGATATCGAGCGGCTTGACGAAGCGCATATCAGCGACGGTCGCTCCCAGCGCATCAGCGGCCTCCTGTACCGCCCCGAGCCGGGCACCGAAATTGAGGATGGCGATACCCGAGCCTGTGCGCATCCGCCGGCCCACGCCAACAGGCAGCGGGTTCAGGTCCGGGTCAATATTGACGCCAGGTCCGGTGCCACGAGGATAGCGAACCGCCGCCGGACCGGGATGAAGTAGCCCGGTTTGCAGCAGACGTCGGGTTTCGTTTTCATCGGATGGTGCCATGACCAGCAGATTGGGAATACACCGGAGATAACTCAGGTCGAAGGCTCCGGCATGGGTTGGCCCATCCGCACCGACCAGTCCAGCCCGGTCTATGGCAAACAGGACGTCCAGATTCTGAATGGCGACGTCGTGAATCAACTGGTCGTAAGCGCGCTGCAGGAAAGTTGAATAGATAGCGACTACCGGTTTGCTGCCGTCGCAGGCGAGGCCGGCGGCGAGTGTGACAGCATGCTGCTCGGCAATCGCAACATCGTAATAACGATCCGGGAAACGGCGGGCAAAGGCAACCAGGTCTGAGCCTTCGCACATTGCCGGTGTAATGCCAACCACCCGCTCATCCTGCTCGGCGGTGTCGCACAGCCACTGCCCGAAAACGTTGGCATACTTGGGACGTTTCGGCTTGCTGGCCACCGGGGCCGGCCGTTTGGGAAGTGCCGGTTCAATCTTGTTGATTGCGTGATAGCCAATCGGGTCGGCTTCAGCCGGCTCAAACCCTTTGCCCTTTTTCGTGATGATATGCAGGAACTGGGGGCCGTCCAATGCCCTGATGTTGTTGAGGGTTTCCAGAAGCAAAGGCAGGTCATGCCCGTCAATCGGACCGATGTAGTTGAACCCCAGTTCTTCAAACAGTGTGCCCGGGGAGATCATGCCCTTGAAGTGCTCTTCGGTCTTTTTGGCCAGCGCCATCAGGTTCGGCGTTGCCTGCAGAGCCCGTTTGCTGCTGTCCCGGACCTGATTGTAGGTCCGGCTGGCCAGCAGTTTGGCAAAATAATTGGAGAGCCCACCGACGTTGTGGGAAATGGACATGTCATTGTCGTTGAGGATGACCAGCAGGTCCGCCCGGATATGACCGGCGTGATTCAGTGCCTCAAACGCCATGCCGGCAGTCATGGCCCCGTCCCCGATTACCGCAATACTTTTCCGGTGGGCATTCTGCATCCGAGAGGTGATCGCCATGCCCAGTGCAGCGCTGAGCGAGGTGCTGGAATGTCCGACTCCGAAGGTGTCGTAGTCGCTCTCGGCACGCTTGGGAAAGCCTGCCAGTCCGCCCTTTTTGCGGATGGTGCCCATCTTTTCACGGCGCCCCGTCAGTATTTTGTGGGGGTAGGCCTGATGACCCACATCCCACACCAGCCTGTCCTCCGGGGTATTGAAAATGTAGTGCAGGGCAACGGTCAGTTCCAGGACACCAAGGCCGGCACCGAAGTGGCCGCCGGTCTGGCCAACCGACCATAGCAGGAACGCGCGCAGCTCTCTTGCCAGTTGTGGCAACTGCTCCGCGTCCAGCAGGCGTAGCTGGTCGGGTGTGTCGACCCGGTCCAGCAGGGGCGTGTTGGGCCGCTGTGACGGGATTTCCTTGAATACGTAAGTGTCCTGCATCCGCTTGGGTCTTTTCCAGAGTATTCGTCGTCAATGTCACGAGACAGTAGTATAAAGGATCAGCGCCCCCGGTTTATACCGGTTGGCGAACGGTAAGGTTTCGGGTCAGTATCGTCGCGAAACCACGAAGCTGGCCATGGTTCTGAGTGCATCTGCCTCACGCCCGAAAATACTGAGGCTCCGCAGCGCGGTGTCGAGCAGGGTGTCGAGGTGTTTGCGGGCTCCGGCGACACCCAGCAGGGCCGGGTAGGTTGGTTTGGCCCGTGCCTCGTCGGAACCGTGAGGTTTGCCTATCTCGTCCGTCGTTCCCTCAATATCCAGAAGGTCATCCTGAACCTGGAACGCCAGCCCCAGCGCCTGCGCATACCCGGTCAGGCCAGCCAGTTGCGAGTCGTCCGGATGATCCGCGGTCAGTGCCCCGAGCTTGACACTCGCTTCAATCAACGCGCCGGTTTTGTGGCGATGCATGACTTCCAGTGCTTCCAGAGTCAGTGTCTGCCCGACCGCCGCCAGATCAATGGCCTGGCCGCCGACCATGCCCCGGGAGCCGCTTGCTCTGGCCAACTCATTCACCATTTGTAGCCGCACCCCGGCGGACAGCCCCGGAGCCTCGCTCAGCCACTGGAATGCCAGCGCCTGCAAGGCATCTCCGGCGAGTATGGCGGTGGCTTCGTCAAAGGCAATATGGGTTGTTGGCCGGCCGCGCCTGAGTTCGTCATCATCCATCGCTGGCAGATCGTCGTGGATCAGGGAGTAGGCGTGGATCAGTTCCACCGTGCATGCAGGAACCAGTGCCCGACGATCATCGCCACCAACCGCCAGTGCTGCGCCCATACACAGGGCCGGGCGGATGCGCTTGCCGCCTCCGAGCACGCTGTAGCGCATTGCCGCGTGCAGTGACGGTGCTTGATTCCCGGCGTCGGCCAGCCGGTCTTTCAGTGCCTGGTCGATGCGTGCCCGGCCGGTATCGGAAAACACGGGGTCGGTAATCACCGCATCAGACATCGTCGGCCTCATCGGCATGGAACGGGCGGGCAACAACGCTCCCGTCCGCCTGTTGTATCAGCTGTTCGACCCGCTGTTCAGCCGATTTCAGTGCCTGTTGGCACTCGCGGGTCAGTTTTACACCTCGCTCAAAGGCGCTCAGGGACTCTTCAAGCGACAGTTCGCCCTGTTCCAGGTCACGTACCAGCCCTTCCAGTTCGTTGAGTGACTTTTCAAAGTCGGCGATGGATGGGGTGCTTGCTTGATCGGCCATGAATGGGCACTCCGACGATTTTCAGGATGGGGAGAGTATATCAGAGCCTTTGGCGTAATCAGACCGCCAGTTTCATCGCTGTCCGTATCCCGCTGTTACGCTACTCAGTCCCCGGCCCGACCGCTGTCCCGTTGCCACTGGAAGTGCTGTCGCTGACCAGTCTTTGCCCCGGGCTCCCAGTTTTGCTCGGTAACCTGAATGACACCCTGGTGATCCACAGTGACGATGGTGGAGGCCCGGGTGCCGTAGTCGTCGCCGGCAATAAACGGTGACGACAGGAAGCGTTCGGTTGCCAGATCGACGCCGGTGTCCGGGAGACTGTCGTCGGGAGCCGGTGTGGGGTCCTGAAGTGCGCTCAGTAGTTGCCGGTGAAGGGTATCGGCATCGTTATCGGTATTGGCCAACCGTTGGTGCAGAGTCTGTCTTGCCCGCACCAGTTTGGGCCAGGGTGACTGCAACAGGTGGTTGCTCAGACCGTACAGGCCCCGGTGCAGATATCGCCCCGGGTGGGTATCACGGTTGCTGAAATGCCAGCCTGAGTCGGTCGTCAGGTGAATCAGATTAAACCCTGCGTAACGCTCGCTGTCCCGGGACAGGCTGGCTGCCAGGTGGGCTTCCGGCTCGGTCAGCGCGCGCAATGGCAATTCACCGCGAGAAGAGCGGCCGTCCGCCGGACGGCCCTCCCGGACATTGGTGACGGCGCTCACAGTACCCTCCGGTGTAATCGCCAGCCAGGTACCGCCCGACATCTGATCCTGGCCGGCCAGGATATTCCGGTCAGGCCACCAGTGCATGGCAGTGGTCGGGCGCTGGAAAAATTCGTCGCGATTGGCCGCAACCACCAGTTTGAAGTGGGGATGCCGGTTGATGGCAAACAGGATCAGGCACATAGCGTTGTCTCGGTTGTCGAGTGGGTCAGAATGGTAATAATCCTGGCCGTGGTTGTGTATCATACCAGCCTCGTTTTTTCATCACGGCTTCGAGGTTCCATGACGCTCGCCATCGGTTTCGCACTCTATCTCGTGGTCGGCACGGTGGCGGGCACTCTGGCAGGTCTCTTTGGTATCGGCGGTGGTCTGGTCATTGTGCCGGTGCTGATCTTCGGATTTGAGATGCAGCAGGTCAGCTCTGAGGTGGCCGCTCACCTGGCTGTGGGAACATCGCTGGCAACCATTGTGTTTACGTCCCTTAGTTCAATCCGGTCTCACCATGTCAAAAAAGCGGTGAGATGGGATCTGTTCCGCCCCATGATGGTCGGCATTATTGTCGGCGCAGCCCTGGGCGCCTGGACTGCTTCTCTGCTCAGCGGGGCCGCCCTGCAACTGATTATTGGCGTGTTTGTGGTGGCCATGGGCCTCAAGATGCTGTTCCAGGCCAACCCACGGCCGGGCCGGGACGTCCCCGGGCTGTTCGGGCTGGGTCTGGCCGGGTCCGGAATCGGCTGGGCCTCGGCGATTTTTGGTATTGGCGGTGGTACCCTCACAGTGCCGTTCCTGAGCTGGTGTAATGTTCGCATGCAGCAGGCAATTGGCACCTCGGCAGCCTGTGGGCTGCCGATTGCGGTGGCCGGCGCTCTGACCAATGTGGCGACCGGATGGCAAAATGCGGCGTTGCCTGCTTATAGCGCGGGTTTTGTCTATCTGCCCGCCTTATTGGGCGTAACCCTGACCAGCGTCGTCTTCGCCCGCTTCGGTGCCGAACTGGCACACCGGTTGGATGGCCGGCTGTTGAAACGCATTTTCGCGATCCTGCTGATCGTCATTGGCATACGTTTTCTGACCTGAGACTGAGGCCCATCAATGATTCGCTATCCCAATATAGACCCGGTCGCCCTGTCACTGGGCCCCCTGAAAGTGCACTGGTACGGTATTACCTATCTGGTCGGATTTCTGGTGGGCTGGTGGCTTGGCCGGTTGCGGACCCGCAAGCCCTGGGCGCCGATTAACGAAGAGCAGATGGGCGATATGCTGTTCTATATTGCCCTCGGGGTTATCCTGGGTGGCCGGTTCGGCTACGTCATTTTCTATAATTTTGATCTGTTTCTTGCCAACCCCCTCTGGCTGTTCAAGGTCTGGGAAGGGGGTATGTCCTTCCACGGCGGCCTTCTGGGTGTCATGCTGGCGATGTTCTGGTTCTGTCGCAAGGTGGACCGCAGCTTCTTCGAAATTGCCGATTTTGTCGCCCCGCTGGTGCCGGTCGGCCTGGGTGCTGGCCGTATCGGCAATTTCATCAACGGGGAGCTCTGGGGAAAACCCACGGACGTGCCCTGGGCCATGGTTTTTCCCAATGCGCCGGATAGCCTGGCGCGGCATCCCTCCCAGCTTTACCAGTTTGGCCTGGAGGGCGTCACCCTGTTTATTCTGCTGTGGTGGTTCTCCTCCCGCGAGCGGCCGCGAATGGCGGTTAGTGGCCTGTTTCTGGCGCTTTACGGGTCGTTCCGGTTTCTGGTTGAATTTGTCCGTCAGCCGGACCCGCAACTGGGCTATCTGGCCTGGCACTGGCTGACGATGGGACAGGTCCTGTCCTTCCCGATGATTATTGCGGGTGTGGTGTTGATCCTCGTGGCCTATAGGAGACAGCGCGCATGAAGGCCTACCTGGAGTTGATGCAGGACATCGTTGACAACGGCACGGATCGCGGTGATCGAACGGGTGTAGGCACCCGCTCGGTGTTCGGTCGTCAGCTGCGGTTTGATCTCGCCCGGGGCTTTCCGTTGGTGACCACTAAAAAGGTCCACCTGCGCAGCATTATCTACGAGTTGCTCTGGTTTCTGCGGGGTTCGACGGACAATCGTTGGCTCCAGGAGCGTAAGGTCAGTATCTGGAACGAGTGGGCACTGGAGAATGGTGATCTGGGGCCGATTTACGGCAAACAGTGGCGTAGCTGGGAGTGCCCGGACGGGGGCGTAATTGACCAGATCAGCGAGGTGATTGACCAGATCCGTCGCAAACCCGACTCGCGCAGGCTGATTGTGTCCGCCTGGAATCCCGCCCAGTTGCCGGACGAGTCCCTGTCGCCGCAGGCGAATGCTGAAGCTGGCCGCATGGCGCTGGCTCCGTGCCACTGCCTGTTCCAGTTCTATGTGGCCAATGGCAAACTCTCCTGTCAGCTCTATCAGCGCAGCGCGGATCTTTTCCTGGGTGTGCCGTTTAACATCGCCTCCTACGCGCTACTGACCCATATGATTGCCCAGCAATGCGATCTGGACGTGGGTGAGTTCGTCCATACCTTTGGTGATTGTCACCTTTACCAGAACCACCTGACCGACGATATCGTGTTCGAGCAACTGAAGCGGGAGCCACGGGCGTTGCCCCAACTGGCGATCAAGCGGAAACCTTCATCGATCTTCGAGTACGAATTGGAGGATTTCGAGTTTGACGGGTATGACCCTTTCCCCGGGATTAAGGCACCTATTGCTATTTGATCTCTGACAGTCCCAAAGAGTCATAGGCCCCGGAATTCGAGCTCCCAGGCAAGAGGGCAAACAATGAGAAAAGCTCTAATAGTGGCCATGTCCCGCAATCGCGTCATCGGCCGAAATAACAAGCTGCCGTGGCACCTCCCAGGCGATCTCAGGTACTTCAAGCAGGCCACAATGGGAAAACCCATCATCATGGGCAGGAAAACCTGGGACTCCATCGGCAGACCGTTGCCAGGACGGATGAACGTGGTGATTTCACAGAATCCGGAATGGCAAGCGCCCGCCGGAACGGTTGCAGCAAAGTCATTGGAAGAGGCATTGGTCAAAGCCGAAGCGCAGGCCGAGATTGAAGGTGGGGACGAAGTGATGATCATCGGTGGTGGGCAGATCTACGCCGAAGTATTACCGCTGGTAGACCGGATTTACATCACCCAGGTACACGCCGAAGTCGACGGAGATGCCTTTTTTCCGGAAGTGAACTGGGACGAGTGGGAAGAACTCGGACGGGAGGATTTCTCCGCGTCCGATAATAATCCTTATGACTACAGTTTCGTTGTCTGTCAGCGCTTGCCGTCTGCCTGACGGGCAGGCCGTTTACCGGGTGGTTTGCCGCCGCCTTTTCCGCCCTTGCCCGGAGGACCTGAGCGACCTTTGCCAGGCGGTCCTTTCTTGAACCCGGGCTTGAATCCACGACGCTCGCCGGGCTTGCCGCCCCGGTTATCGCGCCCGCGGCGTTCCGGTGACGGTATCGGCAGTGCGGACGGTTGTTCCAGGGGCAGTGAGCCCGGTTGGGCGCTCTCCATCCAGCAGGCAAGAGCGCCCGCCAGGGATGCGATGTCCAGGTTGTGACGTTCGGCAATGCCGTTCAGCAGAACCACCGCCTTGTCACGTTTGTCGTCGTCCGCAAACGCCAGCAACTGCGCCTCGAACTGGTCTTCGCGCAATTTCAGCAGATCAGTCGGTGACGGCAGCTGATAGGATTCCATGGGCGAGTTGGTTGCACGCTCCAGGGTTCTCAGCCAGCTTCGCTCCCGTGGCGTAACCAGCAGAATGGCCTTGCCTTCGCGGCCGGCACGGCCGGTACGACCGATGCGGTGAATATAGGCTTCGGTGTCGTAGGGTACGTCGTAGTTGATGACGTGAGTAATCCGCGGAACGTCGAGGCCGCGAGCCGCGACGTCGGTGGCAATCACGATATCCTTCTTGCCATTTTTCAGGTCTTCCACCGTCAGCTCACGCTGGCGCTGGTTCAGGTCGCCGTTCAGCGGCGCGACAGCGTGCCCGCGTGCGCTGAGTTTGTCTGCCAGTAACGTGGTTTCCGCCTTGGTTCGCACAAAAATGATGGTGGCGTCGAACGGCTCCACTTCCAGAATCCGCGTCAGCGCATCCAGCTTGCGTTCGGCGTATACCGGCAGCACATATTGCGCGGTGCGGGAGACAGTTTTGGTCTGGTTTTCAATTTTGACTTCTTTGGCGTTGCTCAGATAAGTCTGCGCCACCTTGCGGATCGGCCCCGGCATGGTGGCCGAGAACAGGGCGCGCTGGCAGTCAGGCGGTGTCGTTGCCAGAATCGCTTCCACATCGTCAATAAAGCCCATACGCAGCATTTCGTCGGCTTCGTCGAGCACCAGAGCCTTGATCGAGTCCAGCTTCAGGGTGCCGCGACGGAGGTGGTCCAGTGTCCGACCGGGGGTCCCGACGATCACCTGCGCGCCCCGTTTCAGCGCTTTCAGCTGAGGATAGAAATCCTGGCCGCCATAGATCGGCAAAACCTGGAACCCTTTGATTTTGCTGGCGTAGGTGGAGAATGCCTCGGCCACCTGTATCGCCAGTTCCCGGGTTGGAGTCAGTACCAGAATCTGTGGTTCGCGGGCCTGGTGATCAATCCGGCTTAACAGCGGCAAGGCAAACGCTGCGGTTTTGCCGGTGCCGGTTTGCGCAGTACCCAGCAGGTTGTCGCCTTCCAGCAGTACCGGAATGGCCTGGGCCTGAATGGGTGAGGGCGTTTCATAACCGACAGCAGCGACGGCTTCCAGAACAGCCGGATCAAGGCCGAGATCGGCAAAGGACTCTATTGACATGAAGTAACTCGGAAATCGAAGGGTAGGGCATTGCAATGCAATGCGCGTTGTGAGCCCGATTATAACTGGTTTG